>JAJUGN010000008.1 GCA_029265975.1 Clostridiales bacterium
CAGGGCACGGTTATGTTCGCGGGAATGGCATTTCTTATTTTCTATACCTACTCGATGCTGGGAGGGGTAGTGAACGCAAATGCGGCGCTGACGCGCCTCACCGAGATGAAGGGAGTTGCGGAGCAGACCGCTGCGCTCACAAAAATGGGATTTTCAGGCTGGACCTCCATGCCTAAGGCGGGCTCGCCGCTTTGGTTCAGCATAGTGACGACCCTTATAGCCGGCGTCGGGATAGGCGCGCTCGCTCAGCCGCAGCTCTCCGTAAAATTTATGACTGTCAAGAGCGGCAAGGAGCTGAACCGAGCGATGCTCTCCGGCGGAATCTTCATTTTGTTTATGACGGGAGCGGCGTTTACCGTCGGCGCGCTTTCAAACGTAGCGTTCTACAACGCGACCGGGCAGATAGCGATCAAAGCCGCGGGCTCCAACGACGGAATAATTCCGGCGTTCATCAAGAGCTTTCTGCCGCAATGGTTCGGCGGCTTCTTCCTTATTCTGCTTTTGGCGGCCGCGGTCTCGACGGCAAACGGCCTCCTGCACACAATGGGCACCGCTTTGGGGCGCGACTTTCTTAAGCAGTCTCTGAACCTTAAGACAAAGACGATTACGCTCACCAGGATTTCCATGGTAATAGGGCTTGTAATAAGCGTGGCGCTCGCATATTTCGCCAATAAGCTTGATGTGAGCATGGCGATAATCGCCATAGGAACATCGATGTTCTTCGGGCTGTGCGCAGCCGCCTTCCTGCCAACGTATATAGCTGCTCTTTACTTCAAGACGTTTCCTAGAAGGGCTGCGCTTGCCAGCATGATAACCGGCTCCGTAGCGAGTTTGTTCTGGATGTTTTTTGTCCAGGAAAAGACCGCCGGAAGCCTTCAGATATGCAAGCTGCTCTTCAATACGACTTCCATAGTCAAAAATACCGCTCTGAATTCGCTGTCGATGGTGGACGCTCTCGTGGTGGCGCTCCCGATTTCAATGATTTCAGCGCTTATAGCCTGGGCCGTATTCGGGAAAGAGGAGATCACGACCCCCTCCGTGATGCCTGAACTAGCCGATTAGCCTCGAAAGCGCCGAAGAGCGCAAAAAAAGCAGCGCAGGACCCCGCGTGCATTTGCAGCGGGGTCCTGCGCTGTCGATTAATTGCCGATGCGGGCGCGGAATACCGCAAAGCAATATCAAAACCTGTAAGAAATCGGTGCCGCCGGGTTTCATAATCCGGCGGCGCGGCAGTATTGGAAAGGGTCAGGGCAGCAGGGAGGTGTTCACGGCGACCTGCGTTATAAGCATCATGGTGTACAAAAGGGCGACGGTGAAAGAGCCCGCATAGATGCTGCCCGTAGCCTTGAAGTACTTTCTCGTTATTATCGTCGCGACGGGCACCTGGACGATAAAAGGGAACAGATTGATCGTGCGCATGGCGTTGAACACGAAGACGCCGGTTCTGAAATAGGTAACATACTGTATTCCTATTACAACCGCAATGCCGGCTATGTTGGCTATGCAGCTTATCAGGGTTACAAACCAGTCCGGCATGCCCTCGGCCCTGTTGCCGCCGTTTACAAGCATTGAATTCACAAGATAGAAAAGAGCGAACGCGGGGATATAAGCAATGAGGAAGAGCACCTTCTGCGCGTTAAAGACACGCATAGCGATGAGCCAGAAGCGGAAATCGACAGTGAAGAAGAAATCCGCGGTGAAAAGAATCAGGTAAGCCGCCCCGAAGGTTATTACGGCAAGCAGAAGGCTTTTCCAGAAAGCCCTGGGCGAAATCCTGACTCCCCAGCTTTCGGTTTTCACGCCGTTTCTCCTGCCGTAGAGCAGATACGATAGCAGAAAGACCAAAAGTATGCAAAGCGAAGAAGCGGCGGCCCAGACGGCTATTTCGTTTGTGGTGCCCTCTCCGAACCATTTTGTCACCGTGGCGGGAGAGAAGGACTGCCTGCCGATCCAGAAATGCATGACGGGCATCGCGAGAATGCCGGGTATTGCGGCGTTTATCAGCCAGGTGAGCCAGTATACGAATTTCCATTTCGCGGTGCTTATTGCGGGAGCGGGAGGCAGCGGCTTCGCCGCCCTGAGCTCGCCGAAGAAAGGCACCGAATCCATAATCCATGCGGCAAACGGGAAAAGGAAAAGGAGGATGCCGGCGAGGCCCAGGCAGTTAAAGAACTGCTTGAGCTGCCAGATCTGGCTTGACGGGTCGATTTTCGCGTGCCCCGAGGGGACGCCGAGAGTGTTGTAGAAGAAATCGACCGCATATTTCGCGCTGTCGGCCGACCAAATCTCCTGGGGGTGCGTCTTGGGTATCTGGAAGAAGACCCTCACATAGTCCTTACCGTTGACCTTGCCGCTGTAATACTTTCCGTTTTCGACCGGCCCTTTGGCACTGGGGTCCACCTGCTGAACAAACTGAAGAGCCGCCTTGCTCTGGAGAATTTTCGCGGGGTCGTTCCCGACATCCTTCTGCCTGAAGAAGAACTCGTCGTACTTTCCGGCTATAACGCCCCAGTTGACGGGCGCTATTACCGGGGCTTCGATGCCTTTGAAGGTATAGGGGACGTACGACGGGTCGTATCCGACCTCAAGCGCGGCTGCGATCTTGTTTCTGCCGAGTCCGCGAACCTCCTGCTCGACATAATAGCTGAGAGTGGTTGTAACTATCGCCGCGCCCATAGAGTGCCCGACTATGCCTATTTTTTCCGTATCGACTATTTTCAGGCTGGAGGAGGCGTATTCGATTATTTCGATCATGTTGTTGAAGTTTTCGGAGGGGGAAATCCCGCTGCGCGCGGTTGACGAGCCGTGCCCGTAAGCGTCCGAGGATATGACAATAAAGCCGCGCCTTGCGAGCTCCACCATGTTCATGTCCTGCATTTCAAGATTGTGCTGACTGCCGTGCTGTGCGACCACAAGCGGAAGCTTGTTCTTGACGCTTGCGTCCTTCGGTATGTAAATCTGGGCGTTTATTTCGTATCCTCCGCTGACGATGAGCTTAAAGCGGCGCACCGTGACGGTGTTTCCCGCCGTCTGGACGAAAAAAGCGCCCAGCATGCCCGCGACAATCATTGCAAGCGAAATAATCAGCCATACCCTCGAACAAGTCTTCTTCTTGAATTCTGCCATGAACGTCACTCCTATATAAAATAAAATGATTCTTCTTCCTTACCGCCGTGCGCCGAAACAGAAAGAAACGCCGCGAAAAAGCTCATGTGCCTTCTCGTTAGTATTTTATAATGATACAAATCAAATATGTGTTAAATCGTTTTATTTTCCTTGCTTAAAGCCTTTCAAGGCGAAAAAGTATGCAAATATATCGTATCATACAAATTGGGTTCTGTCACCCGATGGCATATCAAATTTTTGTTTTGCTTTTCGTGTAGTTTGTAAAATCCGGGCAAGAGAGGAAATAAGTTTTACATATCTTTTACTTTGCAATGATTTTGGATTTTACATTTGCACATCATAATATAGGCAGAATAGCAAGCAAAAATGCGACTATGTCGGAAAGAATCATGCAAATAAAGGAGAAAAAGAATGAAAAAAATATTGGCTTCCATAATAGCGGTAATACTGATAGCCGCGACTTTCGTAGGCTGCTCGGGCGGCGCGACCACCACCCCGACTCCGACCGCAAAGCCCACAACAGCCCCCACAGCGGCTCCCCTTACAGGCAACATCACAGCCAGCGGCTCGACCGCCCTGCAGCCCCTCCTCAACCTCGCGATAGAGCCATTCAAAAAGGCCACCAACTTTACCGGATCGATCACGATAAACGGCGGCGGCTCCGGACAGGGACTCACTGACGTTGCGGCGGGCACCGTAAATATCGGAAACTCCGACGTAACCGCGGAGCAGGCCGGAAAAGACGGAAAGGGACTTGTGGATTACAAGGTGGCGGTTGTCGCCGTAGGCATCGCGGTAAGCTCCGACGTTGCGGAAAAGATCAGCAATATCTCGACAGACGACCTCAAGGGCATTTTCACCGGCAAGATTACCAACTGGAACCAGGTCAAGGGCTGGACCGGCGGCAGCCTCCCGATCGCTGTCTACTACCGCAAGGCGGGCTCCGGAACGCGCACCCTCTTTGAGCTTTACGGAATAGGCACCTCGATGACGGACGCCCAGATCGGCGCTTTCCCGAACTTCACCAAGAAAGAGTCCTCCGGCGACCTCGAATCCGCAATCGCGTCCGGAAAAGGCGCCATCGGCTACGAAACGCTTCCGTACTGCGGAAAGCTGAAGCTGCTCAAGGTTGACAACGTGGCTGCGACTTATGAAAACGTATATACCGGCGCTTATAAGATCTGGGGCTACGAGCACATGTATACCAAGGGCGAGGCAACGGGCTCGGTAAAGGCCTTCATAGATTATGTGATGTCCCCCGCGTTCGCTCCTACGATTACCGCCAGCGGCTACGGCGCCATCTCAAAGATGACCGTAAGCAGATAAAGCGAGCAAAGAATGTTAAACGGGTTGTTGAGGGAGCAAGGCTTCTTCAACAACCCGTATTATAAAAAGGGATGAGCCAGGTGCTAAAAAACTCGAGAAAAATCCAGGACCGACTTGGAAAAACCGCCGTGACGCTGGTAGGGCTATTTATAGTTTTGATAACAATATCGATAACCCTGTTTCTTATGTGGAAGGGCAGCGCCACCTTCACGGTCCACAAGGATTCGATATTTCAATTTCTTTTCGGCAGCGTATGGGATCCCAGCATGCAGCCTTCGGGCGCAAACGGTCCCAACGGAGCCGCCATATTCATTTTCGGCTCTATGGTCATATCGGGCCTGGCGCTTCTTATAGCGACGCCGTTCGCCGTGGCCTGCGCGATTTTTGTGGCGGAAATCTCACCGCGAATCGGCGAAAGATTTCTGCGTCCCGCAATAGAGCTTTTTGCGGGCATACCCTCGGTCGTGTACGGCTGGGTGGGGGTGTCGGTTTTGTGTCCCTTTATTGCCGAGGTCTTTCAGATGCCGTTCGGGGGAGAGAGCGTTCTGGCGGGTGCGCTTGTGCTGGCCGTAATGATTTTCCCGACGATTGCGACGGTAGCAGCGGACGCAATCAAAAATGTTCCCGCCGAGTATACCGAGGCGGCTTACGGTCTGGGCGCCACGCGCTGGCACATGATAAAGTCGGTGCGTCTGCCGGCGGCGTTCGGCGGAATCCTTACCGGTATCATCCTGGGCCTGTCAAGGGCGTTCGGGGAGGCCCTTGCGGTATCCATGGTTGTCGGCGGCAGGTTTGCGTTCCCCAAAAGCATTCTTTCGCAGACGAGCACCCTTACGACGCAGATAGCCTCGGGCATGGGCAGTGCGGCGGACGGCACGCAGTGGACGGACAGCCTCTGGTCCATGGCTTTGCTGCTGCTTTTGATTTCCTTTGCATTTATCCTTCTGATAAGGATAGTCGGCAGAAAGAAAAAGGCTTAGGAGGTCTCCCAATGAACGATAACGAAATGTCAAAATACATCGCGAAGCAGAAAAATAAGGATAAGATAGCCACAGTCTCGCTTTACATTGTGGCGTGCTTTTTCCTGCTGCTTTTGGGCGCGATAATATTGTATGTAGTCGGGAAGGGAATATTTTCATTCATCCCGAAATACGCCAGCTTCGGCAAAGACGGCCTGGGCGTCGAGCTTTTCAATACGGTTTACATGGTGCTGCTGTCGCAGCTGATTTCCGTGCCTCTCGGCGCCGGAGCCGGGATCTATATGGCGGAATATGCGCGCCCCGGCAAGGTGACCGATACCATAAGGACCTGCATCGAAACGCTGTCGTCGCTTCCTTCCATCGTCCTAGGCCTTTTCGGTTTCCTGGTCTTTATAGTTTTGTGCAGGACCACATGGAACATGTTTGCGGGCGTCCTGACTCTGACTATAATCTGCATCCCGCTTTTGACAAGAGTGACAGAGGACGCCATAAGGGACATACCCGACTCGTACAGGGAGGGCAGCTACGGGCTTGGAGCCACAAAATGGCAGACGATAACAAAGATCCTGCTTCCGGCCGCCAAGGGGCGCATAGTTACCGGTGTAATCCTGGCTTCGGGAAGATGCTTCAGCGAGGCCGCGGCGCTTATTTACACATCGGGGCTGACGTCGGACATAAGCTTTTCGGACTGGAATCCCTTCAGCCAGACATCTCCTCTGAATATCTTCAGAACTGCCGACACTCTTGCGGTCAGGATATGGTACCTTAAGACCGCGGCTCTGCTTCCGGACAAATACGAGCTTGCCGACATGGCGGCCGCATTGCTGATTGTCCTTGTATGCGTCTTTAATCTGTCGGCGCGTTTTCTGAAAAACAGGACATCCGGCGCACAAAACAGATAAGGCCTTGAAAGTAAGGCGGCGGGAAAGCGGATGCGCTCTCCCGCCGATTGTTTTCGGTTAAAAAAGCTTGGAAATCGCGAGAATAATCAGCAGAACTCCTCCCAGCCAGGAAAAATCATAATCCGAGACGCTCCGCACATATTTTCCAAGAAAGCAACCGAGGAACACGGCGGCGAGATTTGAAAACATTGAAAGCAGAAGGAGCTGCGCATATTTCACTTCCGAGAGTCCGAAGCCCAGGCCGGCCGCAAGGCTGTCGAAGGATAGCGCCAGAGCCAGATATACGGCCTCCTTCGGAGACAGAACCTTTGAATTGTCCGCATCGGCTCTTATGCTGTCCGCATAAACCGTAAGCACAAAATTGATATCGGAAATTTTCATCTTGATCTGACCGACGCTTTTCCGATTGAGTATGTATTTTTTCAGCAGCGATTCAAAGCTTTTTACAACCCCTATGCCGAACAGAACGATAAAGCAGATTGTTCCCGTCAGTCCAGCGGGAACAATCTGCTTTGCCAATGTCCCGAGTCCAAGAGAAACAGCCAGCGCCAGCGTGCATATAACGCTTATGGTAACGGCGGAGAGCGGGGGTATCTCGGTCGTGTTTATCCCGTAAGAGAAGCTTGCCGCAAACGCGTCAACGCAAAGCGCGGAGATGAACAACAATTGAAACATAATAACACATCACCCTAAATATATATTACTTAAAGAAGCCTGTACGGGTGACTGCGCAAAGGAAGTCAGGGGTGTTTGTTATGTATCAGCAGAATACTAAGGAAGTCATTAGCAGGATAAGGGGCCTGACGGACAGAGAAGTGTACAAATCAAAGGAGATACACGGGGATAATCGTCTTGTCCAGTACAATAAAAGCAGCTTTTTCGGTGAATTTCTGGGCAACTTCGGCGATCCGATAATAAAAATACTGCTTATTGCCCTTGCTTTCAACGTTATAATCGGGCTGAGGGAATATAACTGGTACGAATCCGTGGGAATAGCCGCGGCAATACTCGTATCCACCTTCGTATCCACACTGTCCGAATACGGCAGCGAATCCGCTTTCAAAAAGCTGCAAAGCGAAGCCTTGAAAAGCAGATGCCGCGTAAAGAGGGCGGACGGGCTTTTGGAGATACCTGTAAACGAGGTTGTGGTAGGCGACTATGTCCTGCTGCAGCCGGGAGACCGAATACCTGCGGACGGAGTGATCTGCGGCGGCGAGCTTTATGTGGACCAGTCGGCGCTGAACGGAGAGAGCAGGGAGGCGCACAAGTATCCCTCGCCGGCAAGCGGAGCGTCGGGGGACGGCAGAGACTTCGACAAAAATTCTCTGCTTTTCCGCGGCAGCGTCGTCTGCTCCGGAGAGGCTGTAATGCTTGTAAACGCCGTGGGGACAAAGACCTTTTACGGCAGCATCGCAAGGGACGTACAGGAAAAATCGGGGGAGAGCCCCCTCAAAATACGGCTCGGCAAGCTTGCGGAATCCATAAGCAGGTTCGGCTATATGGGCGCGGCGATGGTCGCGTTTGCGGACCTCTTTCAATCCATAGTGCTTGCAAATTCCTTTCGCACGGACCTGATAATGCGCTGCCTGAGCGACCCGAAACAGCTCGCGGCATATTTTATTCACGCGGCGACGCTTGCGATATCGGTGATAGTCGTCGCTATTCCGGAAGGGCTGCCGCTTATGATAACCGTTGTTCTTTCGTCGAACATGAAAAGAATGCTCAGGGACAACGTGCTGGTACGGAAGCTGGTCGGGATAGAAACTTCAGGAAATATAAATATCCTTTTTACCGACAAGACCGGAACCATCACCAAGGGCAGACTCAAGGTCTGCGCCTTTGTAAGCGGAAACGGCGCAAGGTACGACAGCTTTGCGTCGCTGCAGAATACGAGGCTCGGAAAAATGCTTGCAGTTTCATCAATCTACAACAGCGGAGCCTCGATGAGCCGGAAGGGCGGGAAAAGCCACGCGATAGGCGGCAACACCACCGAAAGAGCGCTCCTTGAATTCGTCGCGGGGGGCTATACCCCAAAGGACGATATAAAGGTCGCTGCAAGCATACCGTTCAGCAGCGCGAACAAATACTCATGCGCGGAAATAAAAGGAGACATGAACCTCACGCTGATAAAGGGGGCGCCGGAGCTGCTGCTTCCACTCTGCAGCTTTTATTTTGACGCGGAAGGCAAAAAGCGTCCTCTGGCGCAGGCAAAGCTCAAGTCGGTGATGAACGAGATGACGGCAGGCGCGATAAGGCTGCTTGCCCTTGCCGTGAGCGAAGAGCCCTTGAGCCAAAACGGATTCAGCGGCGAGCTGACGCTCGTCGGCGTCACGGGAATAAAGGATGAAGTCAGGCATGAAGCCTCGAGAGCTATAAGGCAGGTTCTGAATGCAGGCATACAGGTCGTGATGATAACGGGAGACAACAGGGAAACGGCGGCGGCGATAGCAAGGGAAGCGGGACTTATCGGCGGCGCGGGAGAAAGGTATTCCGTCATTACGAGCGATGAGCTCAGAAGGATGTCGGACGGAGAGCTTAGGGCGAGGCTTCCCTCACTCCGCGTGGTGGCGAGAGCGGTGCCTTCGGACAAGAGCAGGCTCGTGGCAATATCACAGCAGATGGGTATGGTGGCCGGAATGACGGGTGACGGCATAAACGACGCTCCGGCGCTGAAAAAAGCGGACGTGGGATTCGCGATGGGCAGCGGCACAGAGGTTGCGAAAGAAGCAAGCGACATCGTTATACTTGACGACAATTTCCTTTCCATATCGAAAGCCGTCCTGTACGGAAGAACGATATTCAAAAGCATACGCAAATTCATAGTCTTTCAGCTGACTATAAACGTATGCGCCGTGGGAATATCGGTAATAGGGCCTTTCATCGGCGTAAACTCTCCCATAACGGTGCTGCAGATGCTCTGGGTGAATATGGTGATGGACACTCTCGCGGGGCTGGCGTTCGCCGGAGAGGCGCCTCTTAAGGAATACATGGACGAAGCGCCAAAGGGCAGGGAGGAGCCGATAATCAACTCCTATATGTACAGCCAGATACTGGTTTCGGGCCTCTATGTCACGCTCCTCTGCATTCTGTTCCTCAAGCTGCCGGCAATCAGAGACGTATTCGGAGCGGGGGCCGGAGAAAGCAGGTTCATGACGGCTTTTTTCGCCATGTTTGTTTTTGCCGGAGTCTTCAACAGCTTCAACGCGAGGACCACAAGGCTGAACCTGCTCGCCAATATTTTCAGAAACAGGGGTTTCCTTGTCATCATGTTTTTCGTTACCACGGTGCAGCTGCTCATAATATACTTCGGCGGCTCCGTGTTCCGTACGGCGGGGCTGACGATTTCCGAGCTGCGATTCGTGCTTTTGCTGGCGTTCACAGTAGTCCCTGTAGATTTTATCAGAAAGCTGCTTAGCGGCGTCAGCTGGCGGAGCGACGCGATCTGAGCAAACCCGTCCGAAGCTAGGCTTCGGACGGGTTTTGAGCATATTATATGGCCTTCATACAGGGCTTTGTAAGCAGTCAAAGGTTGTTATTCTTTGCTCTAAGTGCTAAAATATCTAAAAAAGCTTATAAGAAGGAGCAACTGCATGGAAATAGCCATACGAAGCTGGCGGCTGGAGGACGCCGCCGATCTGGCCGTTGCGCTAAACAATAAAAGGGTGCAGGACAATCTGCGCGACGGCATACCCTATCCTTATGAAAAGTCCCACGCCGAGGATTTTATCAGATCCATGCTTTCCGCCGATGGGAATAAAGTCTGGGCCTGGGCCATAACCGCGGACGACAGGGCCATAGGCAGCATAGGAGTGTTCCGAAAAGAGAATATTCACAGCCGCACGGGTGAAATGGGCTACTATGTGTCCGAGCCTTATTGGGGCAGGGGCATAGGAACGGCCGCCGTCAGAGCAGCCTGCAAATATATTTTCGGGAACACCGACATTATCCGCATTTTCGCGGAGCCCTTCGCCCATAACCGGGCCTCCTGCCGAATTCTCGAAAAAGCGGGTTTTTCCTTCGAGGGGACAATGAGAAAGAACGCCGTAAAAAACGGCGAGGTTCTGGATATGAAGCTTTACGCCCTCGTCAGGGACTGATTGCGGTTGACAAAAACCGTCAAAAACGATAAAATCATATGCGGAGAATTCGCAGCTTCGGAAGCGGACGGTATCCTGACCGGAGCCGCCGCAGCAAAGGCAGAGACCGGTTTCAAACGCCGCGGTGCCTTATATCAAGGGAAAGCGAAACGCGGCGGCGACACCTGAGCCGGAATACATGCGCTGCGAATTGTCACGGGCTAAGGTACTCAGACCGGTGGGTTTGCGCGAAGATTTCTCTTTGCCTGTTGAGCCTCTCCCCGGAGAGGCTTTGCCATTGATCGCCATGCGGAGGTATTCAGATGAGCAATTACCCGAGAATTATGATTGCGGCGGCGAGCAGCGGCGCGGGCAAGACAACAATGACGATAGCGCTGCTCTCCGCCCTTTCAAAACGCGGCATAAAGCCCGTCGCCTTCAAATGCGGTCCGGATTATATAGATCCCATGTTCCACAGGGAGGTTCTCGGGGTCCCGAGCTATAATCTCGACCTTTTCATGTCCTCAGAGGACACGGTGAGGGGTCTTATAAGCGAGCATGCCGCAAACGGCGGCGTAGCCGTCATCGAGGGCGTCATGGGCTACTACGACGGAATACACGCCAAAACGGAGGCGAGCAGCTTCGAGCTGGCAAAGGCGACCGGCACGCCGGTTATCCTTATCGTTTCAGCGAAGGGCGCATCCCTTTCCGTTGCAGCCCAGATAAAAGGCTTTTTGGAGTTCAGAAAGCCTTCGATGATTGCCGGCGTGATTCTGAACGACTGCTCTGAGGGCCTTTTCGGAATGCTGAAAGAAGCTCTGGAAAAGGAAACGGGCACAAGGCTGCTCGGCTATTTCCCCAGACTTAACGACTGCGCTCTTGGCAGCAGGCATCTCGGACTGATAACGGCCGCGGAAATTGAAGACCTCAGGCAGAAAATAGACAAGCTCGGAGAGCAGGCGGAAAAGAGCGTAGATATCGAGCTGCTTCTGGAAATCGCGGGGGGCGCCGAAGAGCTGCGGGGATCTCTCCCTGACATACAGCCGGTGGTTAAGGAAAAGGTCAGGATAGCCGTCGCCCGGGACAAGGCCTTTTGTTTTTATTACGCCGACAGCCTTGAGCTGCTCGAAAGGCTGGGCGCGGAGATAGTCATGTTCAGCCCGCTTGAAGACAAAAAGCTCCCGGATGGCATCGGGGCGTTGTATCTTGGCGGCGGATACCCGGAGCTTTACGCGGAGGCCCTCAGCGGGAATTTGCCGATGCTGGAAGCAGTCAGGCGCGCTGTTGAGGGAGGACTGCCGACTCTGGCGGAGTGCGGGGGATATTTGTATCTGCACGACACCATGGAGGACGACAAGGGGGTATCCTACCCGATGGTCGGAGCAGTCAAAGGCCACGGATACAAAACGCCGAAGCTCCAGCGCTTCGGCTATATCAGGCTGACGGCAAGAACCGACACGATATTGAGCCGGGAGGGCGAAACCATACCCGGACATGAATTCCACTTCTGGGACACGACGGCCGAGGGCGCCGCCTGCACCGCGAAAAAACCGAGCGGAGCATCGTGGCCCTGTGTTACCGCTCGGAACATGCTGTTCGCGGGCTTTCCGCACCTTTATTTTTACGGCAATCCGGAGTTCGCGAAAAGCTTTGTCCGCTCGGCCTCGAAATATATCAGCCTCCGAGCTTAGCCACCGCATCTTCCTCCGTGCCGGCGAAATAAATGTGCCGGCGCATGTTGCTCTCATAGATGAAATCCTTCAGCGGCTTGCTCGTGCAGCCGGAGAAATCTCCGACGATCGCAAGGCGGGCGCCGTAGTTCACAAACTTCTGAAGCATGTCTCCTGCAAGGCCGGTTCTCAGTCTGAAAAACTCCTCGGCTATGCATGATTTGTCTATTATAAAGCTCCTGCATCTTGTTTCGTATACAGCATTTATGATCAGATCCAGCGCGGAATCGGTGTCGGATATGAGGATGCGGCCGGACCTGATCCTCGCGATATCGTTGTTTTTTCCGACGGTCGTTATATTCATTAACACGCGCCTCCGGGCTTTCCGTCTAATAAAAGATATAAATCATTTTTTCATAATATCATAAAATCCGGCGCAAATCGAAAGGAAAATAAAAATGAGCAGTTTCAAAGGCGTGATGATACAGGGCACAAGCAGCGACGCGGGCAAGAGCTTTATAGTGACGGGACTCTGCCGCGTGCTTTCGGATATGGGCGCCAAGGTCGCTCCGTTCAAAAGCCAGAACATGTCGAACAATTCGTATGTCACCTACGACGGCAAGGAGATAGGGCGAGCTCAGGGAGCGCAGGCGGAGGCCGCGCGCACCCTGCCGACGGTTTATATGAACCCCATATTGCTGAAGCCTATGATGGACCACCGCAGCGAGATAGTTCTGCTCGGGGAAGTTTACAAGCCCATGAACGGCTCGGAATATCAGAAAAGCTTCACCCTTGAAAAGGGCATGGACACCGTCAAAGAGGCTCTCGAGGCGCTGTCGCGTGAATACGACACCCTGGTGGTGGAGGGAGCCGGTTCTCCCGCGGAGATCAATCTCAGCAGCCGCGAGATAGTGAATATGCGCATAGCAAAGCTCCTGAACATGCCCGTAATACTCGTCACGGACATAGACAGAGGCGGCGCTTTCGCGAGCCTTGTCGGCACGCTTGACCTTCTCGGCGAAAACAGGCGCTTTGTCAAGGGCGTTATCATAAATAAATTCCGAGGGGATATTTCGCTTCTTAACGACGGGCTCAGGTGGTTTGAGGAATACACCGGAGTTCCCGTCATCGGCGTAATGCCGCACCTTGAGGATGTCAGCATCGAAACCGAGGACTCTCTCAGCATGCGCAGGGTCGAGACATACAGGAAAACCGAGCCGCTCGACATTGCGGTTATCGGTCTCCAGCGCGTTTCCAACAATACGGACGTCGAGCCCTTCATATTCGAGGAGGACGTGCAGATAAGATATGTATACAACCCGGCCGATTTCGGCAATCCGCACGCGGTGATAATTCCGGGAACGAAATCCACGCAGGACGATCTGGAGCAGCTCCGGAGCGTGGGGCTCGACAGGTCGATCATCGAATACGCGAGGAAGGGCGGCGTGATATTCGGCGTCTGCGGAGGCTATCAGATACTCGGAGAAAGGATATCGGACGAGCTCGGCGTAGACAGGGAGGAAAGGGGCGAAATAGAGGCTCTCGGGCTCCTGCCGATGGCAACGCATTTCGAAGCCGATAAAAGGGTGCAGCGCGTTTCGGGGCGCATAGTGTCGGAGAAGTTCGGCGGCATAGACGTCAGCGGATACGAGATACACTTAGGGCGCAGCTCGCTTACCGGAAACGCCGAGAACTTCCTCAGGATAGACGATTTTTATGACGGGGCTCTCATAAACGGCGGACAGATAATAGGCTGCTATCTGCACAACATCTTCCATAACGACAGGTTCAGGAACGAGTGGCTCAATATGGTCAGGGAAAAAGCGGGTCTTCCGAAGCGGGAAATGGTCGATACCGAGGGCAACAAGGAGCGCTCCTTCGCAAAGCTCGCGGATGCCTGCAGGAAATACCTGGATATGGATGCAATCCTAAGGCTTATGAACCAAAAGGTATACTGAAAACAAAAAGCTCCGATTATCTCGGAGCTTTTCTGTTTACTGCATTTCGACCGGTATTATCACCTTGTTCATATCGCTTCCGTCATTCATGCTGACCTCAAAGACCTCAAGCTGACCGGTTCCGGCAAAGGAGGAGGCAAGGCTTATGGTCTTGCTGAAATCGCCGCGGCCGGGGGCTCCCTCCGAGGCCATTGTATAGCCCTCGGCGATGACATTCCCGCCGCTGTCCTTCAGGCGGTAATTCACAGTGGCCTCAAAAATCCTCGCGCTGCCCTTGATATCGAACTGCTTTGAGATTTTCTGACCTGGGGCAGGGGAGGTGACCCATATCACGGGCTCGTATACCATGCCGAGATCCCGCTTGAAAGGCTGGCCGCGGAGACCGACATGCCCCCACCAGTCCGATGCGGCGCTTAAGCTGCCCTCGACCGTAAACTGGACTTTCTGGACGGTCGGAAACTCGGTAAGGGTGTTAACTATGCTTTTTATGCCAAGCTCTTCGGCCGCCGCGCCGGCGTTCGCTTTCAGGACTTCCCTTGAAAAATCAACCGTTGCAAGCCCGTTTTCTATTTTCACGCCAAGCACTTTTGTATCGGCGGGAAGAATTCTGTAAGCGCCTGAAGTCAGGACTTTTCCGGAGATCAGCTCGTTTAGCGCGGCTTTTGCGACCCCCTCTGTTTTTGCGACGCTGTGCACCTCACGCACAAGATACAATTCGCCACGTCCTTCCTTCAGATAATACACGGCTACGTTCATCGTCTGAGCTGAGGGGGAAGGAGAGGGATAAACGGAAGGAGAAGGGCTTGCCTCTATGGGCGCTGAGGGCAGAGCCGATGCCGGCGGGCTTGATGCTGGCGCCGCGGATTGCTGAATATTCGAAGAGCAGGCCGCAAAAAGCAGAAGCAGCGCCGCCGGAAGCAGTATTTTCGTTTTCATATCCGTAATTCCTCCTCGGATTATTGCGGTTAGAGTTTGCGCGTCGCCTGCGGCCCGTTCAAAACGCCGCCGTTTTCCAGGCGGGAGACCTCTTCGCCTGTCATATAGCGTATGACGCGGCTGAAGTTCCTGTTTTTGCCGGGCTTGTAAAAGAACATCATATCGACGGGGTATTCGGCGTTAAGCCTTACGGTTCTGATATGCGGACTGCCTATGTTTTCGGCGACCGTCTCCGGAATCAGGGCCACGCAGCCGTTCTCGATTATTCTTGGGGCGATGCCCGTCATCAGCATATGCTCGGTAAAGGCTATTTTCGGCCAGAAGCCCGCGTCGCGGAACAATTCGCTGCAATAATCAAACAAGGTGGTGTACTTGTCCGGAAAGACCCAGCTTTCCGCGGAGAGATCCCGAAGAGAAACTTTTTCCCTATCGGAGAGGGGATTATCCGCCCTGACGACGACGGCAAGCCGGTCTTTTTTAAGAACGTGGCTCAGCACGCTTTGCGGCGGCTTTCCCGCCCAATACGCAACCACAAGCGCATATTTTCCCTTGCATATATCGGAGTAAGCGTCGGAACTCAGGCGCTCCTTCCTTATCTTAAGCCTGGGGCATACCATCTCAAGCCCGTACATTATTTCATAAAATCCCGCCCTGTTGGAGAAGGGATCGGACCTCACCACGACCTCGGAAAAATTCGAGTCCGGCATGGATGACAGCTCCTCCTCCATCTCGTCGCTGATTTTGAGAATAGTCTCTATATATTTCAGCGCCGCTTTGCCAGCGGGCGTGAGGCTAAGCTCTTTTGAACCCCGAATAAACAGCGGAGCGCCTATTTCGGCCTCAAGGGACGCTATTTTTTTGGAAACGGCCGACTGAGAAATATACAAGGCCTCGGCCGCCCTTGAGAAGCTCATATGCTCCACAACCGTAAGAAAGCACCTCATTTTCCCGGTGTCCAAAAAACCGACCCCTTCTAACATTATTTTTGAATTATATTATAAACTATTTTTTCCCGCAATAAAAGACTAAAAAGCATTCCGTAATGGAATACGACCTATTCCGACTTGGAATTGACGTTCTTTTTTTCCATAGTTACAATAAGATTAATGACAAAGAAGAAAATCAGAAAGGCGGAGGATAAATGAAATCGGTTATCGACGAAAAGAACAGCGTTCCTGTGGTGTCGGAAAGCGACGTGCTCGTAATAGGAGGCGGGCTCGCCGGCGTCGCTGCGGCGGTGTCCGCGGCCAGGCAGGGCAAAAAAGCGACTCTGATAGAGAAAAGCATTGTGCTCGGCGGACTTGCGACGCTCGGACACGTCTGCATATATCTGCCGATCTGCGACGGGCTGGGCCGCAAGATTTACGGCGGCATGGCCGAGGAGTTTCTGCATCTCTCAATAAAATACAGCTACAACAATTTGCCGGACGAGCGCTGGACTATGGGAGTAAAGAGGATAGATAATCCCAAGGGCAGGTACCGCACCACCTTCAACATACCCGCATACATACTTGCGCTCGACGAGCTGACGCAAAAGGAAGGCGTCCACGTCGTATTCGACACAGTGTTTTCGAAGCCGATCATGGACGGAGACTTATGCCGAGGCGCGATAGTAGAAAACAAATCAGGGCGCACGGCTTATCTTGCAAAAATGGTAATCGACGCGACCGGAGACGCGGACGTGTTTTACCGCGCGGGAGCGCCCTGCGAGGAGCAGAAAAGCATAGTATCCTCCTGGGCCTACGAAATAGACCTTGAAAGCGCCAAAGAAGGCATCGAATCCGGCGATATTCTTAAAACTATGAACCTGCGCTGGTTCGGGCTCCGGCCGGACGCGGACAACAGCAAGAGCACGATACCGACGTTCCTCGGCACCGACGCCGAGGAGGTCAACTCCTATATCAAGCTGAGCAGATCGCTAATGCTGGATTTCCTGAAGAAAAACCAGCGGCCGGGATATGCGATGTTCAGTCTGCCCTTCATGCCCCAGTACCGAATGACAAGGCGAATACTCGGCAAAAAGGAGCTTCAGCTCAACGTCGGGCATATCGAGGATTCGGTCGGCTGCATCTGCCACAGCCTCGAGACGCCAGCGGCGGTGCACGAGTTTCCCTATGACGCTATTATCGATTCCAAGCTCAAGAACATACTGGCCGCAGGGAGGATGGTATCGGCGGGCGGCTATGCCTGGGAGCTCATGCGCCTTATCCCCGCCTGCGTGTTCACGGGGCAGGTTGCGGGAACCGCGGCGGCTGTCGCCATCGATTCCGGCTGCTCAGTTCAGGAGGTGGAGCTCGGCAAGCTCCGCGAGAAGCTTGCTTCCACCGGGGTCATGATACATATGGACGAAGACATGCTCGGCGGGCGCAGCGAGAAAAAGTTTAACGAAAAGCCCATGGAAGTCGGCATCGGCGGCACAAAGGTGGATTCTCTCTCTTATCACTGATAAATTACAAGAGGAAAAGGCTGCCGAACCTCATCGGAGGTTCAGCAGCCTTTAGTTTATTCAAGAAAAATCAATAGTGCATCAGCTTATAGAAAATGGGATAAACGCTCATCAGCTGCTGAAGCGTCGTCCTGGAGGCCGTCGCGGGATCGTTTATAGTAAACGAGGACGCCGACAGGGAAGAGCCGCCCGCAAATCCCGTGATGACAACCCAGTGCTGGCTTCCGTAAGAGTTTTTGACGCCTATCAGAACGGGCTTTCCGCTCCTGAGAAGATTGTAGGCCGTGCTCAGGTAATCGCTTCCCGTGTAGGCGGAATAGTTTGAGGGCCAGTAGACGGAGCCCCCGGAAGTGTACTTCAGCTTTGCCTCCATCTGGTCCGGATAAATCGTCGTACCGGTGCGGTAGGACTCTGACATCGCGAGGCTCGTCGTGGCGCAGCCGATGGTTTTGATATTCTGACCTGAGGAGCCAACTTCAACGTAGGCCCATCTTGGGTCAGTCTGCTTGTAGTCAGGCACATTGAGCGAAACAGAGGAGTAGCCGCTGCTTTCCGCGCTGAGATACGAGGCTTTGACATAGCCTGTCCTGGTGCCGCTGAAGAGTATGCGCTTCCATTCCCCGGAGGTTGAGAGCACAACGACGTACTGGCCGTTATTAAGCCAGCTTATCACATCGTAGGAGGTGCCCGGACCTGAGCGCACGTTGAGATTTGTGGATGCGCAAGCCGCGTATGAACCCGGAATTTCCTTTATGTAGCCGGAATGGCAGTAGCCGAACTGACCGTTCCCGTATTCTACACGCCACCAGTCGCCGCTTTTGGAGAGCAGCGTAATGTAGCTTCCGTTTGCGAGTGAGCCTAAGATGGATGAAGCGGTCGATGCCGAGCTCCTGATATTAAGGCTGCCGCTCACCGAAACCTGCCCGGCTGTGGAACCGGGCGCCGCGGCCAGCGCCGATACAGGCAGCAAGCCCGCAAACAGGAAAAGAACCAAAATCGCTGAAACAGTTTTTGAAAAAAGCTTTTTCATGTAACCTCCTTGCGCATAGACATAGGCGTCCGCTTAAAAGCGGCGCTGTCCTCCAGATTTTTTGCATGGAAGCTGCTCCTGCTTCCAATGCGCGGGAAATTCTCCCGATAATTATTCTTTTTTCAGGTTCTTCTATATCTTAGCATAAGACCCCGATTTTTTGTTGGGCCAAATTGTGGTAATTAGAATACCCCGATGGAGTCTTAAACAAAATATGGAAAAGTTTTGCCGTAAAAACTATAAAGGCCTGACTTCTCATATTAACCTATTTGTTGATATTGACAAGAACAAGAGAAAGCTTGAAAAACTATTGAATTTCGGCATTTAGCGCTATTTTCCGTTTCAGATATCGCATTTTTTCCGACCGGGTCAGATTTGAAAAAAAGCAATGGACCGGATAGGCGGACGGAGCAAGGCAAGCCATAAATTTTCTCTTCCGGGGCGTATAAGCGGAGACAGTCTGAGCCCCGGCTCGAAAAAACGAGCCGGGGCTCAGACTGTCCAAAAAGCCCTTTGGGCTTTTTGGACAAGGCGGTTGCATGACTGACGCTTTGCCGCGCCCGTCACGAGAGGTGTCATTTCCGACGTACACGCCGCCGGAAATGACAGATTTGACTTTTTTCCGCCTTTCGTGGCGGAAATTCTGCGAAGCTTTTTTGCTGTAAACAAGTTTTTCGAAAAGCTCACGGCGGACGCAAAATTGCGTCCGCCGTCAATCTTTTCACCGTTGCGCCTTTACGCTCAGCTCGGCAGCCTGTCCGGTTTTTTCTCCTCGTATATCCTGAAGTTGTTCTTGCCGGAGCCCTTGACTTCATACATCGCCTTGTCCGCCTTCTGTATCAGCGTATCGATGGTGTCGCCGTCGTCGGGGAAAAGACTGAAGCCTACGCTGACCCTGACCTCGATATGCAGCTCTCCCGCCTCAACCTTCTTTTCAAACAGGCGTATGAGCCTTCTTCCCGCAGCAAAGAGCTCTCTTTTCGAACGGAGCCCGGTAAGCACGATCGCGAACTCGTCGCCGCCCAGACGACCGATTATATCGCTCTCCCTCAGCTCTGTGCGAATGCGCTTCGTTATCGCCCGAAGTATCATGTCGCCTGCTGCGTGCCCGTAGCTGTCGTTTATCTGCTTGAAGTCGTCGATGTCTATGAAGCCTGCCGCAAGCTTTGTGCCGCGCAGTTTGGCAAGGGCCAGCTCCTGCGAAAAAAGAAGCTGGAAGTATTGCCTGTTCGGAAGCCCGGTCAGGTCGTCGTGATAGGCGGCCTGCTGAATTATTTCCTCGGCGAGCTTGCGCTCGGTAATGTCGTATATCTGAAAAAGCCATCCGATTTCGCTGCCGGACGATGTCCTGATTGCGGTGAGATTGATCTCGTAACAATAATCCGAGCCGCCGCTCTTTAGGTAGTACTCTCTTACCTGCTCCTTTCCGGAATAAAACATTGAAATGAGCTCCGGCGTATCTTTCAAAAAATCCTCAATCTTTTCGCCCCCTACCGGCTCGTTCTTTATTCCGAGAAGACGCATTGCGGCGGGGTTTATGTCAAGCAGCGCTCCGTCGTTGTCAAATACCAGCATCCCCGCCTTCATCACCTTAATTATCTGATAGCGGGCTATGGGCACCACCTTGAAAAGGTTGTAGCGCACGATTGCGAAGGTTATTGCGATTGATGTAATTGTGAAAGCTATGGGCGCGAGATCGAAAGGAAAACGATTCAGCCCCGAAACCTGAAGGAAATTTGCCGCTATGGGGAGCGCGGCGGAGGCGAGGACGGAAATCGTCTGCTTCCTGATAACCGCGCTCTTTTCCCGCATCGTCTTTGCAAGCATGAATATGGCGGTTATCGAAATCGAGTAGTTGTAAAATGCCATGAGCCAGAAAAGCGGACCGTAGTCCTTTGCAATCATCTCAAAGCCGCCTTTGTCCACAAGGCGCACGCTGCTTCGCACAAGCTCCGGGAAAAGGAAAACAAATATAACTATAAGGAACGGGATGGCAAGCATCCCGAAATAGAGAGAAGTCGGGATCGTTTGATTGTACCGCTTGGCTAATGTCATCGAATACAGCAAGAAGAGCGTGGATATTTCCATGGTTGCAAGGTACTGGAGGTTTGCCCAGAGGATTTTCGTGTCCAGTTGCAGCGCCGCTATTTCAAGCGCCTGCGAAAACGACCACAAGGCGGCGTATATAAGCGCGGCCAAAAAATAACGCGCGCCCGGCGCGTTTTTCACATCCCAGACATACAAGGCCAGGACCAGATAAATAACCAGTTGTATGGAATGTATCCAAAGAACCGGCACAAAATTTAAGTTCATTTACCTCACCCGCCTCGACCTTCACTCAATTTGCGATTATAACATGTTAATACAAATTTTTGAAGTAAAATATTTTTTGTATATATAAATTCAAAAAAATGTATATATTTTGCTCGCTAACAGACTATCCGGTCTGAAAAACCTCTGTTTCCGACATTAAGCAGCAGCGGATATATCTTTCAGCATAACAAATAGGATGGTGGCAAGAATAATAAATGCTTTGCGAAAGCGAAACAGAGTAGGTCATGAAGTCCGAAGGCTTTGCGATTGGCTTTGCGGCGGGGTATCCGCCGCGAAGAACGCTCTCTTTGGAGTGCCGGGCGGAAGTCTTGAAATGAAAATAGCGGACGCGGAAAATATCCGTGCCCTGCAAAATGGAAAGTCCGATCCTCGGCATATCGCTTTTAAGGGTGTGTGCGGCGAGGCCGCCTATCTCAGCGTTTTGCGCGGGAGCGAAATGACAAGCTTTTGCAGGCAAATGGGTCAAAAGCTGAAATACGCGCCAGTCATTATTTCTTTGAAAGAAATTGAGGAGGAATTTGAAATGGGCGGAAGAAACGGCATAATGTCTGACAGGCTAAAAATGGAGATCGCGAGGGAACTCGGGGTCTACGATACTGTAAAGTCCAAAGGCTGGGGCGATGTTTCGTCCAGAGACTGCGGAAATATAGTAAGGAAGGCCATAGAAAAGGCCGAGAGAAGCGCAGGCAGCGGTTAGGAACAGCTTTGACCTTATGAGGGTGTCCCGAGGAGAATAGTCCGTGGCTGCCCTTGATTGATTTCGGGCGGCAGCCATTGTTATGATGCGGAGCCGCGGGTAAAACCTTGAATCTGCGTCAAGCATCGGAGAAGCACAACGGGGAGGGACAAAAGTCTCTCCCCGACTCGTCAGTGATATAATTACGGCGGTTATCCCGTAGAGGCAATATTTTCCGAGCTTTTTTGAGCTTTTTATATTTAATCTTCAAACGGTTTGGAATAATAAAATAAGACTGCGCAAACATCACATAAAGGCAAAAGGAGAGGAATCATGCGAAGATTCAGTCAGAGAAATATGGGCGGGGCAGCCATGCTATGCACCGCGTCCTTTCTGCTTTTTGCTAGCGCCGCGGCGCTCGCGGGAAGCATAATCGACTATCGAAGGATGGTCGCGGAGCGTTTTTTTGACGACCTCCCTCCGGACTCCGATTCCGGTGAGCTCTGGGAAAACAATTCGGACAGCTACGCTAAATCGGAGAAGGCGGCGGGAAGATCATTCGCCGGAGCGCAAACGCAAGGCTCGGAAACCGAAAGCAGCATACCGGAAACAGAGGAAACCGGTCTGTAAAGTCTGCTGCCGCAGTTATTATTGTTTTCAAAAGCTTTCGGACGGTTTTGGGGCGGGGGCGCAAATCGGCGCTTCCCCGCCCTGTTATGCGTTATTTGTTTTCAGAGGCAGGCAGAACTTGTAATGGCTTGCAATAAGGCCCTGGCTTTCATAGAACGCGTGGCTGGAAATCCTCCTTTTGTTGCAGCAGACCTCCATTTGCGTACAGCCGAGTTTTTCCGACTCCGCCTTTGCCCTATCCAGGAGCATTTTACCTATTTTGCGTCCTCTCGCCTCTTTCATAACGACAAGCTCCTGAATCTCGGCTATTAAAGACGCGTGGTGCAGAAGCTTTTGGAAATGCACGCTGGCGAAGCCGATTACGCGCCCGTTTTCCTCGGCGGCAAAGTACCGTATGTCCGGCGAAGAAATGTTTTCCCTGAAAATCCGCGCAAAAATGCTTCCGTCAAACTCCTTTTCCTCAAGCTCGGCTATGAGCGAGTAGATCTCGGCTTCGTCCGACAGTTCCGCGCTGCGTATTTTTATCATCGCCGACACCTCAAAACTGATATTGACTACTATTCTAATACTTCGACTGGCGCGCGTCAAGCTCGGCGGACGGGCCGTCCGGGAAAACGGAAAGCGTCAGATTCGCTTCAGGAACGCGCTTTAAGCCGTTTCGGCTAAATATTGTCGGGGGAAAGAGAGCTCTCTTTCCCCCGATTATTTGAAGCCCTTCGGGCTTGTGACGGCGCGGTGATTCCGTATTCTCGCCGGCGGCTGGAGGGCTTTCCTTACCGCCCGCTGATATCTTTTTCTCTCTTTTACTGATTATTAATCTTTCACCGCTGCCCGTCGGGCTTGTTTTAATCATCGGGGAAGGCCGCTGTCCTCTCAGCCCAAAAACGACTTGAGTCATTATGCCTTCCCTCCCCGGCTCCGTCCACTTTCAGGGGACGGCAGCGGGGGTTTTTTTAAGAACCTGCGGGCTCAAGCCACTTTCAGGGGCTCAGCTCCCGCAGCTCTTTGGCTTTATTTCCTTATCCTGATTTCATTCTACGCTCGTCGTCTTGAAAAAACCTTGAATGTGATTAAATTTTTAGAAAATTTTTATTTTTTTCTTCAGCCCCATTTGCGCTTTTTCGTAAGCTTGACCCAGAGCAGAGCAAGCGCCAGAAGCCCTAAAGAAGCCCCGAGGTATAAGAGGCTATTCGCGGAGACTGCGCCGCTTTTCTCCGCGTTTCCGCCCGGAGGGACCGCCCTCGCCCTTCCTCCGTTTTCAGCCGCTATAAACTGCTCCGCGCGCCCGCTTTGCTCGCTGGAAGCACCGGCACCTTGGGCGGCAGCGGCGGTATCCGTATCGCCCCCTTGCATTGCGGTCTGAGCCCTGCCCTGCTGCGCACCCTTCAATCCGCCCTCGGGAGGCGTTCTGCCTTCAGCTTCTCCGCCTCCTTCTTTTCCGCCTCCGCCGCCTCCTATGGAGCCCATCGTGCTGAGGTTAATGCCGCTTGCGTCTACAAGGCCCTGGCTGCTGCTTTTCTGCCCCTCGCTCGTCGACGGTATGGTGCCCGTAAGCTGAGCTTTCACGCTCTCGGCTCTAAGCTCCGAAAATGCGCTTAGCGTATCGACGGCCGCTTTAAACTGCTCGTAAGTACAGAATTTGGTCGGGTCCTTCTCCACATAAGCCGCTATCATTTTGCGTGTGGCCTCCAGCAATTCAGAGAAATAACCGCTGTCAAAATATTTTTCTATGAACTCGGCGTAGTACGCGTGGTATTCGTCTGTGTAATTGGTGAGGAGCTGATTTAAGAGGGGGCGCTCCTCCATCGTTGTGCCCGAAACCGGGGTATCTATCGGAAAGTTCACAATCTGGGTGGCGCTGTCCGTCGATGAACCCGCACCGTCTTTCCCGCCTGCGTTATTGAAGCCTCCGAAGGCGAGGTTGTAGTCCCATGCGATTATCGAGATTTTGCCGTTTTTTTCATGCAGGTAGTAGTTATGCATCATGTTGCCGGTATAGCTGTCGAAGTTGCATACGAAGCTGTGCACCACGAAGTATCTGAGCACCTCATCTACGTTTACCGTCTCCTCCAGACTTTCGCCCTCGTTGAGCTTCTTTATCGCGGAAATCAGGCGTTTTTTATCGGCGTCGCTTGTTTTCGTGATTGCGTTGTCGAATATATGAGAATAGCTATCCGCGTCCTCGCCCTGGTACACCAGTGCGACGTCCGTGCTGCCGCTTCCTCCCGGTCCGCCTCCCTCCTGCTTTGCGTCGTTCATGTCCATCGAGTCAGGCTTGTATATTTCGCCGCCGTCCTCGCCGTAATTGCGCTCCGAAAAGCTGTCTTCTATGCCCTCTACGGCGAGGTAAAGCCCGAAGTCCTCTCCGTTGACCTGCACATAGATATAGCTGCAGAGCGGGCTTTCGACCCCCATTTCCCGCATCAGAGTGTAGCTGAGGAAGTCTTTCATATAGGTGTAGTCGCCTACGATGTTGTTAAGGTTCAGCTTGTCAAGCCCCTGATAGTTCTGCCCCTCGCTGTAATGGTCGAATTCCAGCTTCAGGCTGTAACGCTGGCCGCCCTGGGACCTGACCGTCGAAAGCGAGGAATTTCCCTTGGCTCGGATAGCGACGTTTTTTACGGTTTTGCCGTCTATCGTAACGGCGCATATGTAGTATTCCTTTTCCGAGGCGTTTTCCAGCAGCGCCTCCCAATCGGCTTCAGAAATCGTTATATTTATCGTGTGAACATAGCTTGTGTCAAAAAGCCCGGTCTCATAGGCCATTGATGTGCTCTTGTCCTTAACCCCTGTGATTTCAGCGGCGCACATCAGGGCAACCGAGAAAATAACGGCGAGACAGACGACGAGCACGCCTATTCTGCTAATAAATTTATTTCCGATCATATCAGCTCATATAGTCTCCGTTGTAGCTCACGAGCACCGCGCTCCTGACTCCGCCCGCCTCGGCGATTTTATTTACGAAACGGGTGTCGTCCTTCTTAAGGCGAACCTCTATATTAAGCTCGGTGCCCGATTTCGAGACGGATTTGCTCTTGACCGAGCTCTTTCCGCAGCTTTCGGAAACAATTTTTTTCACATCGTTCTCCGCCTCCTCATTTTCGCAGCTCACGACGAGAATGTATGGCGCTCCGCCGTCTTTGCGGTTAACGAAGACGATCAGCATCACGGCGATGATAACGCTGCCGAATACCGCGAGAGGTATCATGCCGGCGGCCAGCACTATTCCCGCCGCAATGGACCAGAACAGGAAAGCTATGTCAAGCGGCTCCTTGATAGCGGTCCTGAACCGGACTATGGAAAGCGCGCCGACCATGCCGAGCGAGAGGACCACGTTGCTTGTCACGGCCAGTATCACGAGCGAAGAGATCATCGTAAGGGCTATAAGCGTCACGCCGAAGCCCGAGGAGTACATAACGCCGCTGAAGGTCTTTTTGTAGACGATGAAAATAAGCATCCCTACGGCGAAGGCCATAGCCATTATTATGACCATGTCCGCAAGCGACACGGCGGTTATATTTTTAAGAAAATCAGATTTGAAAATATCATTGAAGCTCATTTTTTAAGTTCCTTCCTTACATAGTTTTTTACGGTAAAATATCAGGCATACTATCCGTACATGCGGCAGGCTGCGTATTTGGAGAAGGCCTCGTCCCTGCGCCCCTTAAGCTGCACCATATTGAATATAAGCTCCGGCAGAAATTCGTCGTATTTGATTTCAAGGAGTATTATGTCGCCAGTTTTCACGGTTGCAAGCTCCGGATTGAAAAAGTCAAGGCACTTCAGCCCCGTGCGTATTTCCCTGTCTATCGTCACGCGCACGTTCCCGGGTGCGTAAACGTAGGGCTCGCGGATGTAATCCACGATCACCTTCGGGCGCAGAAGCTCGAACTCCATTTTGATGGCGAGCTCCCTTACAAGCTTGCGCCCGTCGTCCTTCATCCACTCGGTGTCGCCCGCAAGTATTCGTTCCACCTCATCTCTCCTCAGAATGACGCCGGTTTTTTCGCTCAGCCCGCAGGCCTTATACTTTTTTTCGAGGCATATATAGCCCGGATCGAAATTGTAGTAGCGTATTCTGAACTTTTCGCGCTCGTTCACGCCGTCTATTTTCTGCCTTAGGGCCTTGTCGTTGTAATTATCGAAGTACAGGCTCCTTATTTCGTATTCGCCTCTTTCGCCGGTGTGCGCATCGCTGGACATCACCGCCTGCAGCCTTGAGCGGAGCGTGAGATAGTCCGAGTAGCTGATCCTGTGCTTTAATTCATGCCTGAAACACATATTGTATCGCCTCCCTTGTGTCTTGAGCCGGAGTATAATCTCCGCGTCTTTAAAATTCCTTGAAGAAATATGAAAACTTGTTCAATAAAAGTTCAAGCTTTTGTATTATAATTGAGAGCGTAAGGGGTGACGGTATGCGCATACTTATAGTTGAAGATGAAAAGGGACTTAACGAGGCGCTGAAGGCTATACTCGAAAAAAGCGGCTATGTGACGGACTCCGCATATAACGGGACTGACGGGCTGGATTTTGCGCTCTCCGGCATATATGATCTTATAATACTGGACATAATGCTGCCCAAAATAAGCGGGCTTGCGATACTCGGGGAGCTGCGGCAGAGCGGCGTTTCGACTCCGGTCCTGCTCCTGACCGCGAAATCGGAGGTGGAGGATAAAATAAAGGGGCTCGACACGGGCGCCGACGACTATCTGACTAAGCCTTTCGACACAGGGGAGCTTTTGGCCCGCGTCCGTGCGCTGACGCGCCGGAAGGGCGAGATAATGGACGACGAGCTGCGCTACGGCGATCTTTGCCTCAGGCGAAGCACGCAGGAGCTCTCAAGAGGCTCCTCCTCTATCAGGCTCGGCTTTAAGGAGTTCCAGCTCCTCGAGATACTTATAATGAACAAAAACCAGATAGTGCTGAAGGACACGCTCTGCGAAAAGGTCTGGGGACCGGAGGACGGCAGCGAATACAACAACGTAGAGGTCTACATCTCCTTCCTCCGCAAGAAGCTCTCCCACCTTCATTCCGAGGTGACCATAAAATCCGCACGCAATCTCGGCTACACGATGGAGGGCGGGGAGAAATGATAAAGGCCCTCAGACGGCGCTTCGTCATCACCACCATGGGTGTTCTGGTCATGCTTTATTCGCTCATGTTCGTGTTTCTTAACGTGACCTTCACTCAGACGGAGATACAGCGGAGCTACTCGCTCATGCAGCGCGCGGCGCTTCAGGACGCCCCGCCCAGGGAACGCCCCGATTCGGGCCATTTCGTGTACAGGCCGTCGCCCGACGGCTCCTTCTCAGTATCCTTCAGCCAGCTTTACACGATAAAGCTGGACTCCTCAGGAAACATAATCAAAGCGACCTCCGCTTCCGGAGAAGATCTCTCCGAAGACACGGAGCTCAAAAAACTTGTCTCGAGCGCCCTTGCTCAAGGCGGAAGGCAGGGCAAAACAGGATCTTACCGTTATCTTATCGAGCCGCGACCCTACGGCAGCGTGCTTGTTATAGCCGACACCCACCTCGAGGATTCGGCCTCCGGACGCCTTGTCCGCTCAACGCTTATAATAGGCTCCGCAGGGCTTGTGCTCCTCTTTCTTGCAAGCATTTACCTTTCCCGTTTTGTTACAAGACCTGCCGAGCAGGCCTTCGACAGGCAGCGCCGCTTCATATCCGACGCAAGCCATGAGCTGAAAACGCCGCTTTCGGTGATTACCGTCAACGCGGACCTCCTGTCCTCCGAAATCGGACATAACAAGTGGCTTGGGTATATAAAATCAGAGGCGGGCAGGATGGACAGGCTGATACGCCAGCTCCTTGACCTTGCCCGTCTGGACGACGCTTCAAGACCGCGCAAAACGTCTGTTTTCAGCCTTTCCGATGCGCTTTACGAGGCTGTTCTGCCCTTTGAGAGCACCGCTTATGAGCGCGGAATAGCTTTTGAGATCGAAATCGCCGAGGGTTGCCACATAAACGGCGAAAGCGACGGCATAAAGCAGCTCGCGGCAATACTTCTTGACAACGCCTTCAAGCATACGCCTTCCTCCGGCACGGTTTCCGTAAAGCTCAAGCCGCGTGACAGCCGCATAATTTTCGAGGTATTCAACACCGGCGACGGCATAAGCCCGGAGGACCTTCCTCACGTTTTCGAGCGCTTCTATATGGGCGACAAATCCCGTACCGGAGGCGGCGGCTACGGGCTTGGGCTTTCGATAGCGCAGTCCATCGTCTCAGCCCACGGCGGCTCCATAAAAGCGGAGAGCGAATCGGGCAAATGGGCGCGCTTCACGGTCACGCTCCCTTATGACACCGGCCGAATCAACTTCGTTACCGCGCTTTAAAAAGCTTTTCATTATATGCTCCTTCCAAAAGCATGAGCCTTCCGCAAATAGGCGGAAGGCTCATGCGTTTCATGGAAAAAAAGACCGGCGGAAGCTGCTCCGCCGGTCACGGATTGTCAAAAAACTTGTTTACGGCAAAAAGCTTCGCAGAATTTCCGCCGCGAATGGGGAAACAAAGTCAAATCTGTCATTTCCGGCGGCGTGTACGTCGGAAATGACACCTCTCATGACGGGCGCGGCAGAGCGGCCGTCATTAAACCCCCTTGACAAAAAAGCCCAAAGGGCTTTTTTGACAGTCTCAGACCGGCGAAAGCTATTCCGCCGGTCAAAACACTCGTCGTTTGATTTTACTGTATCACTCTGCTGTGCCGCGCAAGCGGGATTCTCTCCCTGTCCGCAAAGGTGTGCCGTATAGGCTCCCAGGTGACGTTTTTGAAAAGCGCCGCTATCGCGATCGGCATGTAAGTGAACATGAATACCGGGAAGGTGAAAAGGTAAAGTATCTTCTTGGGACTGCTGCAGTATATGTTCTTCCACTCGGTTATCACAGTGATGGTTCCGAAGAACAGAAGAGAAATGTATATGTTCCTGAAGGCCGACCAGACTTCGAGAAGGGATATTGCCGCAATCAGAGATTTTCCCGTAAGCGCTCCGTAAAGGAAAGCTCCGCAGTTCATAAAAATTGATGCGACTGTAAGTATTGAGGCGGGGGCGATGGTCGAGAACATATCGTAGCATTTGAAGCCGTTTTTGCGGAACATGCCCTTTATAAGCCCTGCACCGTAATTGTAAATCACCTGGTAGAAGCCCTTGGTCCAGCGCATTCTCTGCTTCCATGAAACGCCGAAGGTGACCGGCTGCTCGTCGTAGACGACGGCCTTTTCGCAGTAGCCTATGACTTCTCCTTCTATTACCTTGTCAACAGTGAATTCTATATCCTCGGTGAGAAGGCTGTACTTCCAGCCGTCGTCCTTCTCGATTATCTCGCTTGAAACGAGAAAACCGGTTCCGGATATCGCGCAGCTCGTATTGCATATCATCCTCGCGCCGTTGAGGTACTTGGACTCCCTGATGTACCAGAGGCCGTAGCCCGCCGATATCCAGTTCGAGCCGAAGTTCTTGGAATTCCTGTAGCTTGTCACAACGCGGTAGCCTTTGTCGAAAACCTTGTTGATCTCGCTTACATAATTTTCGTCGAGCAGGTTGTCTGCGTCGAAGACCATATAGCCCTCGTAATTTCTGATTCCGCAGGTATTTTTTATATAATCAAATACATAGTTGAGAGCGTAGCCCTTGCCTACCTTCTGCTTGTTGAACCTTTCGAGCACAAAGTTCGCTCCGTGCTCCCTCGCTATTTTTGCGGTATCGTCGGTGCAGTTGTCGGCGACGACATAGATGTCTACAAGCTCCGCCGGATAGTTCTGGGCCTTGATGCTGTCTATCAGCCCGCCTATGACGAGATTTTCGTTTCTTGCCGCGATTACGACTGCGTATTTGTGGAGTTTTTCGGCGGAAAGCTCCGGCATTTTCTTGAAGAACCGGACCAGAACGTAAATGTACTGGTACGCGTAGATCAGGAAAAACAGGAAAAATATCGCCAGATTAAATTGTTTGATCCATAATAGCATTTCAATACCTCTTAATCGCACCCGTTTAATTCATCACACCGAATGTAGTATAGTACAGTCGGGGCATAATTTCAACATAAATATTAAGTTTTTATTAAATTATTTTCGCAATGATCCAAAACTCTGTTAACAGTTATTGCAGATTTCGGCGCTCATTTTTAATATACGGTTTTTGCGGCAAAAGTATTTGCGGAAATTATATTGTTTTAACATCCTCCGCTTTCATAATGATAACATTAATTTCGGAGCAATTGTTACAAAAATATTAATAAATTTAAAATATTTACTTTCCAAAATGGCCCAAAAAAGCGCAAAAAAGCGCCTTTTCAGCCAATTTAATGTAATTTCCACAGACTGCAGGGGCGTTTATTGTTTATTATTCCGCCTCTCCCCGGAAGGATTCCTTATTGCAAGGAACAGCGCATGAAATAATAGAAAAGCGCACGGGGAGGGGGGAACCCGTGCGCTTTTCTAAAGAAGGATTCAAAATGCAGGCTTGCCGCCGCTTAAAGAATTAACTGTGTTTTTATATGTAATCCTTAAGCTGCTTGTCTTCTTTCATAATGTGTTCAACAAGCCATGAAGATATCGTGTTGTTAACGCTTATTACCGTAGCGGTTTTCATTCCCGAGGCGGCAAGGTCGCTTTTAAGCTTGGCGACCTGCTTGGCGAAGTCCGTATGCTTAGCCTTGTGCTGCATAAACTTGGGATAATTGATCTTCTGCTGCAGCCTTTCCTCGTCTGCGAAGTGCTTTACCGTGTATGAGGCGAGAAAGTCGAGAGTCTTTGATATTTCCGCGGCAGCCTTGCCCTGAGAACAGGCGGCGTAAAGCTCGTCTATCTTATCGCATAACTCCTTGTGCTGCTTATCTATTTCCGGTATTCCTATCGAAAAGTTGTCTTTCCAGGTCATGTCGCATCCTCCGCTCGTATTTTTTCGCTTTTAACATATATCGGCCGGAGTCTGGAATTGTTTAGGGCGACAGTAAATTTTTTTAAGCATTATTGCTTTTCATCGTTCCTTAACCTGCCCATTCGCAATTATTCGGGGAGCCATGGCAGCTCCCCGAAAGCCTTCAGCTGCTTTTTATGAACATCTGTGTCCAATAGTAGGTGCCGTTTGCCTTTTTCGCCACTCCGACGCCGATCTGGTTGTAGGTTCTGCTCAGGATGTTGGATCGGTGTCCCGGGGAATTCATCCACGAGTTCATTACCTCTTCCGGGCTGCGCTGCCCGTAGGCTATGTTCTCGCCCGCCGCGGTGAAGCGTATCCCGAAATCCTCCATCATCCGGAACGGGGAACCGTAGGTCGGCGACTGGTGAGAGAAGTAGTTTTTGTCTATCATGTCCTGCGACTTGTATCTGGCGACTCTGCAAAGCTCCCAGTTGGCCGCCAGAGGCGAAAGCCCTGCGGCAGCCCTCTGCCTGTTGACAAGCTCTATAACCTTCTGCTCGAGCGCTTTCACGTCGTCGATGCTCGGTATGCTTATTTTCTGTCCGGCGTAGATGCGCGAGGGGTCCTTTATCTGCGGGTTGGCTTTTATCAGCTCGCTCACGCCTATCTGGTATCTTACGGCTATCTTCCACATCGTGTCGCCGGGCTGCACGGTGTAGGTGCCGCTCTGAGCAAATGCGCGCGCCGGCAGCAGCAGCGCGGCCAGAATGAAGCAGGCCGCATATTTTCTTATTTTTGAAAGCTTCATATATTCGAAAATACCTCCGGTGCTATTATCTGCGCTTATATCCGTTAAAATTAACGGTATATGTATGAAGCTCTGCATCAAAATGGCTGGGTGACGGCATAAGCCGCCCCCGCAGCCTGTCAAAAAAGCCCAAAGGGCTTTTTTGAAAAGGTAGTTGCATGACGTCCGCTCTGCCGCGCCCGTCATGAGAGGTGTCATTTACGACGGACACGCCGCCGGAAATGACAGATTTGTCTTTGTTTCCGTCATTCATGGCGGAAATTCTGCGAAGCTTTTTTGCTGTAAACAAGTTCTTCGACAAGCTGTGGGGGACGGCATAAGCCGCCCCCCGGAGCTTTAGTGGATTACTGCGGAGGCGCGCCCCGCCCCTGGAAGCGAACCTCCGCCTTTCTTTTTTTGTGCCTCGCCTTTCCCTGAAGCTCGGGGACCGGCGCCTCCTCGTTTTTTTGAAAATGGTTTATTTTATTCGACTCCGTGCCGTGGGGCTCTCCGGGGTCCGGCCTTCTCATACCGGCCTTTGCCATCAGACCTTCTCCTTTTCCTCACAAATCCTTAAAAACATCTCTATTTGCCGCGTTTCGGACTCCCTGTCCGCGCCGAGCCTCCCGAGCCTGTCCGCAAGGCAGAGCAGGGCGAGCTCGCGGAAGTCGCCCTTCCTCCTTATAGACTCCAGATCCAGCATATCCCTGCGCTTTGAGACGTAAAGCGCCTGCATGTGGTATCTCACAAGGTAAACCGTCCTGCCGATGAAGCCCTCGTCATCAGAAAATTCCCTGAGGAAGCGCTCCGCCAGCTTTGCACCCTCCCTGTCGTGGTCATAGGACTTTATTCTGCCGTCCCTCACGACGGAGGTCGACGGCTTTCCTATGTCGTGAAGCAGCGCGGCCCACATAAGAGCCCTCGGGTCTGAGCTCCTTGCTCTCAGCCCGGCGGCCTCGTCCACCACCATCAGCGTGTGGTTCCACACGTTTCCCTCCGGGTGGAAGCGCGGAGACTGCTCGGTTTTCCGGAGCTCCTTAAGCATCGAAAAAGGCGCCTTTTCAAAAGCGGGCTCATTTTCCATCTGCCTTAAATATTCCGACGGTTTCCCGTCGGCGGCGAGATGCCGGTCAAGGGCTTCAAAAAGCTCGTGCAGCGATTTTTTCAGTTCGTCTGTCGCTTTCATATTTTCTCCCGCTGGCAAAGTTTTTTTCATAAATAATTTTACCTGTTTAATGCATAATAAACAAGTATTAATTACCGGCTGCCTGCAGCGAGCTTTCGGCGGCTTTGGACTTGATGAGAAAAGCGCAGAAGCCATTTTCCGGAGGGAGCGGACAAGTCTGATTATGAATTTTATTCTAAAACTTCTTTACAACATCAAATACGGCGGCCAAAGGAAGAAAAAGCCCAGATACAATGCTGAAACGTCGGCGGAGCTCTCGCCCGATACGGGCGGCAAAGCCCAAAAGGGCGGAGCGGAGTCGAATCGCCCGCCCGAGCCGGAGGCTGCGGTCGACCCGTCGCTCGCCATTTCAGACAAACTTGACACAAATTTTGAAAAGCTGAAGGAGATATTCGGCGGCAGCGGCGACGTCGTCTTCCGCGAATTTTATTTCGGCAAGGAGAAAACTCTGCGGGGCGGACTCGTCTTCATAGACGGGCTCGTCGACAAGACCATCATAAACCAGAGCATCATCAAGCCGATGATGTACGATTCAAGCTACCTATGCTCGGAAAGCGAATGCGAAAAGACTCCCGAAAGCATAGAGAGCTCCCTGCTCTCAGTCGGCGAAGTTCAGCGCGAATGCGAAACCGCGAAGCTTGTCTCGCATATTTCAAGCGGGGACACCGTCTTCCTCGTGGACGGCTTCAACAAGGCCTTTGTAATAAGCACGCGCAAATGGGAAAACCGCGGCATACAGGAGCCGCAGACCGAAATAGTCGTCCGCGGGCCACGCGAGGGCTTTTCGGAGTCCCTGCGCATAAACACCTCGCTCTTAAGGCGCAAGATAAAAAGCCCCGACCTTACGTTTGAAAGCATGGTCATAGGACAGAGGACGAAAACCGACGTCTGCATAGCCTATCTGAAGGGCGTGACGCCTCAGCATGTGCTTGAGGAGCTGAGGCGGAGGCTGAAGGCGATAGACACCGACTCAATACTGGAGTCCGGCTATATAGAGCAGCTCATCGAGGACAATCCCTTTTCGCTCTTTCCGGTCATAGGAAATACGGAAAAGCCGGACGTCGCGGCGGCAAAGATCCTGGAGGGTCGCGCTGCCGTGATAGTGGACGGTACGCCGTTTGTGCTTACGGTGCCGTACCTCTTCATTGAGAGCTTCCAAACCTCCGAGGATTACTATATGAGATACTGGTTTGCAAGCTTTCTCCGGTTTATACGCTTTTTTGCGTTTTTCATAACGGTTTTTGCGCCCTCAATATACCTCGCGGTGCTCACTTATCACCCTGAAATGATACCGACTCCGCTGCTTTTCACGCTCGCCGCCTCCGAGGAGGGGCTTCCCTTCCCCATATTCATCGAGATGTTCCTGATGCTCATAGTTTTCGAAATACTGAGGGAAGCGGGCGTACGGCTCCCCCGCCCCGTAGGACAGGCCGTCAGCATAGTGGGCGCTCTCGTCATAGGTCAGGCCGCGGTCGCCGCAGGCATCGTATCAGATTTTACCGTCATAGTCATAGCCATAACCGCGATAAGCAGCTTCTGCGTAACGTCCCAGGCCGACTCCGGCGCGCTGTTAAGATTCATATGCTATTTTTTCGGGGCGGCCTTGGGCGGCTTCGGCATAGTCGTCACTATACTCTGGATTCTGATAAGCCTTACAACGATTCGCTCGCTTGGAGTGCCATATCTCTCTCCGATAGCGCCTCTTGTAATGGAAGACCTTAAGGATGCCCTCATAAGGTTCCCTCACTGGAAAATGACAAACCGCCCCAAAAGCCTCGATCCTGAGGATGTCAGGAGGCAGGGGGACGATCAGATGCCTGGAGCGTACCGTAATGAACAATAAAAGCTGGAAGTTCAAAAATGCCGCCGTTACGGCGCTTTCCGCGCTTCTGATGCTTAGCCTTTGCGGCTGCTGGAGCTATCAGGAGCTGAACAATTACTCATATGTGGTTGGTCTGGGAATAGACAAGGGCTCCTCGCCCGGAAGGTTCCGGATAATAGAGCAGCTCGCCGTGCCTTCCGCACTTAAAAAGGGTGGCGGAAAGGACGGCGACGGCGGCGGAACGGAATCCTTCTGGAACGTCGAAAGCGACGGCGACACAGTTTTCGCCACCATCAGGGACATCACGCGAAAGGTGCAGCGGAAACCCTTCTACGGCCACAACAAGGTTCTTGTGTTCGGAAACGAAATCGCCAGGGAGGGCATTTTCCCATTTATCGATTTTTTCGTAAGAGACTCCGAGCCCCGCTCGACCACCTGGCTGGTCGTAGCGAAAAACAAGGCGGATGAGATACTGCACCACAAACCCCATCTTGAAAAGATACCTGCGGACAAAATAGAAAAGATACTCGAAAGCCACATCTACACCTCTTCCTACCACAACATCCAGGTAAGGGAATTCGTCGAAAACATGCTCTCCGAGGGGCAGGCCGCCGTAGTCCCCATAATAGAAATATACGAGCAGAAAATCATCCCGAGCGAAAGCAAGGAGGAAAAGGGCGGCTCGTCGCGGGGAGGGGACGAAAAAAAGAAGCCCGACACGGTGCTGATGATAAACAACTGCGCGGTCTTCAAGGACTACAGGATGGTCGGGCAGCTCGACAATATAGAGTCGAGGAGCTATTCCTTCGTTACCAACAACGCTAAGGGCGGCATAATCGTTATAGACAGCCCGGAAGGAAAGGAAAAGCTCGACATAGAGTTTTACGGCGTCAAATCAAAAATAAAGCCGATAATCAAGGATGAAAAGCCTTCGATAAGCGTAACGGTGAAGATCCGCTGCGGCCTCGCCGACCAGCAGAGCAAAAAGAATTACGCCACTCCCGAAAAGCTGAAGAAGATAGGCGAAAAGGTCAACGCGGAAGTGAAGAAGGAAATAATGGACTGCATAAGCAAGTCAAAGGAAATGAAGGCAGACATCTTCGGCTTCGGCAACGAAATTTACAGAAAGAGCCCCAAGACCTGGAAAAAGCTGAAAAACAACTGGGATGAGGAGTATAAGAAGCTGGACGTGCAGGTCAAGGTGGAAGCGAATGTGGAGGGCACCGCAACGATAAGAAGCATTGCAAAGCCGGGTGAGGATAAGTAAGATGCAGCTTGAAAAAGGTAGATTCTCAAGTTTGGAGCTGTTGTTTCTTGTCGCGGGCCTGATGCAGGGCTCGATTTACGTTTCGACCTATACCTTTTCGAATACGCCGCGCGACGAGTGGCTGGCGCTGCTCATCTCCTGGTCCATTTTTCTTCCCTTTGCGCTCATGTACCTGAAGCTCTCGGAAAAGTATCCCGGCGACAGTCTCGTCGGCATACACGACAAGGTCTACGGGGGCTTAGCCGGCAAAATCCTCTCCGCCGTATACTGCATGTATTTCATCATATCGAGCGCTATGAACTTCCGCTTTCCGTCCGCATTCCTTACTATAAATTTCATGATCGCCACCCCCGTCATAGCCTTTGCTTTTTTTCTCGTCGCTCTCTGTCTTTTTGCGACAACGGCGGGCGGCGTCGAGACGGTTGCGCGGCTCGGGATTTTCAACTCTGTCGCGGTTGTCGCCTCCCTCCTGCTCTATCTGGTCCTTCTGATTCCGAAAATCGAGCTGCCGCATTTTTTTCCCATTCTCGACGTTCCGCCGAAGAAGCTCCTGCATAGCGTCCACATCATCACCTCCGAATACATGGGCGAGCTGTTTGTGCTCTCATCGATTCTCCCCTATGTATCGGACAGGAACCTGCTCAGAAAAAACTATTTCCGCGGAATAAGCCTCGGCAATTTCAGTTTTCTTCTTGTAGCCTTTCTGGTGACCGGAGTGCTCGGGAACGAGGCCGCGATATTCACGGGCCCTCTTGTCGAAACCACGAGGCTGGTTGAGGTAATGAATATAAACGCAAGGATAGAGTTTGTATTCATGGGCTTTCTCATTATAACCGCCTTTTACAAATGCCTGATCCTTTTTTACGTCACGCTCGTCAGCATAACGGAGCTGCTCGCGCTGAGGTCCTATAAGCTGTTCGCGCTTCCTCTAAGTCTGCTCATCTTCAGCCTTGTCATGCTGACAAACGAAAACGGCCCCGCCACGGCGGCCGCGGGAAGAAACTCATGGGCCTTTGTTTCTCTTATAATGCTGATGATAATACCGCTTGTGACATCTTTTGTCTCTCTTATGAAAACAGCATTCCGAAAGACAGGACGGTGAGAGCTCGTGCTGTTTTTGGAGATGCTTTTGCTGATAGGGCTCGGCTGGTACGGAATAAGGGAGCCCCTGAAGAAAAAATGGAAGAGAGACCTTATAGTGTTCATCGTCCTCTACCTTCTGGCCGCCTCAATTCTTGTGACGCGGACCGCGGGGATCCAGCTGCCGTATCTTATGGACATGGTAGAAGCCTTCGTTAAAGGCGCCCTGCGCCTCAGCATAGACTGATTGAAGACAAAACGGAGAAGAAATTATGCTTTCTGACAAGAGCAAAATATCCGGTATGCAGCTTATGCTCATGAGCGCGTGCTTCCTTCAGGCCGCACTTACGGTGATACCGCTCGCGGTTTTCGCCTCGGGGCGGGACGTCTGGCTCCTGCTCACCATATCTCTTGCCTTGTTCCTGCCTTTTGTCCTTGTATATGTAAAGCTCGGCGAAATGTTCCCGCAAAGCAACCTTATTCAGATAAACGAAAAGGTTTTCGGAGGTCTGCTCGGAAAGGGCATTTCCGCGCTGTACCTCATGTATTTCCTGCTGGATTATATGTATAACCTCGCCATGCCCTCAGGCTATATGAGGACGCACTTCATGATTATGACGCCTGAAGCCATATTTGCGCTCTCCTTTATGCTGCTCGTGCTGTGGGCGGCGAAAAACGGCGCCGCGACGATTGCTCGACTCAGCATTTTTTCTTTTTCTATCGGATATCTCCTTGTCGTAATTATTCTGTTGCTGCTCATCGAAAAATTCAGGCCGAACCACTTTTTTCCGATGCTTGACATCCCTTTCAGAAAAATCGTAAGCACCGTCGTCATCATCATCGGCAAATTCTTAAGCGAAATATTTATATTTCTGATGCTGCTGCCGAGGGTGGAGGAAAAAAACTGCGTAAAAAAGGCCCTCTTCGTCGGAGTCTCTCTGGGCTGCCTGTTCAATATTATCCTGGGGGTTATATCCGTCGGGGTGCTCGGAAATTTCATACTGGTGCAGAGCGCGCCGTTCAACGTGGCGGTGCGCCAGATTGAGTTAATGAACATCAATTCCAGGATAGAGATATTGGTGGTGCTGCTTTTGTTCTTTTCGACCTTCCTTAAAAATTCAATATTATTCTACGCTCTTGTAGTTGGCGCCGGAAGCCTCTTCAGGCTGAGATCGCAAAAGGCCCTGCTCATAACTCTTACGCTTCTGCCCCTCAGCCTTGTGGGGCTGACGGTCAGCTCAAACCCGATGCAGTATCAGTCCGGCAGAAACTCCCTCGTTTTCCTGGGGCTGTTTTTCCATATGCTCCTCCCTCTCGCAACGCTGATAACCGCGGCTGTACGCCGCTCCGCAGAAAAGCAGGGCGGTGACGGAGCTTGATATGGTTCGAAATCATTCTGCTTACGGCTATCGGCGCCGCCGGAATAATGGAGCCGATCAGGAAAAGGTGGAGAAAAGAGCTGGTGGTTTATATCGTCATTTTTCTTCTCGGCTCCGCCCTTCTCATACTGCAGACCGCAGGTGTAAAAATGCCTTTTCTGGTCGACGAGATAAGCAAATTTTTCAAGAATGTTCTGCATTTGAGTTATGATTAACGGGGCGAAAACGCATATGAAACTGGAAAAAGGCAGGATATCCGCACTTCAGCTGATGTTTCTTATAGCAGGATATATGCAGGGGTCGATGTTTGTAACAAACTATACCTTCGCAAATTCACCGAGGGACGCGTGGCTGCTGATCCTTATGGCGTCAGCCGTTTTTTTCCCGTTTGCGCTTGTGTATATTAAATTATCAAACAGATTTCCCAGCGATAATCTCGTTGAGATAAACCAAAAGGTGTTTGGCAGGATCCTCGGGAAGGCCCTGTCGGTTTTGTATTGCATTTTTTTCTTTATTTTGTGCGCGCTTAACTTCAGGTTTCCCTCAGCTTTTCTTGTGAGCGTATTTATGCTTGAAACTCCCATGGTGGCTCTGCTGCTGGTTTTTTTCCTGCTGTGCGCATGGGCTGTTAAAGACGGCATAGAAACCTTGAGCAGATTGAGCTTTTTTACTACAATAATCACATTTGGAACTTTCTTGATTTACTTCATACTGCTGTTCAATAAAATTAAGATACCGCATTTTTTCCCTATCCTTGATATGCCGGCCGTAAAAATAATTGAAAATCTGAATGCCTTCATCACCATTTACATGGGCGAGATATTTATTTTTACAATGGTAATACCCTGCGTAACAGACAGGGAGAATATTAAAAAGAACTACTTGTACGGCGTTGCGGTCGGGGTCTTGACTTTTTTAATAGGAGTAATTATGGTGACAGGCGTAATGGGGAACATGGCCAGCATATCGACCGGACCTTTGACGGAAACCGCGCGCTACATGGAGATGCAGGAAATAAAGGCGAGGATAGAGTTCTTTTTCATGGGGGTGCTCATCATTAACGGCTTTATGAAGAGCTGTGTTTTGTATTATGTTTCCGTACTGACTGCCGGGTATATTTTAAACCTGAAGTCTTACAGGGATTTTGTGGTCCCGCTGGGCCTCGTGTTTCTTGGAATGGCGATGACGGTAACCGAAAACATTTCCACCAATATCGAATCCGCAAAATACAGCTGGCCGTATATCTCGTATCTGATAATCTTCATATTTCCCCTCGTGACTCTAGTCACGGCCGCTGTTAGAAAGCTCCCCAAAAGGAGGGACGCCGAAGCCCCATGATAATAATCACCGTATTGATTTTGGGGGCGCTGATGTATAACGGCGTCAGGGAGCTCAGGAGAAAAAAATGGTGGTGGGATCTGACCGCGTATATAATTATTTTTTTGATTGGCTCCGCCATGCTCATATTGCAGGCGGCGGGAGTCAGGACGCCCTATATTGTGGACGAAATCAGCAAATTTTTCAAGCACACCCTGCACATCGGATATTACTGAGAGATATACTGATAACGGAATGAATAATCGCAATATTTACCCTCCCTTAATCAAATTTTTTATTGACAATCCGCGCCGATATGCTATTATTATCGAAGTGAGACGGTTTTTGGGTCTCTGAGCAAATATTTTTTGACCACCCTTTGGCGCCGCGGGCCATCTCGCGCCGTTTTGGGGTCAAGGCCATGCGGACAGCCGGGTCAAATGCCGAACGGCAACTTAAGTTGCCTTATTGATTGAGTTAAAAGCTCAAATTTTATAAGTTGGTTACTTTATAACCATGTGCGGTGCACTACAACTTGTGAAACGGTCAATAAGAGTAGTAAAAGTAAGTATTTGCTATATAGACTCTAAAATGTCCACTTTTAATAGAGCGATACGCCCTTCCCTCAGGGGATTACCGGGGGTTGCGCTTTGCGCTCTTAGAGGATAGACTGTAAAAACGCAGGCTGTGTGAAAGCACTCCTGCGTTTATTGTTTTGCTTACCGGATTATTTCGGAATCGTTATCAGGAAAGCTGGCGGTATTTATGGAAGAGAAACTTAAACTCTACGGCTTCAACAACCTCACCAAGGCTCTGAGCTTTAATATTTACGACGTTTGCTACGCCAAAACCGGCCGGGAGCAAAGGGATTATATCGCCTATATCGACCAGCGCTACAACTCTGAGCGTCTTACCAAGATACTCACGACCGTAACGGAGATGATAGGCGCCCGCGTCCTGAGCATTTCGCGTCAGGATTACGACCCTCAGGGGGCCAGCGTCACCCTGCTGATAGCCGAGGAGAGCATGAGGCCGGCGCCTATGGGCGACGCGGTGGTGGCGCACCTCGACAAGAGCCACGTCACCGTGCACACCTACCCCGAGTACCATCCCGACACCTGCCTTGCCACCTTCAGAGTCGACATAGACGTCGCGACCTGCGGCGAAATCACCCCTCTCTGCATACTGGACTACCTTATCGGCAGCTTCGACAGCGACATAATCACCATGGACTACCGGGTCAGGGGTTTCACGCGCGACCTTGCCGGGCAGAAGCTTTTTATAGATCACCGCATAACCTCCATACAGGACTACATCGACGAGGATACCCTTAAAAAGTACGACGCCGTGGACATAAACGTCTATGACGTTAATCTGTACCATACCAAAATGCTCATAAAGGAAATCGATCTCCAGAACTACCTGTTCAATTCGGACGTATACGAGATTCCGCCCAAGGAGCGCCTTGCGATAACGAACAGCCTCAGGCGCGAGATGATTGAGATCTTCAGCGGGAGGAACGTGTTTTGAGCCGCCAGAAGGGCGGGCTGACCCAGGCCAACGCCCCTATTTACGAGGCTCTGGAGCGCTTCAAGACGGCGCGCGTCGTCCCCTTCGACGTACCGGGGCACAAGCGCGGCAAGGGCAATCCGGAGCTTTCGGCTTTTCTGGGCGAAAAGTGCGTGAGCATAGACGTAAACAGCATGAAGCCTCTCGACAATCTCTGCCATCCTGTTTCGGTCATAAGGGACGCGGAAATACTGGCGGCGGAGGCTTTCGGCGCGGCCGACGCCTTCCTTATGGTCGGCGGCACCACAAGCTCGGTGCAGAGCATGGTGCTGTCCGCCTGCAAGAAAGGCGAGAAAATAATACTTCCCAGGAACGTGCACAGGAGCGTGATAAACGCCCTGGTCCTGAACGGCGCGGTTCCGGTCTACGTCAACCCGGAGTCCGACGCAAGGCTCGGCATCTCGCTCGGCATGAAAATGTCCGAGATGGAAAAGGCCATAAAGGAAAATCCCGACGCGGTCGCGGTGCTCCTAAATAATCCGACCTATTACGGCGTCTGCTCGGACATAAGGGGCATAGTCGAGCTTGCCCACAGGGCGAACATGCTCGTCCTTGCGGACGAGGCCCACGGCACGCACTTCTACTTTGGCAAGGATATGCCGCTTTCAGCCATGGCGGCGGGCGCCGACATGGCCTCCGTCAGCATGCACAAGTCCGGCGGCAGCCTCACGCAGTCCAGCCTCCTGCTCCTCGGCAAAGGAATGAGCTCCGGCTACGTCCGTCAGGTCATTAATCTGACCCAGACGACGAGCGCGAGCTATCTTCTCATGTCGAGCCTCGACATCTCTCGCCGGAACCTGGCCCTCCGCGGAGAGGAGATATTTGCCCAGGTGCTCGGTCTCGCCAGATACGCGAGGGAGGAAATCAACTCCGTAGGCGGCTACTACGCCTTCGGCAGGGAGCTCGTAAACGGCGACAGCGTGTTCGACTTCGACGAAACAAAGCTCAGCGTGCACACCCTCGACATAGGGCTTGCCGGCATAGAGGTCTACGACATACTGCGCGACGAGTACGACATCCAGATAGAATTCGGCGACCTCGGCAATATCCTCGCCTATCTTTCCATAGGGGACCGCTTCCGCGACGTCGAGCGGCTTGTCGGCGCTCTTTACGAGATACGCCGGCGCTACTCGAAAAGCGGCGCCGGCCTGATGAACCAGGAGTATATAGACCCGGTCGTGGTGAAATCTCCCCAGGAGGCTTTCTACGCCGGCAAGGAGTCCCTTCCGATAAAAGAAACGCTGGGCAGGGTCTCAAGCGAATTTGTTATGTGCTATCCTCCCGGCATACCGATACTCGCCCCCGGAGAGCTGGTGACGCAGAAGATACTCGATTATATAGAATACGCCAAGGAGAAGGGCTGTTCCATGACAGGCCCGCAGGATCTTGACATTTTGAATCTTAACGTACTACGGGAGGTGTGATATGGAGCTCTGGTTTACAGAAAAGCACTCCGACGACGTCAATTTTTCTATCAATACGGACAGGCAGCTTTACAGCTGCCAGAGCGAGTTTCAGCGTATAGACGTGTTCGAGTCACGGGAGTTTGGGCGTTTTCTGACGCTTGACGGTATAATGATGCTGACGGAGAAGGACGAGTTCATCTATCACGAGATGATAACCCACGTCCCCATGGCGGTGCATCCGAACGTCCGGACTGTGCTTCTGATCGGCGCGGGCGACGGCGGCGCCCTGCGCGAGCTGTCGCGCTACCCGACTATAGAGCGCATCGACATGGTCGAGATAGACGAGCTGGTAGTCGAGGTCTGCCGGAAATACCTGCCCCAGACGGCCTGCCGTTTCGACGACCCGCGCCTTAACCTCTATTTCGAGGACGGGCTCAAGTTTGTCCGCCGCAAGGAAAACGAGTACGACCTCATAATAGTGGATTCCACCGACCCGTTCGGACCCGGAGAGGGTTTGTTTACGAGGGAATTTTACGGCAACTGCTTCAAGGCTCTCAAGGAGGACGGCATAATGGTCAACCAGCACGAGAGCCCCTTTTACGATTCAAGCCGCGAGGCGATGCAGCGGGCCCACAAGCGCATAGTCGAGAGCTTCAGGATAAGCCGCGTCTACCAGGCGCACATACCGACCTATCCCTCAGGGCACTGGCTTTTCGGTTTCGCATCGAAGAAGTACCACCCTGTGGACGACCTTAACTCAGCCGCCTGGAACCTTCTGGGGCTGAAAACGCGCTATTACAATACGAAGCTGCATGTCGGAGCCTTTGCGCTTCCCACCTATGTGGAGGAAATACTCAGAGATGTTGAATAGAAATATAGAGACCTTTATAGGCTGCGGCGCGGCTTACAGGGACGCAAAAATCGTCCTCTTCGGCGCGCCCTACGACTCGACGACGAGCTTTAGGCCCGGCGCGCGCTTCGGCCCCCGCGCCATGAGGGGCGAGAGCTTCGGCATAGAAACCTACAGCCCCTATCAGGACAAGGATCTCGAGGACATAGCCGTTTTTGACAGCGGCGACCTCGAGCTGAGCTTCGGGGACGTAAAATCCGCGCTCAGGGATATAGAAAAACGCGCGGCGGTTATAATTAAGGACGGGAAAAAGCCCGTCATGCTCGGAGGCGAGCATCTTGTGACGCTCGGGGCTGTAAGAGCCGCCGCCGCCAAACATCCGGACCTGCACATCGTGCATTTCGACGCGCACGCAGATCTGAGGGACGACTATCTCGGCGCGAAGCTTTCGCACGCCTGCGTCATACGGCGCTGCCACGAAATACTTGGAGACGGCCGCATTTACCAGTTCGGAATCCGCTCCGGCGAAAGGAGCGAATTCAGGTGGGCCTCGGAGGGGCGCACGGCAATGCGCAAGTTCGATTTTGAAACGCTGCCCGAGACGCTTACTAAGCTTGCGGGCAAGCCGGTCTACCTGACGGTGGATCTGGACGTTCTCGACCCGTCGCAGTTTTCAGGGACAGGCACTCCCGAGGCGGGCGGCGTGAGCTTTTTGGAGCTCCTTTATGCCGTGCTTGAGGTATGCGCCCGCACAGACGTCGTGGCGGCGGACTTAAACGAGCTCGCCCCGGCGCTCGACCCCGGCGGCTCTTCAACGGCTCTGGCCTGCAAGCTGTTAAGAGAGCTTCTGCTTGCTTTATAGTATACGAAGGAGGATAAGGATATGGGAAAGGCTCTAATCATAGGCTGCGGAGGCGTCGCCAGCGTCGCCATCCACAAATGCTGCCAGAACAGCGAGGTTTTTGAGGAAATATGCATCGCAAGCCGCACGAAGTCGAAATGCGACGCGCTGAAAAGCCAGCTTGAGGGCAAAACGAAGACAAAAATAACCACCGCTCAGGTGGACGCAAACGACGTGGGAGCGCTGACCGCGCTCATAAACGAGTTCAGGCCCGGCGTGGTTTTGAACCTTGCCCTGCCATATCAGGATCTCACGATAATGGACGCCTGCCTCGCATGCGGGGTGCATTATGTGGACACCGCGAATTACGAGCCGGAGGACACCGCGAAATTCGAATACAAGTGGCAGTGGGCCTACCGCGAAAGATACGAGCAGGCCGGAATAACCGCGCTTCTCGGCAGCGGTTTCGACCCCGGCGTGACCGGCGTCTTCGCCGCATACGCCTTGAAGCACCATTTTGACGAAATCAACTACATCGACATACTCGACTGCAACGCCGGTGACCACGGCTATCCTTTCGCCACTAATTTCAACCCGGAGATAAATATTCGCGAGGTCTCGGCGAAGGGGAGCTACTGGGAAAACGGCGAATGGGTGGAGACGGAGCCGATGGAGATAAAGCGCGTCTACGACTTTCCCGAGATCGGAAAAAGGGATATGTACCTTTTGCACCACGAGGAGCTTGAAAGCCTCGCCCTCAACATACCCGGGATAAAGCGCATACGCTTTTTCATGACCTTCGGCCAGAGCTACCTCACGCACTTAAAATGCCTTGAAAACGTCGGCATGACCAGCATAGAGCCCATCGAGTTCGACGGAAAAATGATAGTTCCGCTTCAGTTCCTCAAGGCCGTGCTGCCCGATCCTTCGAGCCTCGGCCCCCGCACGAAGGGCAAAACGAACATAGGCTGCATCTTCATAGGAAAGAAGGACGGGAAGGATAAAACCTACTATATCTACAACGTCTGCGACCACGAGGAATGCTTCAGGGAAGTCGGCAGCCAGGCCGTGGCCTATACCACCGGCGTTCCCGCTATGATAGGCGCCGCTATGATACTCACAGGCACCTGGAACAAAAAGGGCGTTCACAATATCGAGGAGTTCGACCCCGACCCCTTCATGGACGCGCTGAACAAATGGGGGCTCCCCTGGAAGGAGAGCTTCTCGCCGGAGCTTGTGGACTGATGAGGGAGAGCGAGCTAAAAACCCCCTGCTACCTTGTCGACGAGTCGCTTATAGAGAAAAACCTCGAAATACTCGACGGCGTCCAGAGACGCACGGGTTGCAGGATACTGCTGGCACAGAAGGCCTTCTCGCTGTTCGCTTTGTACCCGCTCATCGGAAAATATCTGGCCGGCACCGCTTCCAGCGGTCTGTATGAGGCGCGCCTCGGGAAGGAAAAGATGGGCAAGGAAAGCCACGTCTTCTCCCCCGCATACAGGGACGACGAATTTGAAGAAATACTGAAATACTCGGACCACATAGTATTCAACAGCTTTTCGCAGCTTAAAAAGTTCGGCTCTCTCGCAAGGGATTCCGGCAAAAGCGTAGGCCTGCGTATAAACCCCGAGCGCTCCACTCAGGAGCACGCCATATACGACCCCTGCTCTCCCGGAAGCCGTCTGGGCGTAACGAGGACGAATTTCGAGCCCGAGCTGCTTCCCATGCTGGACGGCCTTCACTTCCACACGCTCTGTGAGCAGGATTCGGACGCTCTGGAGGAGACCCTGCGGGCCGTCAGGGAAAAATTCGGGGAATTTCTGCCGCGGATGAAATGGATAAACTTCGGCGGAGGCCACCACATCACCAGGGAGGGCTACGACATCGGCAGGCTGGAGCGCTGCATAATGGACACTCAGCTTCGCTACGGCACACGAGTCTATCTGGAGCCGGGCGAGGCGGTGGCTCTCAACGCAGGCTTTCTTGTAACAACGGTGCTCGACACCGTAAAAAACGGCATCGACATAGCGATACTCGACACCTCCGCCGCCTGTCATATGCCCGACGTGCTCGAAATGCCATACCGACCGCCGCTTATCGGCTCCGGCAGGCATGATGAAAAGGCTTATAACTTCAGGCTCGGCGGCCCCACCTGCCTCGCCGGAGACATAATCGGCGACTACTCCTTCGACGAGCCGCTGAAGCCGGGCGACCGTCTTTATTTCGGCGACATGGCCATATACACAATGGTAAAAAACAACACTTTCAACGGCATGGCGCTGCCCTCCATAGCCATCCGCGACAAATACGGGGACTGCCGGGTCGTAAAGAGCTTTTCCTATGAGGATTTTGAATCCAGACTTTCCTAAAGGTCCAGGTTTACGTCGTAGGCGCTCAGCCAGTATTCTAGCTGCAAAAGCCAAGCTATGAGCTGCGGCTTGCTCATGAGCTGCCCGAACCATGTCCCGCCGTCATGCCCCAGAAAATACGCCAGCTTCCTCCTGTCCAATAGCGGGGCCAGTCTGGAATCCTCGGAATCCAGCGTTCTCATAAGCTCCTCCGTCACTATCGCCTCGTACCCCGGATTGTGAGTCTTGGGGTACGGGCTTTTTTTGCGCTTTAATACCCGCTCCGGCAGATAAGAGCCCATCGCGTCGCGGAGCAGGGCCTTTTCCCTCCCTCCCGCGAACTTTATCTCCCAGGGCACGTTGTAAACGTATTCAAGTATCCTGTGGTCTGCGAAGGGCACCCGAACCTCAACGGAACTTGCCATGCTCATGCGGTCCTTTCGTTCCAGAAGGTTTGCCATAAAAAGGTTAACCGAGAGCCATGTGGCCTTCCGGCTTTCCAGCATGCTTTCCGAATCCGAATCGAGCCTGGGGAACTGCCCGGCGATTCTCTCGTACTGCCTCCGCAGATATTCATAGCCCTCGGCCGACCTCACGACCCCGCTTCTGAAAAGCCCGGCCCTTGCCATCGGCTCATGCGCCCAGGGGAAAAATGTGCTTTCGAGCATTTCCCTTCTGTAAAACCAGGGGTAGCCGCCGAATACTTCATCTGCGCACTCGCCAGATATCGCGACTGTGTGCCGTTTCTTGATAAGGGAACAGAAATACAGGAGTGAGGAATCTATGTCGGACTGCCCGGGCATATCGCGTGCGAGCGTCGCGTCGTAGAGCAGCGCCGCCACTTTTTCCGTAGGCGCTGTGAGCACCTCGTGCTCCGCGCCAATAAATTTTGCCATCTCCTCGGCGTAGCTTTCGTCACCCTGCGGCTGGAAAAGCGACTCTCTGAAGCTTTCCCTGTTGCCCTCGTACTCAAAAGAATATGTGGAAAGCCGTTCGCCGCGCTCCGCGTAATGCTCCGCCGCCACGGCCGAAATTATCGAGGAGTCTATGCCTCCGGAAAGCAGCGCGCATAAAGGAACGTCCGATACCAGCTGCCGTGTTATCGCGTCTTTTAACAGCCGCCTCGTTTTCTTGGCCGCTTCCTCGGCACCGCCCTCGAATCTTTCCGCCTTCAGCTCCCAGTATTTCCATATCCTCAGCCCTCCGCGGTCAAAAACGGCTGCGGACGCCGGCTCAAGCTCGAATATATCCTTGAAAACCCCCGTCCCGGGAAGCCTCACCGGCGAAAGGAACAGAAGCTGCCATAGCCCCTCGGCGTCCGCCTCCCGCTTTACCTCGGGGTGGTTCAAAAGCGCCTTAACCTCCGAGGCAAAGAGTAATTTTGAGCCTTTCAGCGTATAAAAAAGCGGCTTTACGCCCATGCGGTCGCGCGCCAGAAAAATCTTCTCCTCCGCCCTGTCGTAAACCGCGAATGCAAATATCCCGTTCAGCCGCTCTGCGCATTTTTCCCCGAAAATTATGTACGAATAGAGAACCGCCTCGGTGTCGCAGCGCGTCTCGAACCGGACGCCTTTTAGCCTCAGCTCATCCGTAAGCTCCGGAGTGTTGTAAAGCTCGCCGTTGTAGACTATGGTATACTCACGGCCTCCGAAAGTCCTTGTCATAGGCTGCCTTCCGTTTTCGACGTCTATGACCGCAAGCCGGTTGTGATGAAAAGCCACGTTTTTGTCGCTCCAGCCGCCCTTCTGATCCGGTCCGCGCCGCGACATCGCGGCTCCCATTTTTCCCGCAAGTACGGAAGATGCTCCCTCTCCGCAAAAATCGGCTATTCCGCAGATAGAACACATATGCAAAACCTCCTTAGATTCCACTACAAAACAGTCTATTCTGAGCGGCGGATTTTGTGAAAGGCGGCCTTTCCGCCCGGTTCGCCTTTTTCGGCATTTCGCATAGACTGTTGTAGAAATCCATTCGGAAAAGGAGATTACATATGGATGACCAGATGCTTACCCTTTTGAACTGCCGTCTAGACAAGATAGACTTCATGCTCAGCCTTCAAAGCAAACTTCTGGAGGAGCTTTTGGAGATAACGCGCTCAACCCAGCTCTCCTCCGCCTTCTCCGTCGATGCGATAAACGGCGTTTACGGCGTCCTCGGAAAAATATCCGAGCAGGGCAAAAAGCGCCGCGAGGAATAATTATTTGAGCGTCGAAAGCTCCATTACACTATCGGTATGCTTTAAGAAAAAAAGTGCGCAGGACTGCAATGGCAATCCTGCGCACCTTTTCCGCCTCTGCAATAAAAATGCAAATGCGCCGGCTAATTCTGCTGCTCTATATCGTTAAGGTTTATAAAACGGTGCGAATCAAGAATAGCTCTTGTTTTTGCCTCTATCGAAACCGCGTATCTCAAAGCTCTTACAGCGCCATCGCGTTCAGCTTCAGGCAGCCTCCTGTCGCCGCGGCGCTTCTCCAGGAATACGCAGTATTTTTCGGCGGCGGAGTGCAGTATCCTGAGTTCGTTAGCGGTTATGACCGTGCTCCCTCTCTGAAGCCTGTCCAAAGCCATATCCAGACTTCGCAGATAGGCATCGACTTTTGCCCTTATCTTGTCGTCGCGGCAGCTCTCAAGCTCACCCAGTATCTCTTTTTTATATTCTCTCAGCGCATCCGCAGCAACCTCAAGCTCCTTTGGCGACAGCTGGTTTCCGTTTGCGGGCACATTACGCACTTCCTTTCACTGAAATAATACATTGACGGCTCCCGAATTACAATGCTGCGCAGCAAGTGTCTACAAAATACTTCTTGACTTTATCAGGCTAAAGCGTTAGCATATTTATAACTCCGGAGGTGCTGCTCATGTACAAAAGCAAATTTGAAAACCCAGAAATAGACGGGCTTTTCAGCGCTGTTCTGGCGCTTCGCGACATGGAGGACTGTTACCGATTCTTTGAAGACATCTGCACGGTGAACGAGATAAAATCCATGGCGCAGAGGCTCGAAGTCGCAAAAATGCTCAGAAACGGAGCTACCTTCAGCTCCATAGAGGAAAAGACGGGCGCCTCGTCGGCGACCATATCCCGTGTGAACCGCTGCCTTCAGTACGGAGCGGACGGGTACAAGACTATACTGAAGCGCCTGGAATGACTTCGCACAGCGGAAATCGTTCCAGCACATGCGCTTTCTCAAAGCAGCGAGCTGAAAATTGCAAAAAGCTGACGCCGGATTCAACAGTATCCGGCGTTATTGCTTTTTCAGTTCATCTGTCTTCTGCGGGAAAGGTTAATAGTGCCTTCCTGCATCTCGTTGACCCATTCGAGAGCCTTGCCGGTGCCGTAGGCGACGCAGGACACAGCGTCGTCGGCGACGTGGGTCTCTATGCTTGTCCGCGATTCGATCAGCTTGTCGAAGCCCCAGAGCAGGCTTCCGCCCCCCGTCATTACGATGCCGTTCGTAGAAATATCGGCGACGAGCTCCGGCGGGGTGCTCTCGAGAACCGAGTGGACAGCCTCAAGTATGCGCTCTGTGACCTCCTCGAAGGCCTCAATCATCTCGTTTGAACCTACCGTAAATATCCTCGGCAGTCCGGTCATGAGGCAGCGGCCCTTGACCTCCATATAGGTGGTTTCGGGCTTCGGGAATACGCATCCTATGGTCATTTTCATTTCCTCGGCGGTCCGCTCCCCGATGAGCACGTTGTGCTTTCTTCTCACGTATTTGATTATCGCCTCGTTGAAGGCGTCGCCCGCGACCTTAATGGACTGGGAAGCGACAACGCCCGAAAGCGAGATTACGGCGATGTCAGTGGTTCCTCCGCCTATGTCCACCACCATATGCCCGTCCGGCTTGGTGATGTCTATGCCCGCGCCTATGGCGGCCGCGACGGGCTCCTCTATGAGAAATACCTTTCTCGCGCCCGCCTGTATGCCGGCGTCGATTACCGCCCTTTCCTCGACCTCCGTTATGCCGCTGGGCACACAGATGACGAGCCTCGGCTTCACAAGGCTGAATGTCGTTACCTTTCCTATCATTTCCTTGAGCATACGCTCCGTCATGTCGTAGTCGGAAATTACACCCTCGCGCAGTGGGCGGATCGCCACGATGTTTCCGGGCGTCCTTCCGAGCATCTTCTCCGCTTCCTCGCCGACCTTCAGTAGCCTGCCGGTGTTTTTGTCCATCGCCACGACTGAGGGCTCGCGCAGGACGATTCCCCTGCCCTTCACATATACCAGAACGGTGGCGGTTCCAAGATCTATCCCTATATCTCTTCCAATCAGCAGCATATAAACCTCCATGTGCTTTGATAAAAAAACGCTGAAAAATTATTGCTCAGCCGCCCTCGGTCACGGCAAGCGCGGCGCAGAGCACCTTTTTCGCACCCGCTGTCAGCAAGACCCTTGCGCACTCGGAAAGGGTCGCCCCAGTCGTCGCCACGTCGTCTATTATCAGTATGTTCTTGCCATTTATTATGTCTGGATCGGCGGCTTCGTAAACACCACTCACGTTGGCTTTTCTTTTTTCCGCCGCGCCCAGACCGGACTGCGCCGGAGAATCGACCATTTTACGGAGAAGCTCCACCGCCACGTCGCCCAGCTCTAGCGCAGCCGCCGTCGCCAGCAGGAAGGCCTGGTCATAGCCGCGCTTTTTCTTTCTCGCACTGCTCAGCGGCACCCATGTGATGAGGTCGTAGCGCTCCCCGAGACGCTCTTTTATACAGTCCGCAAGGAGCTTTCCGTAGCAGCCGGCATAGTTGGTCGCGCCCTTGAACTTGAAACGCAGGACCGAACTCCGCACGTCGTCCCGGTAAAAGAGCGGAGCCACGCAGACCGAAAAAAACTCGCCTTTCTTCTTATACGAGGCCGAAGTAAAAGGCAGGGTTTTCATGCACCGGGCACAGATATGCTTTTCGTCCTTTTTCAGGAATCTCCTGCAAAATGTGCAGCGCGGCGGAAACAAAAGATCCAGAAGCTTTGAGAAAAAACCGCTCATGAGGCACCTCCTGTAAATTTACATCAGTCCCGATTTAAGCCTGGTTTTAAGCCCGCTGTATCTCCTTTGTATACGGTTGTTTTCAGCCATCCGGAGCAGGATTTCGTTGTCTCCGACGATTATCATAAGCTCCCTTGCCCTCGTCACGGCCGTGTAGAGGACGGAGCGCGTCATAAGGGACGGCGCGCACTGCATTGCGGACAGGATGACCGCCCTGTATTCGCTGCCCTGGGACTTGTGAACGGTCAAAGCATAAGCCGGCTCAAGCTCAATCAGAAGATCGAAGCTGTAAACAGCCAGCCTCCCGTCGAAATCTATCTCCAGGGTGCGCTCCTGGTTGTTTATCCTGACAAGCTGGCCTATATCGCCGTTGAAGATTCCTGTGCCAATAATTTCTCCCTTTCTCCATATTATATCATAATTATTTCGGGTTTGCATTACTTTATCGCCTTCCCGAAACAAAAATTCTCCGAATCTTTTCTCGTTTTTCCCCGCCGCCGGAGGATTCAGCGCCGCCTGGAGCGCCTGATTGAGCTTCACCGTGCCCGTTTCGTACATCCGCGTGGGCGAAAGCACCTGTATCTGCGAGGGATCGATGCCCATATGCCTGGGCAGCCGCTCGGTGCATAAATCAATTATGGTTTCCACGGCCTTTTCGGGCGTGCGCCTCTGAAGCACGAAGAAATCGCCCGTGTTGCCTAGCTCGGGCGGCTCTCCCCTGTTTATCCTGTGTGCGTTTCTGATTATGCGGCTTTCCGCAGCCTGTCTGAATATCTCGACGAGCCGCACGGTTTCCACCGTTCCGCTCCCTATTATGTCGGAAAAGACGTTCCCCGGGCCGACTGATGCAAGCTGATCCGCGTCGCCTACCAGGACAAGACGGCACTCCGGCTTCATGGCGTCCAGCAGTGCGCTCATAAGGATTATGTCAACCATGGAAGCCTCATCCAATATCACGGCGTCTGCGTCTATGGGATCTGAGGCGCACTTCTGGAACGCCGGCATCCCCATTTCCCAGGAAAAGCCCATGCCGAGCAGACGGTGAACCGTCTGCGCCTCCTCGGAGCAAAGCTCGCTCATGCGCTTTGCGGCTCTCCCCGTGGGTGCGGTCAGCACGGTTTTCAGGCCCATGGCGCCGAAAAGCTCCAGAATCGCCTTTATCACCGTAGTTTTTCCCGTTCCGGGTCCTCCCGTCAGTGCCATCACGCGGCGCTCGGCCGCTGTTTCCACCGCGCGCCTCTGCGCGTCGGCAAGCGTTACTCCCAGGCTGTTCTGCGCCCTTTCGATAAGTCGGGCAAGCTCGGACCTGTCGAGCAGCTTCACTCGGGCCATTTCGAGCAGCCGTCCGGCCACAGCCTTCTCCGCGGCATAAAGCGAGGCGAGATACGATACCCTAAACCCCGCGATTTCGTCCTCGACGACCTCCCCCTGCTCCACAAGTGTGTCGATGCCGTCCGCCACTGTGCCGGGGTCCGCCTCTATAAGCGCCGAAGTCACGGAAACGAGCTTGTCCCTGGGTATGAAGCTGTGTCCGTTATTCAGATTGTGCGCCAGCTCAAACATCGCCGCCGCCTGAACGCGCTCCGGCGAGTCGACGGAAAAGCCGAGACTCATAGCCAGTCTGTCAGCCTCATTGAATTCTGCGCCCACATATTCGCAGGTAAGAATATACGGGTTGTCCTTTACGGCTGCGAGGGCGTCGTCGCCGAAGGCCTTGTAGGCGCGCATCGCGAAGTGCGCTCCCAGCCCTTCTCCAACCATGAACTCCACGAGGCGGCGCAGCCCGGCGCGGCGCTGAAAGGCCCTGCCGATCTCCGCCGCTTTTTTGGGGTTGATGCCGCGCAGCTCCGTCAGGCGTTCCGGCTCCTCCTCTATGACCTCAAGAGCCCTGGCTCCGAACTTCTCGACAATGAGCCTCGCGGTTGCCGGCCCCACGCCCTTTATGCCGCCGAAGGCCAGATAATCGTAGATTGCCGACGCGGTTTCCGGCAGACGTCTTACCGCGCGCTCCGCCTTAAACTGCTGCCCGTGCGAGGGATGCGTCGTCCAGGAGCCCTCCAGCTCGAGCGCCTCCCCCGGCGAAACGCAGGGCAGGCAGCCCACGACCGTGACGATTCCCTCCGGGCCCGTATTCAGACGCAGGACGCAGTATCCGTTATCCCCGTTCTCATAAATAACCGAGGAAACGGTGCCTTCTATATGGTCGAGTTCCCTTTCCGTCATTCTTCCTCCGTTCCCGCCTTGAAAAATGCATAGAGCTCGGAAGCCTTGCAGACCGATACGTCTTCACAGCCTCTGGCGATAAGCTCCGCCATTTTCCGGCTCTCCGGGTCCAGGCCTCCGTCCGCGATGACTATTTGCATCTCGATACCGCTGCGGCTGAAAAGCGCCGAGAGGGCTTTCACCGTTCGGTCGAGATCCGGAGCGCTGCCGCAGGCGTAGATTACCGAGTAGAGCTTTTCGCCTTTGCCGGCTCTAAGGGACGTCGCCAGCCTTCCGTATAGAAGCCATACGGCCAGGACTATGCCCGATGCGATGAAAAGAGTCGTGAGAGTTTCAAAAAACATGCCCATAAAAGCACCTCCACACAACATGATATTGCGGAGGCGCATTATTGTTACCTCAGGAGGGATGCGAAGCCAAAGGTTATTCCCGAAACCAGTATTCCGGCAATAATCACTCCCAGAAGTATGGAAGTGAACGCGGTTTTGAGCCTTACGTCCAGAAGCGCGGCAAGCAGGGCGCCGGTCCATGCGCCGGTGCCCGGAAGTGGGATCGCTACGAATATCATCAGTCCGATGAACTCGCCCTTTGTGAGCTTTTCTTTATGCCGCAGCGTTTTTTCCACACGCTTGTCTACCAGCTTCTGCATAAATCTGCTTTTTTTTGAAAGCCAGTTCAGTATGCGCTTGATAAAGATTATTATGAACGGAACCGGCAGAATGTTGCCGATAAGAGAAATGAGCGTAGCCGTCCAGACGTTGAGACCCAGTGAAACCCCGAGCGGTATGGCGGCTCTGAGCTCAAGAATCGGCAGCATGGATACGAACGCCGTGACCAGCATCTTGGAAATGGCGGTTTCCCCCGCCATTGCGGCGAAATGCATAAAGTACCTCCGATGATGATTTATAATACTTTCTTAAGGAATTCTCCCGTATAGCTTTTTTCGCAGGCCGCGACCTCCTCCGGAGTGCCGCAGCACACTATATTTCCGCCCTTGTCGCCGCCCTCCGGCCCGAGGTCGATGATATAGTCCGCGGTTTTTATGACGTCCAGGTTGTGCTCGATGACTACAACCGTGTTGCCGGCCTCCACCAGCCTGTTCAGCATATCGATCAGGCGGTGCACATCCGCGACGTGGAGTCCCGTGGTAGGCTCGTCCAGTACATATATAGTGCTTCCTGTGGACCTCTTTGAAAGCTCCGTCGCAAGCTTTATCCTCTGCGCCTCGCCGCCGGAAAGCGTCGTCGAGGGCTGTCCTAGCCTGACGTATCCGAGTCCCACGTCAAAGAGGGTCTGGAGCCTCGCCGTTATCTTCGGGTAGTTTTCGAAGAAGGAAAGCGCCTCCTCAACGGTCATGTTAAGCACCTCGTATATGTCCTTGCCCTTATATTTCACCTCCAGAGTCTCCCTGTTGTATCTTTTTCCCTTGCAGACCTCGCAGGGGACGTATATGTCCGGCAGAAAGTGCATTTCTATCTTGAGCAGCCCGTCTCCCGAGCAGGCCTCGCACCTTCCTCCCCTTACGTTGAAGGAGAACCTGCCGGGTCCGTAGCCTCTCGCCTTTGCGTCCTGCGTAGAGGCGAAAAGGTCCCTTATGTCGTTGAAGACGCCGGTGTAGGTGGCGGGATTCGATCGCGGCGTCCTGCCTATGGGACTCTGGTCGATGCTGATTATCTTGTCGAGGTTTTCAAGCCCCTCCATGGCGCGGTGCCGGCCGGGCTTTATCTTGACCCGGTTCAGCTCCGCGGCCAGCGTTGCGTAAAGCACGCCGTTGACCAAAGAGGACTTTCCGCTTCCGGAAACGCCCGTAACGCAGGTGAAAACGCCGAGCGGTATCTCCGCGTCGATGTTTTTAAGGTTATTCTCCTCCGCGCCCCGTATAACAAGCTTTTTGCCGTTTCCCTTTCTCCGCGTTTCCGGCACCTCTATCTTCTTTTTTCCGCTGAGGTACTGTCCGGTCAAAGACTCCTCGCAGTCCTTTATGCCCTCGACGCTTCCCGAGTAGACGACTTTTCCCCCGTGGACGCCCGCTCCCGGCCCTATATCGATTATATGGTCGGCCTCAAGCATTGTCTCCTCGTCGTGCTCGACGACTATCAGCGTGTTTCCTATGTCACGAAGGCGTTTCAGCGTTCTTAAGAGCTTTGCGTTGTCGCGCTGGTGCAGGCCTATGCTTGGCTCGTCAAGTATATAGAGAACGCCCATGAGCGAGGAGCCGATCTGCGTCGCCAGCCTTATCCTCTGGCTTTCGCCGCCGGAGAGTGTGCCCGCCCTTCTGGAGAGGGAAAGATATTCTAGCCCCACGCTCTGGAGAAAGCCCAGGCGCTCCCTGATCTCCTTCAGTATCCTGTCTGCGATCATCGCGTCCTTGCCGCGCAGCTCCAGCGCGTTTATGAAATCGAGGGCCTCGGTTACAGATTTCGCGCAGAATTCCGCTATGTTTATGCCTCCGACGGTGACGGCCAGCACCTCTTTCCTGAGCCTCAGGCCGCTGCATTCGGGGCAGGTGTGTTCGGACATGCACTGCTCGAGCTCGTAGCGCATAGCAGGGCTCTGGGTCTCCTTATAACGCCGCTCCAGATTGTTTACTATGCCCTCGAAGGGCTGGCTGAGAGTTCCCACGCCGTGCTCGCGCTCGTAGCGGAGCGTCAGCTTCTCTCCCTTTGTGCCGTACAGCAGCGCGTCGAGCGCCTGCGGGGCAAAATCCCTTATAGGCGTGTTGAGATTGAAGCCGTATCGCTTCCCGAGCGCCTCGTAGTACATTCTCGCGATGCTGTCGCCGTTCACGCCGCCCCATCCGCTTGCGCATATGGCGCCCTCGGCTATGGAAAGCGACGGGTTCGGTATTATTATGTCGGGGTCCACCCGCAGCTGCATTCCCAGCCCCGTGCAGGTCGGGCAGGCGCCGTAAGGGTTGTTGAAGGAGAACATCCTCGGCGTAAGCTCCTCGATGCTTACGCCGCATTCCTCGCAGGCGTAGTTCTGAGAGAACATCAGCTCCCTGTCCTCCCCTACCACGTCCACCAGGACGACGCCTCCCGCGAGCGCCGAGGCGGTCTCAAGCGAGTCCGCCAGCCTGCGGGTAATGTCGTCCTTGATGACGAGGCGGTCAACGACTATCTCTATGCTGTGCTTTATATTCTTGTCGAGCTTAAAATGCTCCGAAAGATCGTAAATGCTGCCGTCTACGCGGACGCGGACGTAACCGCTCCTTCTTGCGTCTTCAAAGACCTTTTGGTGCTCTCCCTTCCTCGCCCTGACTACCGGCGCGAGTATCTGTATCCTTGTCGCCTGGGGCAGCTCCATCACATGGTCGATTATCTGGTCTATCGTCTGCTGCCTTATTTCCCTGCCGCACTCCGGGCAGTGCGGGACTCCGATGTTCGCCCACAGGAGACGCAGGTAGTCGTAAATCTCCGTAACTGTTCCGACAGTCGACCGCGGGTTTTTAGACGTTGTTTTCTGGTCTATCGAAATTGCGGGCGAAAGCCCCTCTATATAATCGACGTTTGGCTTCTCCATCTGCCCGAGAAACTGCCTCGCATAGGATGAGAGTGATTCCACATACCTTCTCTGCCCCTCTGCGTATATCGTATCAAAGGCGAGCGAAGACTTGCCGCTGCCCGAAATTCCTGTCAGGACCACCAGACTGTCCCTGGGTATCTCGACGTCGATATTCTGGAGGTTATTCTCTTTTGCGCCCTTTACGAGTATGCTGCTGCGCATGGTTTCCTTCCCCTCAGCGGCAAACGCCCCTGAGAAATGAATAAAATATGAATACATATGTTTGATATGAGTCAAAGTATAGTATATACCATATAAATGATTATTTCAACAAACTGAAACGAATATTTTCTATAATTCTCCTTTCGGCAGGCTCCGCCCGCTCCCTGCGCCGAACGGCCTGAAAACGCCTTCAAATCGGATTCCCGTTACGCCTTGCAAAACAGAAAGCGGACGCACAGCGCGTCCGCTCAGACTGTCAAAAAAGCCCAAAGGGCTTTTTTGACAAGGGGGGGTTGCATGACGGCCGCTCTGCCGCGCCCGTCATGAGAGGTGTCATTTCCGACGTACATGCCGCCGGAAATGACAGATTTGTCTTTTTTCCGCCATTCATGGCGTAAATTCTGCGAAGCTTTCTTGCTGTAAACAAGTTTTTCGACAAGCTGAGCGGACGCATAATGCGTCCGCTTTGCCTGATTGCTCCAATCTTTCGGGGCGGCTTCCGGTTTGTTTTTGCCGATACGGGCTGCCCCGAAAAGGATTTTACAGTAAGTTAACATAATCATAGTTGCGGCTTTTACTTTTCTTGTCTATGCTTTAAGCAAAAGCATGGAAAGGAGAATGGTATGCACGTTATACGGCCTGCGGCCGAAGACATCGACGACATGATCTTCGGCGGCGAGGATATTCCGGTCAGCGAAAAGTAATATCCGAGGAGATCCGGGGGTTTCATACCCTGGTTTTTTTATATATTCACAACCCTTTCCCGGAAGAAGGCGGCGCCGGAGCTTCATTCTATTTCGAAAGCTTTTTCATATATAACGTCGTTCTGCTGTTTTCCTGTAGCGCGACACGATTTTTGAGAAATTCGGACAACATAAATGAGAAAAATTTAGCCGTTTCTTAGAAGTATTTCCGAGGTTCGCCCTCTTGCATCACCCGCCTCTTTTGGGAGGTAGATCATGCAAAGGGGCGGGCCTTCTTGCGCCCACGGGAGAAGCGTCCGAACGATGCCCCTCCCGGGTTTTCTGCGCCCCTTTGCCGGGCCTTATTTGCCCGGGGTCTGAGTGCCTTCTTCCTGGGTGGCGAGATACTCGGCGACCGGGATGACATAGGCTTCAGGGAGACTCTCGATCTCCCGCTTGCCCGCCTTCACGAGTACGGCGTAGACGGGTATCATGTACTCTTTTACTGTCATTTATTTTGTCCCTCCTTCCAGTTGAGTAACGC
>JAJUGN010000071.1 GCA_029265975.1 Clostridiales bacterium
CAGGGAGGACCCGACCGAGTCTTCCATGAGCGTGTCGAAAAACTTGCTTACAGCAAAAAGCTTCGCAGAATTTCCGCCACGAATGGCGGAAACAAAGTCGATTCTGTCATTTCCGGCGGCGTGTACGTCGGAAATGACACCTCTCATGACGGGCGCGGCAGAGCGGCCGTCATGCAGCCCCCTTGTCAAAACAGCCCAAAGGGCTTTTTTGACAAGCTGAGGGAAGACCCGTCCGAGTCTTCCCTTTTTATGCTGATAGTGGTACTATTACATCATTATAATAAAAAGGCGGAGGAGCGTAGGCTGTGACGGAATACGAAAGAGATTATCCCCTTTTTTCTCTGTGCGGGCTCAACTGCGGGCTTTGCCCCAGACACTGGAGCGATGGCTCTTCAAAATGCCCCGGCTGCGGCGGAAAGGATTTTCACCTTAAGCACCCCAGCTGCGCCGTCATCTCCTGCGCCAAAAAGCACCGCGGAGTCGAGTATTGCTTTCTGTGCCCGGATTTTCCCTGCAAAAGATATGAGAACATAGGCGAAAAGGACTCGTTTGTTACCTACAGGAATGTTCTGAGGGATTTGAACAGGGCAAAGAGCGGCGGTTTGGAAGAATACAAAGCCGAGCTTGACGCGAAAGTTTCATTTCTTAAGCTTCTGCTCGATAAATACAACGACGGCAGGAAAAAGAATTATTACTGCCTGGCCGTAAGCCTTCTTGAACCGTCCGATCTCGAGGACGTAAAATCCGAAATAGGAAAAATTGAAGATTTTATACCTTTAAAAGAAAAAATCAAAATTATCGAGGTTCTTTTCGGCAAAAAAGCGGAGCGCAGAGGCATTGAGCTCAGGCTTAGAAAGTAGCATGCCAAAAAGACCGATTACGCCTTGCCTAGTGAAAATCAAAACGAGCGGAATCCTTTCGGTTCCCGCTCGTTTTTTATTTATAGGGCGCTGTCAGCTCCATTATTTGTCACTGTGCGGATCAAATTCGCTGCCGAAAATCTGACCCATTTTAACGAAGAATTTGCGCCTGAATTTCATGTTGTCAAGGCTTGCTTTGTCCTTCCGGAGCGGAAGCGTTACCCACGGCATTGTTTCGAGCGCCTGCATGACTTCTTCAATCTTCTGGCCCGGAATTGATACCATCACAAGATTGTCGGGGTAGGATTTCCTCACCTTAAGGTCCAGCGACATCGATGTCAGCATGTAGTTGACCTTGCCGCTTAGTATCGGATAAGCGTACATCCAGGCGCAGTTCACGACCGGAGCCGATTTTGATTCCCACACCTCGCCCGTGAGGTAGCACGAAGCTCTCATAATTATGTCGGCCTGCCTTGCGTCGCAGAATACAAGCACAAGGTCGGGCTCGAAATCGCAGATCCCGCAGCGGCAAAAAACAACGTAATTCACAGTTCCCGGCTCGAGCGCGGGCAGGCTTTCGTAAAGGTTCTTGCAGGCCATGGGAGAGCCGTATATGCCATATCCGGCTCCCATTATCCCGGCAAGCTGCGCGACTCCGGCAGAAGGCTTTTTTATCATCCCGAGCGACATTTTCCCGAAGCAGGTGTCGTTTTTCGCGTCTATGTAAAACTTTTCCTGCGCGAACTGAGTTTCCTTTACGAATTTGCAAAACGGCATCCTCTTGTCAAGCCTTTTGACGCCCTCCGGCTTTTCTTTGTAAAACTTGACTGCGACCGGCGGGAAGTCAAACATGAACTTTTTCATCAGCTCTCCATATTTTTCATACATTCCTTATTCTCCTCCCCTTAGTAACTTCTTTTCATATGCCGCCGCATCTCATCAGCTCCGCAAACTGCTTCGCTACGCGCGGCGACCTTCCGCCGCGCAGAGAAGCGTAGGCTTCCGCGTTTCGCCTCAGCTTCTCCTCATCGGCTTCGATTCCGTATCTGCTCGCGAGTCCCATTACTATCTCAAGATATTTTTCCTTGTCGGGCTTCTGGAAATACACCTGAAGCCCGAACCTTTCAGAGAGCGATACCTGCTCCTGTATGGTCTCGTTTTCGTGGATCTCGTCGCCCTGCCTGTCCGAAAACCTCTCGTTTACTATGTGCCTTCTGTTGCTGGTGGCATATATGGCGACGTTCGGCATCTTTGACGACACGGAACCTTCCAGCGCGGCCTTCAGAGCGCCTATCTGCTCGTTTTCCTTGGCGAAAGAAAGATCATCGATAAAAATTATGAACTTAAGAGGGTTTCTGCCAAGCCTTTCAACAAGCGACGGTATCTCGAGAAGCTGATTCTTCCTCACCTCGACGAGCCTCAGCCCCAAAGCGCCGTATTCGTTGACTAGCGCCTTTACGGTGGATGACTTGCCCGTTCCCGCGTCGCCGTACAAAAGCGCGTTCGCGGCGGGTCTTCCGGCCAGCAGGGCCAGCGTGTTGTTCACGACCGCGTCCCTCTCCCTTTCATAGCCCACAAGGTCGGATAACCTTACGGGATCCGGGGTCATGACCGGCGTCACGGAAGCGCCGCTCAGCGCAAACATAAGGTGCCCGGAAAAAATGCCCAAACCATCGCGCTGCAAATTGTCCATTCTCGCAGCGTAGGCGGCTTTGAAATCGATTTCGCTGTTTTCCCAGTCCGGCAGGAAGTTCTCAAGCCCTAGAGCGGTTTTAAGCGCTTCTGACTTCAGCGCTGCCAGCGCCTCCAATGTTTCAAGCTCGCTCTCAAGGCATTTTTCAAGTGTTTCGGACGGCTTTTCTCCCGCCGCGCGTTTCAAAACGTATATGTTTTCGTCGGACAGCACCCTGTCCAGAATATATCCGCCGAGATTCTCGTTTTCCATAAAAAGCGCCGATGCGAATTCTGCGTATGCGGAAATTTTCTCCTCCGCGCTTCCCTTTGCGCCTTCAAAAGCCAGAAGTGATGGAATAAGCCCTATAACCCTGTCGTTAAGCAAGTTCCGGAATATCACGAGCGACCTGAGCCGCAGGTTAAGTTCTTTTAATGATTTCAAGCAAGCCGTTCCTTTCGCCGTTATTTTTTACATTATAGCACCTTCCCATTTATTTTGACAAATATATTTGTATGAGCTTGATTGCTTCCCGCGTCGATGCTAAAATAAATCCAAAGTAATTGTGCTATCAAAGGAGCTGAAGAATGAAAAAGCTTGGTTTCGGACTTATGCGCCTGCCGGTTATCGACGGCGCGGACACCAAAAGCGTCGACCAGGACGCATTCAACAAAATGGCGGACCTTTTCCTTGAAAACGGCTTCACATATTTTGACACCGCCTACCCATACCACGGCGGGATGAGCGAGGTTGCTTTCAGGAAAGCGGTCGCCGAAAGATACCCCAGAAGCGCTTACACCATAGCCGACAAGATGCCTACCTTCATTGTCAGGGAGGCCTCTGATTACGAGCGGATTTTCAAAGAACAGCTCTCCCGCTGCGGAGTCGATTATTTCGATTATTACCTGCTCCACGCTCTCGGCATGGGCAGCTACGAGAAAACCGTCGCTCTTGGCGGCTTTGAATTTATGAAGAAGCTCAAGTCCGAGGGCAGGGCCGGGCGCATAGGGCTTTCCTTCCACGACAAGGCCGATGTCCTCGACAGGATCCTCACCGAGCACCCTGAAATGGAGTTCGTCCTTTTGCAGATAAACTACATCGACTGGGACAACGCCAGCATCGAGTCCGGAAAATGCTACGAAGTCGCGGCAAGGCACAATAAGCCCGTCATGGTAATGGAGCCGGTTAAGGGCGGCGCCCTCGCGAAAGTGCCCGAGGAAGCAGAGAGGCTTTTCAGAGAGTATGCCCCCGGCATGAGCGCGGCCTCCTGGGCCGTGCGCTTTGCGGCTTCGCTCGAAAACGTTATGGTAGTGCTCAGCGGCATGTCTGCTTACGGCGAGATGGCCGACAACATAGGCTATATGAGAGATTTCAAGCCTCTGAACGCCGAGGAGCTGGAGATAATCAAAAAGGCCGCCGCCATAATCAACAAAAGCATAGACATACCCTGCACCTCCTGCAACTACTGCGTGGACGGCTGCCCTAAAAACATACCCATACCCAAATACTTTTCGCTTTACAACAACCAGAAGCAGTTCGGAATCTTCCCGAACCACACGATGTACTACGCGGGTCTTGCGCGCGACTTCGGAAGGGCCTCCGACTGCGTCGAGTGCGGTCAGTGCGAGGAGCACTGCCCGCAGCATATAGAGATAATCAGAAGGCTTAAGGACGTCGCCTCCGTGTTTGACAGAAAGAGATAAAATTCAAGGCAGGGCATCCGTCGGACGCCCTGCTTAGACTGTCAAAAAAGCCC
>JAJUGN010000016.1 GCA_029265975.1 Clostridiales bacterium
AAACAAGTTCTTTGACAAGCGGAGCGTGCCCGGCGGCAAAAGCCGCCGGGCACGCTCCCAATATATACAATATTCATCCTGATTGCAAACAAGTTCAAGACCTTACGTTTGGCTGGTACTCTCTGAGTACGCCGGCAAGAATGTTAAGCTGCGCCTGCGAATAAGGCGTCTTGCCGACTCTTTCTCTGTCCTCCGGCAGAAATTTCAGCGGCTTTCTGTAAAGGTTCAGGGAGTACCTTGGCAGCACGGGAAGCTCCTTTGCCATAGTTATGAGATCTTCCTCTCCCAGCTGGGGTATAACCGTCGTCCTGACCTCGAAGTCCGCGCCGCTTTCGAGCAGCAGGCGGATTGTTTCGAGCGTTTTATCAGCCTCGGCGCCGGCTCCGCATATTTCCGGGTACCTGAGCCTGGGAGCCTTGTAATCTACGGCGCAGTAATCGCAGAGGCTCCTCTCCAAAACCTCTTTGACCACTTCGGGAGACGACCCGTTCGTGTCGAGCTTCACGCGGTATCCCATCTCCCTCAGATTTTCCATAAAGGGGATAAGCTCCGGCTGAATTGTCGGCTCCCCGCCGCTTATTACCACTCCGTCAAGAAAGCCCCGCCGTTCATTAAGGAATTCTGTTATGCGCTCAGGCTCGAGAATTCCGTCCGAGCCTTCAATAAGCTGCCTGTTATGGCAGTAAAAGCAGTTGTAGTTGCACCCAGGTACAAACAGAACACAGGCAATCTTGCCGGGATAATCAATGAGAGACGTTTTGACAAGGCCTGTCACCGTCATAGGGCTTTCACTCCTTGAGCACATACTTTTTGCGCTCCGCATACTCCGCTTTTTTTCCGGTGTTGAAGTTCTGTACGGGCCGCAGGTAACCCACCACCCTGCTCCATACCTCCGCTGAACGCCCGCACTCGGGGCAGTTGAAATGCTCGCCCGAAATGTATCCGTGGTCATTGCAAACCGAGAATGTCGGAGTAAGCGAAACGTACGGCAGCTTGTAGTTGGTGAATATCTTGTTTATCAGCCTCTTTGCGGCCGCCGTCTCCTTTATCTCCTCCCCGAGATAAAGATGCAGAACCGTTCCTCCAGTATATAGGGACTGCAGCTCGTCCTGAAGCTCAAGCGTCTCGAAGATATCGTCGGTAAAGCCCACGGGAAGCTGCGAGGAATTCGTATAGTAGGGCTCGTTTTTGCCGGAGGTTATTATGTCGGGGTAGCGTTCCTTATCGCGCTTTGCCAGGCGGTAGGTCGCCCCCTCCCCCGGAGTCGCTTCAAGGTTATAGTAGTGCCCCGTTTCGTCCTGAATGTCCTTTATCACGTCGCGCATATAGCGGAGAGTGTCTATGGCAAACCGCTGCCCCTCCGGCGTCGTAATATCCTTGTCGGCGCCCAGAAGGTTCTGGCAGGCCTCGTTCATGCCCACAAGGCCGATTGTATTGAAATGATTGTACCAGTAGCAGCCCGTCCTCTGCTTGACGTCCTTGAGGAAATTGGCGGAATACGGGTACAGCCCCTTTGCCGTCTGCTCCTCTATCACTTTTCGCTTTATTTCAAGGCTGTTTTTGGCTATGTACATATACTGCCAGAGTCTGGTCCTGAATTCGGACTCCGTCTTTGAGACGTAGGCAAGGCGGGGAAGGTCTATTGTAACGACTCCGATGGAGCCTGTGAGCGGGTTTGATCCGAAAAGCCCTCCGCCCCTCTTGCGCAGCTCCTTGGTGTCGAGCCTCAGCCGGCAGCACATGGAAAGCGCGTCCTCGGGCGAGAGGTCCGAGTTCACATAGTTCGAGAAGTACGGTATGCCGTATTTGCAGGTGATCTCCATAAACTTCTCTACGACCGGGCTGTCCCAGTCGAAGTTTTTGGTGACGTTTATCGTCGGGATCGGGAAAGTAAAAACCCTTCCCTTGGAGTCGCCCTCCATCATGACGTCGCAGAAGGCCATGTTAAAAAGGTCCATCTCCTTCTGGAAGTCGCCGTACTTTTCGGGCATTACCTGCCCGCCCAGAATGACGTTCTGATCCTTGAGCGTAACCGGCGGGTTTATATCGAAGGTAAGGTTTGAAAACGGGCACTGGAAGCCCACCCTGGTCGGCACGTTGAGGTTGAAAATGAATTCCTGAAGCGCCTGCTTGACGGTCTTGTAATCGAGGTTGTCATAGCGGATAAAGGGCGCGCAGTAGGTGTCAAACGACGACCAGGCCTGCGCTCCGGCGCTCTCGCCCTGTGTCGTGAAGGTCGAATTGACTATCTGGCCCAGGAAGCTGCGAAGGTGCTTCGGAGGCTTTGACTCCACCTTTCCCGGCACTCCCCCGAAGCCGTACATGAGGAGCTGCCGGAGATCCCAGCCCGCACAGTAAGGCCCGAAAAAGCCCAGGTCGTGAATGTGTATTTCGCCGGAGAGATGCGCGTTCCTGATTTCCTCTGGGTAAACCTCGTGCAGCCAGTAGTTTTTCGTAAATGCCTCTCGGATATAGTTGTTGAGGCCGTTTATAGACTTCTGAGTGTTCGCGTTTTCATTTATCTGCCAGTCCTTGTCGTCCAGATACTCGGAAAACATGTGTATGGTAGCGCCGATAATCGCGTTCGATTCGCGCGCGCTGCGCCTCTTTTCGCGGTAAAGTATGAAGGCTTTGGCCGTTTTCGCATGTCCGTTTTCTATGAGAACCTTTTCGACTATGTCCTGTATACCTTCGACCTCGGCTATTCCGTCCGTATAGCGGAGCTCGGCAATTTTTATTACCTCGTCGGCCAGCCTTTCGGATGTCGTAAAGTCGTTGCCGCCCACTGCGGTTGCCGCCTTGAAAATCGCCAGAACGATTTTTTCCTTCTTGAACGGCGCGTAGGACCTGTCTCTCTTTATTATCTGCGTCAGCATAAAAACCCACCTTCAAACACAATATATAGCGCGTCTTTCATTATGAATGTACTATATATTATAGTTTAATAGATGGCATTGTCAATATGATTATCATGATTATTAAGAACATTGATTAACATTGTAAAATTTAGATAAAATGCGCTTTATATTTTTTCCTTAAAAGTGCCGGCAAGGTAAAATATTTTGCTTGTAAACCGCGGTTGTTGTTAATTTGTTTTAACTTGTGCTATAATAAATTATGCATATTGGCCAGGACGTTTTAATTTTTTATGGGGGGCTGTTGCGTACATATGAGAAAATATGATTCGATACACCTTGTCAAGAGCGAGGATCTTAACCATCACGGCACTTTGTTCGCGGCGAGGACGGCTTCATGGTTCGTAGAGTCCGCTTTTGCCGCAGCCGCGGCAACCCACAAGAATTCCAGCGAGGTTCTCTGCCGGAACATCCACGGCATGTCTTTCTCCATTCCCGTCAGTCTCGGAGATGTGATCTGCTTTTCCAGCCGCGTCGTCCGCACCGGGAATACCAGCATAACGGTTAATGTAAGGGTTTCTTCCGCGCTGAGCGGCACAAAGCAGGTCAGCGGCTTTATTACCTTTGTGACGATAGACCATGAGACGGGAAAGGCGCGCAGGCACGGCATAACGCTTGACGATACAAACGACGAGGAGGAGCTCCTCGACAGAGCCGAGGCAAACAGGCTTTTTGAGAAAGTATAGTTTGGCCCGCGGCTTCCCATAATTATACCGTGTGAAATGCTTGTCAAATTTGACAGGAAAGTATTTGGCATGCGGACATTTTTACTTTTTTTGTACGTCAATTTAACTATAATTTTACCGTTTGTTTTGTAGTTATTATGTATAAGGCTGAATTCTGTTTTTATATCTTTTTTAAGTTGTTAATGTCGAAACCCCATGCTATACTTTATATGTGATAATTACGGGAGGGTGGTATGCTTTGCTTCGCTCTTTTTCTTTCTCCGTGAACAGCGCCGGAAACGCGTCTTGCCGCGGCGGACAAGGCATTATTGCATCGTTTTGCGGGCTTTTTGCAGCCAAAAATACTTATATAGGGGCGTAGTGCACCGCACTACGTCTGATTTTTTCTTTTGGAGGAGCGGACATGAAAAAAGTAGGAGTAATAATGGGCAGCATCAGCGATTTTGAAACCGTGAAGCCTGCCATCGACGTTTTGAAGGAGCTGGGAGTGCCGTTTGAGGCGCACGTTTATTCGGCTCACCGCTGCCCCGCCGAGGCCTCGGCTTTTGCGAGGGGGGCCAGGGAAAACGGGTTCGGCGCTATAATCGCCGCCGCGGGAAAGGCGGCGCATCTTGCCGGCGCGCTCGCCGCGCAGACGACCCTGCCGGTCATAGGCATACCTGTAAAATCCTCGACGCTCGACGGGCTGGACGCGCTTTTGTCCACCGTGCAGATGCCGGCCGGGATACCGGTCGCCACCGTCGCCATCGACGGAGCTCAGAACGCCGGGCTTCTCGCCGCGCAGATACTGGCGGTTTCGGAGCCTGAGCTTGCGGAAAAGCTTGACGGTCAGCGCGCCGCCATGCGCGACGCCGTCCTCGCGAAGGACGAAGAGCTTCAGAAAAAACTTTGACAATATTAAAATTTGCGAATATTTACGGAGGAAGAGGTATGGAAAAGACTGTTCAGCTTTACGAGGGGAAAGCGAAAAAGGTTTTTGCCACGAGCGACGAAAATCTCTGCATAGTTGACTACAAGGACGACGCCACCGCCTTCAACGGCGAGAAAAAAGGAACGATAGTCGGCAAGGGCGTGGTGAACAACCGCATGACAAACCACCTCATGCAGCTTCTCGAGAAAAACGGGATACCGACTCACTTTGTAAAAGAGCTTTCCGACCGCGAGACCCTTGTCAAGAAGGTCAAGATCGTGCCGCTCGAAGTAATTGTCAGGAACATCACCGCCGGCTCCCTTTCAAAGCGCCTCGGCGTTCCCGAGGGCGTAAAGCTCTCGAGGCCGGTTATCGAATACTCTTACAAGGACGACGCCCTCGGAGATCCTATGGTAAACGAATACCACATTTTCGCGATGAATTTCGCCACCCCCGAGGAGCTCTCCGAAATAGCGGGTTATGCCCTCAAGGTCAATGAAGTGCTCTCCGCTTATCTTCTGGAGCACGGGATAGAGCTGGTAGACTTCAAGCTCGAGTTCGGGAAAACCTCGGACGGCAAAATAGTGCTTGCTGACGAGATATCGCCGGACACCTGCCGCCTATGGGACAGCGAAACGCACAAAAAGCTTGACAAGGACCGCTTCCGCCGTGACCTCGGCGGAGTGGAGGACGCGTATCTGGAAGTATACAGGCGTCTTTTGGGCTGATTTTCCTTATTTCCGGGCGATCTCCGCAAAGAGGTCTTTGCCGGACGCAGCCGCGGAAGTTTCAGCTCGATTATATAATGGCATCTCTCAACGTCTTTCAATAATAACCGGAGGACACCTTCATGTTTGACACAATTCACGAGGAATGCGGCGTTTTCGGCATATACAGCAAAAACACTTCCGACGTGGCCTCGCTTACCTACTACGCTCTTTTCGCCCTCCAGCACAGGGGACAGGAAAGCTGCGGCATTGTCGTAAACGACTGCGGCGTTATGACGGCCCACAGGGACACCGGGCTTGTAAACGACGTCTTCACGAAGGACAACCTCTGCGCTCTAGGTTCCGGTCAGATCGCCATAGGTCATGTCCGCTACGGCACAACCGGCTACTCGAACCGCAGGAACGCGCAGCCGCTCACCATCAACCATATAAAGGGCTCTATGGCGCTCGCGCACAACGGCAACCTAACCAATGCGGCGGCTTTAAGATACGAGCTTGAGTCCGCCGGCTCGATTTTCCACACGACCAGCGACACCGAGGTCATAGCCTATGTGATAACGAAAAACCGCCTTTCCACTCCCTCCATTGAGGCGGCGGTATCCGCCTCTATGAAGCAGCTTGAAGGGGCGTACTCCATCGTCCTGATGTCTCCGCAGAAGCTTGTCGCGGCGAGGGACCCTCTGGGCTACCGCCCGCTCTCCATCGGCAGGCGCGGAGAGGACTATATATTCGCTTCCGAAACCTGCGCGCTCGACTCTGTCGGCGCGACCTTCGTGCGGGATGTGGAGCCCGGCGAGATTGTCGTCGTCGATTCCAGCGGTATGCGCTCTATAAGGGAAAACTGCAGGGACGGGGAAAAGGCGCTCTGCGTCTTTGAATACATCTATTTTGCGCGTCCCGACTCGGTCATAGACGGCACATCCGTCCATGAGGCCAGGCGCAGGGCGGGCGCTCTGCTCGCTCTCGACCATCATGTGAACGCAGACGTAGTCATCGGTGTGCCCGATTCCGGCATAGACGCCGCGCTGGGCTATTCGCAGCAGTCGGGCATACCCTACGGCATAGGCTTCATCAAGAACAAGTACATAGGAAGGACCTTCATTCAGCCTGACCAGAAGTCCCGCGAGGACGCGGTGAGGATCAAGCTGAACGTGGTTTCCTCCGTCATCAAGGACAAGCGCGTAATAATGATAGACGACTCCATCGTGAGGGGCACCACCAGCGCGAGGATAGTTAAGCTTCTGAGGGACGCCGGCGCCAAGGAAATCCATATGCGCTCATCCGCCCCCCCGTTCATGAACCCCTGCTATTTCGGAACGGACATCGACTCCAAGGAAAACCTCATCGCCTGCAGGTATTCCGTAGATGAGATAGCAAGGTTCATCGGCGTGGATTCCCTCGGCTACCTCAGCGTTTCCGACCTGCCGAAGCTGGTGAACAAAAACTGCCGGGGTTTGTGCGACGCCTGCTTTACCGGAAGGTACCATGTGGACATCTCCGGCGTTTCAGCGAAATCGAAGTTCGATCAGAAGATAAGCCTTGATATAAGGGGGGACTGAGCGTGTCTAAAAGTTTCAGCGAGAGCTACAAGGCGGCCGGGGTGGATATTACAGCCGGCTATGAGGCGGTTCAGCTCATGAAAGCCCACATCGCCCGCACGAACACCGAAGGCGTCGTATCGGACATAGGAGGCTTCGGAGGTCTTTTCATGCCGAACCTTGCCGGGATGAAGAACCCCGTGCTCGTAAGCGGCACCGACGGAGTGGGAACCAAGCTCAAGATAGCATTTCTGATGGACAGGCACGACACGGTCGGCATAGACTGCGTCGCCATGTGCGTAAACGATATCATATGCTCGGGCGCGGCTCCGCTTTTCTTTCTCGACTACATCGCGCTCGGAAAAAACATACCCGAGAAGGTCGCCCAGATCGTCAAGGGCGTGGCGGACGGCTGCGTGATGGCGGGCGCCGCCCTTATCGGAGGCGAAACCGCGGAAATGCCCGGCTTCTATCCCGAGGACGAATACGATCTCGCCGGCTTTTCGGTCGGCATAGTCGACAGGGACAGGATAATAGACAACAGAAAAACCGCCCCCGGAGACGCGATAATCGCGCTTCCCTCCTCAGGCGTGCATTCGAACGGCTTTTCTCTGGTGAGAAGGATTTTCGACGTGGAAAAGAGGGATATGAAGGCCTACTCGCCGGACCTCGGCGCTTCTATCGGCGAAACGCTTCTGACTCCCACAAAAATATATGTAAGGCCCCTTCTGGCCCTTCTGAAGGAGGTCGATGTGAAGGGCGTTTCGCACATCACGGGCGGCGGCTTCTATGAGAACATCCCTCGGAGCATCCCTGAAGGACTGACGGCGAAAATCGAGGAGAAGGCCCTGCGCATACCTCCGATATTCAACCTGATACAAAAGGAAGGCAGGGTTCCCGTCCGCGACATGTTCAACACATTCAACATGGGCGTCGGCATGAGCATAACCGTTTCGAAAGACGAGGCGGACAAGGCTCTCTCCGTCCTTCGCTTTAGCGGCGAGGACGCATATATAATCGGCGAGATCGCGGAAGGCTCCGAGGGGGTCGTCATATGCTGAAAAAGCGTGTGGCCGTGCTTGTTTCCGGCGGCGGCACCAACCTTCAGGCGATTTTTGACGCCGAAAAAAGCGGGATTATCAAAAGCGGCGAGGTCGTGCTCGTAATATCCAGCACGGAGGGAGCATATGCTCTCGAGCGCGCAAAAAATCACGGCGTAAAGGCCCTTGCCATCACGAAGAAGGCCTGCGGCGGTCAGGCGGAGTTTGAGCGTCGGCTTGCCGAGACGCTGGAAGCCGAAAAAATCGACCTTATTGTCCTCGCCGGCTTTCTTTCCATACTCAGCGAAAGCTTCACAAAAAGGTTTGACGGCAAAATCATAAACGTGCATCCCTCTCTTATTCCCTCGTTCTGCGGGAAGGGCTTTTACGGGCTCAGGGTGCACGAGGCGGCTCTGGACTACGGCGTCAAGGTCACCGGCGCCACCGTGCATTACGCCAACGAGATACCCGACGGCGGCAGGATAATAATGCAGAAGGCTGTCGACGTCCTGCCGGGAGATACGCCGGAAACGCTTCAGAGGCGCGTCATGGAGGAGGCGGAATGGGTCATTCTGCCCCGGGCCGTCGAATATGTTTGTTCAAATGCTCAGTGAAAGGATATTGTCAATGGAACAGATATCTAGCTATCTCGGAGGAAACAGCTATCCGGGGCGAGGAATACTAATCGGCAAGAGCCGCGACGGTAGATTTGCGGTAATAGCCTATTTTATAATGGGGCGCAGCGAAAACAGCAGGAACAGAATTTTTGTGAGGGTAAACGGCGGTATAAAGACTCAGGCCTACGAGCAGCACAAGCTCAAGGACCCCTCGCTTGTCATATATTCGCCCGTGCGCGTATATGAAAACAGCATAATAGTCACAAACGGCGACCAGACGGACACCGTTTACGAGTATTTGAGAAGCGGAAAAAGCTTTGAGGACGCGATACGCACCCGCGTATTCGAGCCGGACGCCCCCAACTACACCCCTCGCATCAGCGGTCTTGTGACGCTTTTCGAAAAGAGCTTCTCCTACAAGCTGAGCATCATAAAAAGCGGCGACGAGCTTACCTGCCATCGCTTCTTTTATGAATACTCAAATCCGGTGAACGGCATAGGGCATATCATCCACACATATCAGGGAGACGGGGACCCCATTCCCTCCTTCTGCGGCGACCCCAAATGCGTCAATGTGGAGAACGATATCGATCTGTATACGAAAACTATCTGGTCGAGCCTCAACGCCGAGAACAAGGTGTCGCTTTTCGTCCGATATGTGGACACCCTCACGGGGATTTCGGACACAAGGATAGTCAATAAGAACGGCTGCAGGGTTGAATAAAATTTTAGCGAAAGGAATTCATATATGAACGAATTCTCACTTAAATACGGCTGCAATCCTAACCAGAAGCCGGCGCGGGTCTATATGTCCGACGGAGGCTGTCTTCCCTTTCAGGTTTTGAACGGCAGGCCGGGCTATATCAATTTTATGGACGCGCTGAATTCCTGGCAGCTCGTCAGCGAGCTTAAAGAGGCGCTCGGACTGCCAGCCGCGGCTTCATTCAAGCATGTAAGCCCCGCGGGTGCGGCCGTAGGCCTGCCCCTTTCGGATGTGCTCAAAAAGATATATTTCGTCGAGGGCAGGGAGCTTTCGCCTTTGGCCTCGGCCTACGCAAGGGCGAGAGGCTCCGACAGAATGTCTTCCTACGGCGACTGGATCGCTCTCAGCGACACCTGCGACGCGGCGACCGCAAAGCTTATCTCCGTCGAGGTCTCCGACGGTGTGATAGCGCCGGACTATGAACCCGAAGCCCTTGAGATTCTGAGCCGCAAGAAAAAGGGCGGATACAACATAATCAAAATAGACCCTTCCTATGTTCCGGAAAAGCTTGAGCGCAAGCAGGTTTTCGGCATAACCTTCGAGCAGGGCAGAAACGACGTAAAAATCGACGAAAATCTTCTCAAAAATATAGTGACGGAGAACATGTCCTTCCCCGAGAGCGCAAAGCGCGACCTTATACTGTCACTGATCACCCTCAAATACACGCAGTCGAATTCCGTCTGCTATGCCAAAGACGGCCAGACTATTGGCGTCGGCGCGGGTCAGCAGTCTCGCGTGCACTGCACACGCCTTGCGGGCGACAAGGCCGACAACTGGCACCTGCGCCAGCATCCCAAGGTGCTTTCGCTGCCCTTTAAGGACGGCATAGCAAGGCCGGACAGGGATAACGCGATAGACGTCTATATTTCCAGGACCCCCGAGGACGTCATCGGCGAGGGCGCCTGGCAGAACTTTTTCTCGGTTCGTCCCGAGCCTTTTTCAGAGGCGGAAAAAAGGGCCTGGCTCGACTCGGTTTCCGATGTTTCTCTCGGGAGCGACGCCTTCTTCCCCTTCGGCGACAATATTGTCCGTGCCAGCAGGAGCGGCGTCCGATATGTGGCCGAGGCCGGCGGCTCCGTGCGCGACGACGATGTGATAGACACCTGCAACCGCTTCGGAATAGCGATGGCTTTCACGGGTCTCAGGCTGTTCCATCATTGATGCCCGGAGGAAAAACGAAATGAAGATAATGGTGGTCGGAGGCGGCGGACGCGAGCACGCCATAATCAAGAAGCTCCGCGAAAACCCGAAAGCCGAAAAAATATACGCCCTGCCCGGCAACGGAGGAATAGCCTCCGACGCCGAATGCGTTGGCATCGGCGCAACCGAAATAGAAAAAATCCGCGACTTCGCGGTTGAAAACAAAATAGATTTTGCGGTTGTCGCTCCCGACGACCCGCTTGTCCTCGGCTGCGTTGACCTGCTTGAAGCCGCGGGTATCCCCTGCTTCGGTCCTGACAGGTCCGCCGCGATAATAGAGGGCAGCAAGGTCTTTTCCAAAAACCTGATGAGAAAATACGGCATCCCGACGGCGGACTACAACGTTTTTGAAAGCGCCTCGGAGGCTCTCAGGTTTGCGGAAAGCTCGGATAGCTTCCCGATGGTGGTCAAGGCGGACGGCCTTGCCCTGGGCAAGGGAGTCATAATCGCCGAAAGCAGGGACGAGGCTCTCGGGGCTATCCGCTCGATAATGCTGGACAAGGCCTTCGGCGAAAGCGGCAACCGTATAGTAATCGAGGAATTTCTGACGGGTCCCGAGGTTTCCGTGCTCGCATTTACGGACGGCAAGACCATTGTTCCCATGGTTTCGGCAATGGACCACAAGCGGGCGCTCGACGGGGACAGGGGGCTCAACACCGGCGGCATGGGCACTGTCGCCCCAAACCCCTATTACACCGGCGAAATAAACAGAAGGTGCATGGAGGAGATATTCCTCCCCACCGTGAAAGCTATGAACTCCGAGGGCCGCACCTTCAGGGGCTGCCTATTCTTCGGTCTTATGCTTACTCCGAAGGGTCCGAGAGTGATAGAGTACAACTGCCGCTTTGGCGACCCCGAGACTCAGGTTGTTCTGCCGCTTCTTAAAACGGATCTTCTCGAAATTTTTATCGCGGTGCGCGAGGGCAGGCTCGGAGAGCTGAACATTGAATTTTCGCGCGACAGCGCCTGCTGCGTAGTGATGGCCTCGGGCGGGTATCCTCAGTCCTATGAAAAGGGCAAGGAGATTTTCCTGGGAGATACCAACGGCGCCGTCGTCTACCACGCCGGCACCAGGCTTGAAAATGGAAGGCTTTACACCAGCGGCGGCAGGGTGCTCGGAGTCACCGCGACGGGCGCCACCCTTTCGGCTGCGGTAGCAAGAGCCTACGACGCCGTGAAGGCCGTCAGCTTTGAGGGCGCGCATTACAGGCGCGATATAGGAAAAAGGGCTTTGGAAGCGAAATAAGAGCGAAAAGGCGTCCGCAAGGCCGCCTTGCTCGGTTTTAATATACTATTTATGGCGAGGTGCGATATGGTCTACAGGATCTATACGGAAAGGAAAAAAGGCTTTGAGGCGGAGGCAAGAGCGCTCCTTGCGGATATCCGTGAGCTGCTCCGGATAAAATCCGTTTCTTCGCTGCGCCTGCTTAACCGCTATGACGTTGAGAACATCGACAGGGAGACGTTTGAGGCCTGCATTAATACCGTCTTCGCCGAGCCGCAGACAGACAACGCCTATTTTGAGCTTCCTCAGGGAGACGCGGTTTTCGCGGTGGAATACCTGCCGGGCCAGTTTGACCAGCGCGCCGATTCCTGCGCCCAGTGCATACAGTTTGTTTCGGGTGGCGAAAAGCCGCTTGTGAGGAACGCGAGAATATATATACTCGGCGGCGAAATTGCGCCCGACGAGCTTGAAACTATAAAAAAATATGTCATAAACCCGGTCGAAAGCCGCGAGGCCTCTTTGGAGCTTCCCGACACTCTCGACATGCCCTTTGATGTTCCCTCGGACGTGCCCGTTATTGACGGTTTTCTCGGGCTTGACCGGGACGGCCTTGCAGGCTTCATATCCGATTACGGTCTTGCCATGGATCTCGGCGACATCATATTCTGCCAGGATTATTTCAAAAAAGAGGGGCGCTGCCCCACCCTGACCGAGATAAGGCTGATAGACACCTACTGGTCAGACCACTGCCGCCATACTACCTTCGGAACTATCATCGACGGCTTTGACATCAATGACGACGATGTAAAGGAGGCCTTCAACCGTTATCTGTCCGTAAGGAAAGAGCTTGGCCGCGAAAAGCCCGTGACCTTAATGGATATCGCGACCATAGGCGCCAAATATCTCCGCAGGAACGGGTACCTCGAAAAGCTGGACGAGTCCGAGGAGGTTAACGCCTGCACCGTAAAGGTCAAGGTGGACGTGGACGGCAGGGACGAGGACTGGCTCTTCCTTTTCAAGAACGAAACCCACAACCATCCGACCGAAATCGAGCCCTTCGGCGGCGCCGCCACCTGCATCGGCGGCGCGATCCGCGACCCGCTTTCGGGGCGCTCCTATGTGTACCAGGCCATGCGCGTAACCGGGGCCGGCGACCCGACCCTGCCCATCTCGGCTACGCTTCCCGGCAAGCTGCCCCAGCGCAAGATAGTTACGACAGCGGCCGCCGGGTACTCCTCCTACGGCAACCAGATCGGACTTGCCACCGGACTGGTAGACGAAATATATCACGACGGCTATATAGCCAAGCGCATGGAAATAGGCGCAGTGGTCGGCGCGGCTCCCGCAAGGAACGTGCGCCGGGAAAAGCCGGCCGAGGGCGATTTGATAGTCCTTCTGGGCGGACGCACGGGACGCGACGGCTGCGGCGGCGCGACGGGTTCTTCAAAATCGCACACTCTCGAATCCCTTGAAACCTGCGGAGCCGAGGTTCAGAAGGGCAACGCGCCCGAGGAGCGCAAGCTCCAGCGTCTTTTCCGCAACGGCGAGGCGGCGAGGCTGATAAAGCGCTGCAACGATTTCGGAGCGGGCGGCGTTTCGGTCGCCATCGGAGAGCTTGCGGACGGGCTCATGATAAATCTCGACGCTGTTCCAAAAAAATACGAGGGGCTCGACGGCACCGAGCTTGCGATAAGCGAGTCTCAGGAGCGCATGGCCGTCGTGCTTGATAAAAACGACGTGAAACGCTTCATGGAGCTTGCCGCGGGCGAAAACCTCGAGGCGACCGTAGTCGCTGAGGTCAGCTCCGTTCCGCGCCTTCGCATGACCTGGCGCGGCAAGACAATAGTCGACATCTCGCGCGAATTCCTTAATTCAAACGGTGCGGAAAAGCATACGAAAATATCCGTCCCGGGCGGAACGCTGCACTCAAAACACATCTGCGGCGATTTTAAGAGCCTCATGACCTCGCTCGCTTCCGACCTGAACGTATGCTCCAAGCGCGGGCTTGCGGAACGCTTCGACTCGACTATCGGAGCCGCGACGGTGCTCATGCCTTTCGGTGGCAGGTATCAGCGCACTCCGGCGCAGAGCATGGCGGCAAAGTTTCCCGTTTTGGACGGCGAAACCGGCACCTGTTCCGTGATGGCATACGGCTACAACCCCTACATTTCCGAAAAGGACCAGTTCAGGGGCGCATATCTGGCCGTTGTGGAATCCGTATCAAAGCTCATAGCCTCCGGCGCGACGCTGAGCGACTGCTACCTTAGCTTCCAGGAGTTTTTCGGCAGCCCGAGAAACCGGCCGGAACGCTGGGGCAAGCCCTTTGCGGCGCTGCTTGGCGCCCTCTCGGCGCAGCTTGACCTCAGGCTCGCCGCCATAGGAGGCAAGGACTCCATGAGCGGAAGCTTTGAAAACATAGACGTCCCCCCCACTCTCGTATCCTTTGCCGTTTCAGTCTGCAGCGCCGACAGGATCATATCGCCGGAATTCAAAAAAAGCGGCAGCACCGTTTCCCTTCTTCTGCCCGAATACGGCGAGAACGGCCTGCCGAAAGCCGAGAGCCTTCTTAAAAACTTCGCCCTTGTTTCGGATATGACGGCGAAGAAGCGCGTGCTCAGCGCCTGGACCCCGGCATACGGCGGTGTCGCCGAGGGAATTATGAAAATGTGCTTCGGAAACCGTCTGGGCTTCAGGTTTGACGGAAACATAGGCTATGAAACCGCTTTCGACTACCGCTACGGGGCTTTCATACTTGAAACCGACGGCGAAATCCTCGGGGAACTTCTGGGAGTCACCACAGATTCCTACGAAATCAGCTTCAATGACGAAACGCTTTCGCTCGAAATGCTCGAGAACATTTACGAGGAGCGTCTGGAGGGCGTTTTCCCCTGCAACGGCGCCGGAGAAAAGCTCCCGGTCAAAGCCCTGGATTACGGCGGGCGCTCAAATCTTTCACCGCTTGTAAAGGTGCCCAGGCCAAAGGTGCTGATAACCGTTTTTCCAGGTACGAATACCGAATACGACACCGCGCGGATGTTTGAAAAGGCGGGCGCCGAGCCGCGCGTCGCCATAATCAGAAATCTTACGCCCGAAGCCCTTGCGGACTCCGTGGAAAGCGTTTATAAGGAGATCGCGGGCGCCCAGATACTTTTCATTCCCGGAGGTTTTTCAGGGGGCGACGAGCCTGACGGCTCCGGAAAGTTTATCACCTCGTTTTTCCGCAACGCCAAATTAAAGGATGCCGTCCACGAGCTTCTGGATAAGCGCGACGGGCTTATCGGAGGCATATGCAACGGTTTTCAGGCCCTTGTCAAGCTCGGTCTACTGCCTTACGGCCATATAAGGGACATGGACGAGAACTGCCCGACTCTTACCTACAACACGATAGGCAGGCACCAGTCCAAGCTTGTGCGCACGCGCATAGCCTCGGTCAAATCGCCCTGGCTCAGCGCCTGCAGCGTAGGCGACATACACACCGTGGCAATATCGCACGGTGAAGGCCGCTTTGTCTGCCCGGGGGAGCTTTTGGACAGGCTTTCCGAAAACGGCCAGATAGCCACACAATATGTTAATCTCAGCGGAGAGCCGACAATGGACATTCAATTCAATCCCAACGGATCGGTGCTCGCTATTGAGGGCATAACCTCTCCGGACGGCAGAATCTTCGGCAAGATGGGCCACACGGAGCGCAGCGCTTCGCTGCTCTACAAGAATGTTCCGGGGAATTTTGACAACGGCATGTTCAGGAGCGCGGTCGGGTATTTCAGATAAAAGCCCGGAGCGGGAGTTTCCTGCTCGGCTCATATAACCTGCAGCGCGCGCCGAGCCGACTTACGGAGGTCAGTTTATGGAACAGTGCAAAATCGATCGTATAAACGAGCTTACAAGGATTTCGAGGGAGCGCTGCCTGACTCCAGAGGAAACGGAGGAACGGAAAAAGCTCCGCGAGGAGTACGTTTCCGCTTTCCGTGACTCTCTGAAGGCGCAGCTCGACTGCATACGGTACGTTGATGAAAACGGCAACCCGATAAAGCCGGAAAAATGAAGCAAATCGCCGATGCCATTGCATCGGCGTCAGCTTGTCGAAGAATTTGTTTACAGCAAAAAAGCTTCGCAAAATTTCCGCCACGAACGGCGGAAACAAAGTCAAATCTGTCATTTCCGGCGGCGTGTACGTCGGAAATGACACCTCTCATGACGGGCGCGGCAGAGCGGCCGTCATTAAGCCCCCTTGTCAAAAAAGCCCAAAGGGCTTTTTTGACAGGCCAAAACGCCGATGCAATGGCATCGGCGTTTTGTTGTGAATACTTATTTTTCGCAGCGTCCGCAGTTGTTGCACTCCCCGCCCCTTTTGCACGGCGGTATGTTCAGAAGCTTGGCGTAAAAATCCGAAGACGGAAGTATTTTCTGCTCCGCAGACCGGTCCGGATTCCCGGCTTCCCGCTTTTCTTCACTCTTTTCGGAGTCCATGCTTACCACTGACGGAAGGATTTGAGCCCGTCGGCCTCGGCGCGCGCCTTCTTTGCAAGCTCGGTGTAGGTACCGTACATATGCTGCTCCACGCACTCCATATACGCCGGGTCTACTCTCTCGTTGCGGGGCAGCGGCACATCCTGGTCGATAAGGATGTTCTGAACCTTCTTGATGTCCACGCAGCGCACGTTGGTGCCGCTCTGCACCGCGACGGCGGCGGCCACGCCAGCCGCCTGGCCGGTTCCGACGCACTGGGGAATGAGGTTGAGCCAGTCGATGGCCACGTCGTCCGACGAAAGGTGTCTGCCCGGGGCGAGCAGGTTCTCCACCTTCTGCGGCAGGATCGCGCGGTAGGGTATCTCCACGGGTCCGCAGTCGTTTATCTGGCATATGGTGGAGTGCCACGCTATGGTGTCGTCAAACTGGTTTGCAAACGCCCAGTCGTTGGCGCTCATTATGTATTCGCCCTTGAGACGGCGGCTGCAGCGCGTGCCGAGCTGCGGAGCTATGTCGTAAATGAACGCGTTTCTGAACACCAGCGGGCAGGCCTCCTTCAGGTAAGCGAGAACCTCGCGCATGGAAATGCGGGTATTGATTTCGGTATCGGTAAGGTCCTTTACCTTTGTGCAGTCCTTGGCGGCGTGCCAGTTGTTGATCCAGCAGATGCTGTTGTCGTTAGAGGGCAGCGGCACATTGCGGAAACCCGCTATCTCGGCCATACGGTTCTTTATCGCCTGCACCTGTGCGGGATGCGCGTTGCTCCACTCATAATACTGATCCCAGTTTATGCCGCCGATACGCCATACGACCGCAGTCGTGCTCGAGCGCGTCTGGCCGTCGGCAAGGCTTGCGTAAGGAGCCCCTGTCTGGCTGTAAAGATCGCCGTCGCCGGTGGCGTCTATGACGGTCTTCGCAAAAATGGCCTGTCTGCCTTCCTTGCTCTCGAAGATGACGCCCTTGACCTCGTTGCCCTCCATTATTGGCTTGGTGCCCCAGCTGTGGTAGAGCACGCGTATCGCGTCCCTGTGCTCGTAGAGCATCTTGTCCATTTCAATCTTGAGCTGGTTCGGCTCGAAGTACACCGCGCGGACGAGACGCTTGGTGTCGCGTCTGACTTCCTCGCCGTTCGGCCCCTTTTCGACGTGTGTGCCGCGGCTCACGCAGTCGTGGATGGCCGCCCATCTGTAAAGAAGTGCCGGATCCTCACTGCCGAGCTTATCGAGGCCGGGTGCGAGCACCGAGCCGGGGGCGTTCTTCTCGAGACGGGTGAACCACTCCTCCTGGAGGCCCCGGACAAACGACATGTTGTACCACGAAAGGTCCGGTACCATGATCACATAGCCTCCGGTAACGTCACCTCCCATATATCCGTAGCGCTCCATCAGAACGATGTTCTTTGCTCCCGCTCTTGCCGCCGCAATAGCGGCGCTGTGGCCGGCCGCGCCGCCGCCCACGACGAGGATATCGCATTCGTCGTAAACAGGCAGGTTATTCGCGGATTCCACATAGATTTTCTTTTCCATATTTGCCTCCCAATAACGTAATTTTATATTCCAAAACAATAGATAACAGGCGAAAAAAACAAAAGTGTACGCTCAGTCACAATTATAATGATACTGTATTTTTTTTCTTTGTCAATACTTTGGGCTGAAATACTTGCTACACAATAGCAGCAACTTTTGCGTATTTTTCTGTGCAAAATACTGAATTTTTTCCGTTTTTTCGGAAATATTTAGGCAGCGCTTGTGTAATATGACGGATTGCGGAGCTTAATATTGATTTTTTTCTATTATACTTATATTGACAACAAAATTATTACTTGAGATAATGTAGTGGTAAATTGAAAAAAATTCTTGCTCCGGAGGAATTACGGGCACAATTCCGCAACGCTTGCCCTGCTTTTCATCGCTTTTCCCCTAAAGCCGCTTCATTCAGCGGATATCCCCCCGAATATGCTCTGCGTATTTCATATTTGAAAGAACGGTGAACAGGTTGTACGAATTCGACCGTTTCGATGATTTTGACATCGAATTCACAAATAAAATAATAAGCGAAAAAGAAAAAAAGGATAGCTCCGAAACATTTCGGGATCATCCCGAGCTGCTCGCCATAATCCCGAAATGCGAGCAGGGTCTGGAATGCGACCACTGCGGATACTGCCACTGAAAGGCAAACAAAAAAATTGTACAAGGACTACAACAAGGAGGAATTTTGTTGAAACAACTACTGACCGCCAACGAAGCGGTTGCGAGAGGCGCCTGGGAGGCGGGAGTGAAATTTTCGTCCGCTTACCCCGGAACGCCCAGCACCGAAATACTCGAAAACTTATCGACTTACCCGGAAATCAATTCGGAATGGGCGCCTAACGAAAAGGTCGCTCTCGAAGCCGCTATCGGGGCAGCCTTCGCCGGAGCGCGCGCCACCGCGTCGATGAAGCATGTCGGACTCAACGTGGCCGCCGACCCCCTTTTCACTCTCGGCTACACAGGCGTCAACGCCGGCCTCGTAATAATCAACGCCGACGACCCCGGCCTGCATTCGTCGCAGGACGAGCAGGACAACCGTTATTATGCCCGCGCCGCAAAAGTCGGTATGCTTGAGCCCTCCGACTCTCAGGAAGCCAAGGACATGATGAAAATCGCCTTTGAGCTCAGCGAGAAGTACGACACTCCCATACTTTTCAGAATGACCACCCGCGTCTGCCACTCCAAGAGCATCGTCGAGCTGGGCGAGCGCAAAGAAGTGCCCTTTGTTCCTTATGTGAAGAAGGACAAGTTCAATCCGGTGCCGGCAATATCCAAGGTCCTGCACACCAAGGTCGAGGAGCGTCTCAAAAAGCTTGAGGAGTTCTCAAACTCAACGGAGCTCAATTACATAGAGTGGGGCAAAGACCGCAAAATCGGCGTAGTGTCCGCGGGCATCGCGTATCAGTATGCGAAGGAAGTATACGGAGACAGCGTTTCCTACCTTAAGCTCGGATTCACATTCCCGATGCCGATACAAAAAATCCGCGAGTTCGCGTCACAGGTCGAGACCCTCATCGTTGTCGAAGAGCTTGAACCCTTCATGGAGGACATAATAAAGGCCGCCGGTATCCCCTGCATCGGAAAGGCCAAAATCCCCATCGAGGGCGAGCTGAACCCCGATATCGTCAGGAAGGCTCTCATCGGAACGGAAAACAAGACCATACAATACGACAGATCGGTCGTTGCAGACCGTCCCCCCGTCCTCTGCGCTGGCTGCCCGCACCGCGGCTTCTTCTACGAGCTCAACAAGCTGAAGAACGTTGTAGTAACCAGCGACATAGGCTGCTACGGCCTTGCTCCCAAGGATATTGCGATCTGCATGGGCGGCGGCTTCTCCGTCGCGCACGGCGCGCAGAAGGTATTCAACATGGTGGGCGACGGCAGGCGCTGCGTCGGCGTAATGGGCGACTCCACCTTCTTCCACTCGGGCATGACGAGCATGCTTGAGGCCGTCTACAACAACTCCAACGTCCTTCTCGTCGTGCTGGACAACCGCATAACCGGCATGACTGGACATCAGGAGAACCCGGGCAGCGGCTTTACGGCCATGGAGCAGGAAGCGAACATCACCGACGTGGCGGAGGTCGCGAAGGCTCTCGGAGTAAAGCATATAAAAACCGTCAACCCCTTGAATCTCAGCGAGGTGAAGGACGCAATACAGTGGGGTCTCGGCTTCGATACGCCCGCCGTCATCGTCACCCGCTGGCCCTGCGCTCTCAAGAAGCTTTCAGAGGCGGACAAAAAGGAATTTGGGAACTACAAGACGATCAACAAAGTCGACGCCGATAAGTGCATCGGCTGCAAGATGTGCGTAAAAACCGGCTGCCCGGCGCTTGAGTACCACAGCGATACTAAGAAGGTCACCATCGACAGGAACCAGTGTCTGGGCTGTGACGTCTGCGTCCAGGTCTGCCCGAAGAACGCGATAGTACGGGAGGGCAAATAAAATGGCTGAAGTGAAAAACATTCTTCTCTGCGGAGTAGGAGGACAGGGTACGATACTTGCGAGCAAGATACTCTCCACCGCTCTTGTGTCCGCAGGCTACGACGTCAAGATGAGCGAGATCCACGGCATGAGCCAGCGGGGCGGCAGCGTTGTCACGCAGGTGCGCTACGGCGAAAAAGTATATTCCCCGATCATCGGCAAGGGCAGCGCGGACATCCTTGTTTCCTTTGAGGCGATGGAGGCGCTCCGCTATGTGGGCGAGCTTTCCCCGGACGGCATGGTCGTCGTCAACGATTTCAAAATGCCGACGGCAACGACGCTTTCGGGCGCACAGCAGTATCCCCACGACGCCGTGGAGCGCGTCAAGTCGCTCGCGAAGACCTATGTGCTGGACGCGAACAGGATCGCGACGGGACTTGGCAACCCCAAGGCCATGAACGTCGTTCTCCTCGGGGCCCTCGTTAAGCTTATGAAGCTTGATTCTCTCGACTGGACCGGCGCGATAAAGGAATGCGTCAAGCCGGCGTTCGTTGAGCTGAACCTCAAGGCCCTCGAAGCGGGAATGTCTGCGGTTGCCTGAGGCGTTTCATATGGAAATACTGCTTATAATAAATCCGGGCGGCACTTCCACTAAGATTGCCGTCTATGAAGACGAAAAGCCTCTTTTTGTCAAATCCATCGTACATGACCCGGAGGAGCTTAAAAAGTACGATGCCGTCGTAGACCAGTTTGAGTACCGCGAGGGTCTTATACTCGACGCCCTCAGGGAAAACAACATACCTCTCGAGTCCATAACCGCCATTGTCGCCCGCGGGGGGCTCCTTCCCCCGGTGGAGTCCGGAGCCTACAAAGTAAACGAGGACATGGTCTGGCAGCTTAGAAACAAGCCTCACCATGAGCACGCATCGAACCTTGCCGCAATCATCGCCTATTCCATCACCCGTAAGCACGACGTGCCCGCTTTCGTATACGACGGCGTGACAGTCGACGAAATGCTCCCCATCGTCCGCATAACAGGCCTGCCCGAAATGCCGAGAAAAGCGATAGGCCACAACCTCAACATGAGGGCCATAGCGATGAAGTACGCCAAGGAGCGCGGCAAAAAATATACGGACTGCTCGCTTATAGTCGTCCATATGGGCGGCGGCATTTCCGTAAGCGTTCACAGCGGCGGAAAAATTATCGACACCATAAACGACGGCGAGGGCCCGTTTTCACCCGAGCGCACCGGCTGGCTGCCCCTCCACGAAGTGGTCGAAACCTGCTTCTCCGGAAAGTACACCGAGCACCAGATGATGAAGATCATCAAGACGCAGGGCGGTCTTTACGCGCATCTCGGCACCACCGACAGCCGCGAGGTCGAGAAAAGGATTGAGGCCGGGGACGAGCATGCAAAGCTTATTTACGACGCCATGGCGCTCAATATCGCAAAGAACATCGGCAAGGAAGCGCCTGTCGTCTGCGGAAAGATCGAAGCCATTCTTCTTACCGGGGGCATAGCCTACTCCAAGTATTTTACCGGGCTTATCGAGAAATACGTCTCCTTCATAGCGCCGGTTATAGTCTATCCCGGAGAAAACGAAATGGAGTCCCTCGCCCTCGGAGGGCTGAGGGTTCTCAGAGGAGAAGAAAAGGCGAAGGAATTTCACAAGGTAGTGTGACCGAAATACAGAGCCTTCAGGATTAGCTGAGAAGAAAGAAGGGCGCCCCGGCTGTTTATTGCCGGGGCGCCGCGCTTTATTAATCTTTTTTTCCCGCTGTTCGCGGTCCGTCGTTTCCGCTTATATGTCTATCTTCGATGCCGCCTTGCGTATGCGGCCGACAAACGGCAGCACTATAAGGGCGGCCACTCCTATTTGTACCAGATTTCCGGGTATCGAACCCAGAGGGGAAATCCAGTTGCCGTATATTATTCCCTCGGCTATATAGTATCCGACCACCTTTATGGCGCAGGCGGCCAAAATAGCCAGCAGGTTAACGGCAAAGCTGCTGCGGTTTTTTGTGATCGCGCCTACTGTAAAGCCCATAAGCCCCACAATAACCAGTGTGAACGGAGCCCATACGGTCCAGCTGCTGAGTATGTCGAAAAGAGCCATTCCCACGCCTCCGGCGATAGCCCCGTACTTTTTGCCGAATACTATGGCAATAATGAAAAGGGGCACGTTGCCGAGATGCACAAGCCCGCCTTTGCCCAGCAGAAACGTTATCGGGAAGTTTACAAACGCGGTGCAGACGTATACGAGGGCGATGAACACGGCGCCGTAAACTATCTGTCTTGTCTTTTTGGAGTTTTCGCTTTTCATGCTGTTTACCTTTCCTTGATTGACGAAATTTTATTTTTGATTTATAATATTCTATATCTGACATTATTTAAATATCCAATTTAAATAAATTTTTAGGTGTCAGTTTGCAAGGAAGCCTATGGACACGGTTTTATTCGATCTGGACGGGACCCTTCTTCCGCTTGAACAGGACGATTTTATTAAGGAGTATTTCAGCGCGCTGACGCGTAAGTTTTCCTATCTTATCGAGCCCCGCGCTCTTACAAGGTCTGTGTGGGCGGCGACTGAGGCGATGATAAAAAACGACGGCTCTGATTTCAATTCGGAGGTCTTCTGGAGGGCTTTTTCCGACATTCTGGGACGCGACATGAGAGTTTACGAGCCTCAATTCGAGAGCTTTTATAAAAACGAGTTTTCGGAGGCCGCAAAAACCGTTTTCCCGAACCGTCTTGCTGCGGAATGCGTAAAAGAGCTGAAAAGCCGGGGCTACACGCTCGCCCTCGCGACAAACCCTCTCTTCCCCGCCGTCGCGACCCTGGAGCGCATACGCTGGGCAGGGCTTGAACCCGGTGATTTCGTTTATATATCCACATACGAAAACTCGCGCTTCTGCAAACCCAATCCGAGGTACTTCGAGGAGTTTTTGAAAAAAATAGGAAAGAGCGCTTCCGACTGCATAATGGTCGGAAACGATACGAGAGAGGACGGCTCCGCCTGCAGGCTGGGAATACCGTTCTATCTTCTGGAAGGACATGTCGTGGAGCACGAGGGAGTTTCCGCGGAGTGCTTTGGGCGGGGCGATTTTTGCGCGCTGCACGAATTCATACTCAGACTCCCCGCTCTGTAATGAAAGGAAGGAAAAAACTATGAAATTCAAAATGGTGCATGAAAACTACAATGTCGCGGACCTCAGAACTTCCCTCGAATTTTACGAAAAGGCTCTTGGTCTTACAGAAAAACGCCGGATCGCAGCTCCGGACGGCTCCTTTACGATAGTCTACGTCGGAAATGAGGAGTCGGACTTCCTGCTCGAGCTTACCGAGCTTTCCGGACACAGGCAAAAATACGACCTCGGTGAATGCGAATTCCATCTTGCGTTCCGGACGGACGATTTCGAAGCCGCAAAGAAGCTTCATTCGGAGATGGGCTGCATCTGCTATGAAAACGAGAAAATGGGCATTTATTTTATTCAGGACCCCGACGGCTATTGGCTTGAAATAATACCTGCAAGAAAATAGGAGCCGCGGTTTTCTTTCCTTCAAGGGCACGCTTGCTTTTCCGGCGGCGTGCCTTTTGTGATGTTTCACAATCTCCTGTTCTCTTATTAAGGAAATAGTTAAATATACTTATAAAAATACAAATATTTTTATAAATCCGCGAATATTATTATGGAACAAATTAGACTTTTAGTATATATTTTTTAATGGGCTTTTTGTGGAATCGAAGCCTCGGAAACCGGGTCGTTAGATGGCTTGTCACACCCGTCCGCATTTTATGTGATAGAGCAAAAATAAAATATTAATACAGGGGGACCGAATTCAATGGGTAAATACGATGCAATTTTCCAACCGATAAAAATCGGAAGCTGCGAAATCAAAAACCGCGTCATCCTCTGCGCAATGGGCGGCACCTCGCCCTTCGGCCACGGAGTAGATACCTATAACCCCGGAGTACACGATTACTACATAGAACGCGCGAAGGGCAACGTAGGCCTTTTTGTTCCGGGCGTTACCCTCGTAAAGGCGGACGGAAAGTACCTTTACAACGCTGTCGACACCTTCATGGGCCCCGTAAAGGATCTGGTCGACGAGATACATTCCTACGGCTCAAAGTTCTTCCTGCAGCTCGGCGCAGGGTGGGGCCGCTCGCAGGGCAAGCGCGAGGGAATGGTGCTTGAGGATGTTCCCGCCACCTCCGAAGGAATGCCAAACGTATGGATCCCCAGCGTTAAGCACAGGGGCATGACCGTCGAAGAAATCGAGGATATGATAGACGCGTTCGGAAAATCCGCTTTGATGTGCAAAAAGGCAGGTATAGACGGGGTCGAGATTCACGCGATTCACGAGGGCTATCTGCTTGACCAGTTCACGATAGCCAGCATGAACTGGAGGACTGACGAATACGGCGGTTCGATAGAAAACCGCTTCCGCTTTATCACCAGCATAATCCGCGAAATCAAGAAGCAGTGCGGCGAGGATTATCCTGTCATGATCCGTTACAGCGTGGCCAGCAAGATGCGCGGCTTCAATCAGGGCGCCCTTCCCGGCGAGAACTATGTGGAATACGGCCGCAGCCTTGAGGAAAGCCCGACCGCCGCCAGAATACTCGAAGCTGCCGGCGCGGACGCGCTTGACGCCGACAACGGCTCCTACGACTCCTGGTACTGGGCTCATCCTCCGGTGTACATGCCCCTGGCCTGCAATCTGCCTGAGGTTTCGTATATAAAGAACTTCGTAAATATTCCGGTGTTCTGCGCCGGCCGCATGGAAAATCCGGACACCGCAGCAGAAGCGATTGCGGGCGGAAAAATCGACGGCATAGGCGTTTCCCGCCAGTTCCTCGCGGATCCCGAATGGCTCAACAAGGTCCGCGACGGCAAGGTCGACGACATACGCCCCTGCATAGCCTGCCATAACGGATGCTTCCCCGTAAGCCCGTACCGCAAGCCCACCCCTCCCGATACGCCCATAAAGGACACGAGGCCCAACATGGCTCACTGCGCACTTAACCCCGCCTGCATGGAGGAAAAGAAATATGCGCTCAAGCCGGCCTCGAAAGCGAAGAAGGTGGCTGTCGTAGGCGGCGGTATAGGAGGCATGGAGGCGGCAAGGCTCCTCAAAATGCGCGGCCACGACGTAACCCTTTTCGAGAAGACAGGCGAACTGGGCGGAGTGTTCATAGCCGCCGCGGCACCGGACTTCAAGGAAAAGGACAAGATGCTGATAGATTGGTACAAGAAGCAGCTCAGGGACCTCGGCATTGACGTAAGGCTCAACAAGGAGGCCTCCCCCGAGGATCTGAAAGGCTATGACGAAATCATAGTCGCCACCGGTGCGAAGGCGAGGGAGCTTCCCGTTGAAGGTCTCGCCGAAGCCATGAAGAGCGGCAAGGCGGTGGAAGCCGTAGAGTACCTGCTGGGCGCCAAGAAGGTCGGGAAGAAGACGGTAATAATAGGCGGCGGCCTTACCGGAATCGAGATAGCTTACGACCTCGCGCTCAAGGGCATAAAGCCCGTCGTCGTGGAAATGATGGAAAACATTCTTCTGGTTGAAGGCCTCTGCGCAGCAAACGTGAACATGCTCCGCGAGATAGTCCGCTTCTACGACATCAAGGTTTTCACCTTCAACACGCTCTCAAAAGTCGAGCAAAGCGGAGACGGTCTCAAGGTGTCCATTAAGGACGAATACGGCAAGGTGACCGTAATCGACGCCGACAGCATGATAATGTCCGTTGGATATGTTCCAGGAGCACCGCTGAAAGACAAGCTCGTCGCGGCCGGAGTTCCCTCCGACAAAATCCACGTCATAGGCGACGCGCATCAGGTCGGGAACCTGCTGACCGTTATCAAGGAGTCCTACGACACGGCTTACGCCATCTGATTTCCGAAACTTATTAAAAACGGCCCAGGCTTTCAATCATGAAAGCCTGGGCCTCAGACTGTCAAAGGACCTACAGCTTGGAACCATAAAGTAATAAAAAAATATTTTTCCGGCGGCATGTACGTCGGAAAAATACATTATCCCGCGCAAATGTGCGCGGCCGGGGGTATCGCGGCGTAGGCCGCGTATCAAGGGGGTATTGGATACCCCCTTGAAGCGTGTCGAAATACTTTTTCGACACGCTCCGGCCCCGGCTTTCATAATTGAAAGCCGGGGCCGGAGCATTATTTACTTCCTGTACTGCTGAAGGTAAGGTATTTCCAGTCTTATTCCGTCCGGCGTATATACGATATACTTCTGAAAACTGAAAAAGAGAAGTACTATCAGCAATATGAGCGCAGCAACCGCTGCTGCAAGCACCTTAAGCGCTATCAGAAACGGGTTGCGCTTCCTGTATATTTTTTTTTTGTCGATGCTCAAGGCCCTCTTCCTTTCAGCTCAGTGCTGCCGATCCTCTATCGCCATTATTTTGCCTACCCTTCGGGCGTGGCGCCCCCCCTCGAATTCGGTATCCAGGAAGGTTTCCACGATTTTGAGCGCCAGTCCCGGGCCTACGACGCGCTCCCCTATCGCTATTACGTTCGCGTCGTTGTGAAGCCTTGCCATCTGCGCCGAATAGCATTCGGAGCAGACCGCGCACCTTACTCCCCTCACCTTGTTGGCGGAGATGCCTATTCCCACTCCCGTGCCGCAGACAAGTATTCCCTTTTCGCACTCGCCCGAGGCGACCGCTTTTCCCACCGCCTCGCCGTAGTCCGGGTAATCCGTGCTCTCCGCCGAAAAGGTTCCGAAGTCCCTGAACTCCAGCCCCCTGCACTGCAGATATTTCGTTATCTCTTCCTTGAGCCTGAAGCCCGCGTGGTCCGATCCTATGGCTATCATGCTTTCCTCCCCCGCGCGGATGCGCGTAATGCATAGAAAAAATTATAGTTTTATAAACTCGGGTTTTCTTTCCTTAAAAACCGTAAAATACTTGAATCCCGCTTCTCTCAGAAGCTCCATTCCGTCCGCGATGTTTTTGCCCGTGTCCTCGGGTCTGTGCGCGTCGCTGCCCGTCGTTACGATTTCGCCGCCCTTCTCCCTGTACAGCTTCAGCACGCCGAATTCGGGGAAAGCCGAGCCGGTCCCGTCGCGCAGCCCGGAGGTGTTCAGCTCTATTCCCTTGCCGCTGTCGCGGAGAAGCCTGAAAAGCTCTTCAAGCCTGTCCGTGTGGCTGCCGAGGCCGATGTCAAAGCCGGCCCGCTTCATGTAGCGCCTGGTATAGCCCAGATGCCCGATAACGTCAAAGCAGCCGAGCCTTGCCAGCTCAAAATGCTCCTCTACATATTTTTCCACGAGCATCTCGCATTGAGATACGCTTTTATAATCGATGCAAAAGAAGTCCGGATTGTTTCTGAGGTTGTGTATGGAGCCTATAACAAAATCGAGATTTTTTGAGGCCACTGATTCCATATCGCTCGCGGAGCCATGGTTGGCCTCCCCGAATTCTATCCCGAGTCGGAGGTCAATGCGCCCGCGCAAACCCTCCCTGGCTTCCTCGAACCGCCTTTTCATTTCCTCCCATTTGCCGAAGCAGTCCCGCTGCGCCTCGCCCGTCATGCAGTCGTCTATGTCCACATGGTCGGTTATGCACATTATCGAGATTCCCTTTTCGGCCCCTGCGAGAGCCATCTCAAGCATGCTTGACGACGCGTCGGGCGAGCAGCCGCTGTGCGTATGAAAATCAGCCAAAAACATTTTTACCAACTCTCCAAAAAGCAATTACTCAGAACGGCCAAACTCCCGGTATCCACTGGAGATAGTTCGTGGTGTACCATTCTTTGGCGGGTATGCCCGTCAGCACCGGATAAAACGCCGCGAAAAGCACGACGGACGCGGCCGAGTATGCCGCTATGGCCGCCTTGTAACGCCCGACCCCCTTTTCATACATGCAGTTGAAAGCATAGCAGGTGGCAAGCACGAGGAAGAGCGTAGACGGGAAATAGTGGTAGATAAATACTATGCGCGACACGAAAACCCAGGGCAGAATCTGGGCAAGGTAGCCTATGATTATATAGAGGGCTTTCCCGTCGCGCGTATTTGCGAAGCGCTTGACCGTATATATCAGGGCTATAAGGCCTCCCCACCATAGTATGGGGTTGCCGAAGGCGCCGAAGGCGGATTTGTAGCCGTTCGGCAGGTATTCAAGATAATACAAAATCGGCCTTATGTCAAGCAGCCACGAAAACCAGGGCGAGGAATAAGGGTGCGTAGCGACTAGCTTGCTGTGGTACGAAAACATAAAGCTCTGATTTTCAAGTATTATTTCATAGAATTCCTTTTTGAACAGCATGCCCCCGCTTATCGTCATGCCCTTCGCCTCGCCGTAAGGTATATACGAGAGAACATAGATCACGCACGGAATCAAAATAAAGGCGAAAACGGAGAAGAGCATCGTTTTGATGATATAGCCTGTGAATTCGCGGCTCAGTCCCTTTTCCCGGAAGTATATCCCCCGCGTTACCTGCCTTATAAGCCAGAGCACGGCCAGACCTGCGCCGCCGTAGATAACCACCCATTTCGACGCCGAGCCGAGCCCGAAGAAAAGCCCGCTGAGGAAAAGCGGCGCGGCCGTCTTTCCGAACGGCATATCGTAATCCTGAGCCGAATAGCGGTACATGAAGTAAAACATCGCGAGTATGAAAAATACTCCGTAGGTGTCTATTGTCGCTATCCTCGTCTGCACGAAGTGCATGAAGTCAAAGGCGAAAAGCACGGTGCCCGAGGCGGCTATCAGCGTTTTCCCGAACATGTTTTTGATGAGCGCGAACATGATCGGAAGCATGAGAACGCCGAAAAGCGTGCCCATGAAGCGCCATCCGAATGGCGTCATTCCGAACAGCCTTATGCCGATGCTTATTATAAGCTTTCCGAGCGGAGGATGGGAAATTTCGTAGGGATATACGTTCTCTATATGCTCGTAGGCGGTTCGTCCGTGGTATATCTCATCGAAATACATGCTGTTCATGTAATCCGGCTTAACGGGGATGACGCCTTGCTCGTCAAACAGTTTTGAAACTCCGCTGTTTGAAAAGGTTATTTTTTCCGCGGGAATGAGCTTCCCGCTCCCGTCGTATAAGGCCAGCTCCCCCATCTCCAGCGGCGTATACCTCGCCCATATCTGTATATACCTCATATTGGCGCCCTCGCCGATTTCGGCGTTAATCCATGAAAAAAGCTTGGCATAGCTTTGCTGAAGGATTTTCACATCAGACCATTTCTCGCCGTCTTCCGACCAGCGGATACCGTATTCCCCCGTGTAAAGACCGGTGTAGTACATGATTTTTCCCACATATCGCGTCTCATCCAGGGTAATGGTGACGTTATAGTCCCTGCCATCAAACTTGTAGAAGGTAAGCGGCGCTTTCATGTCGCCGAGACCCCAAAAAGCCACCGCCGCATAAACGGCGGTGATAAGCAGAATTATAGCCGCATCTCTTTTCTCAAGGGGGCAGACGGTGTTCACCAAAGAGAACCTGCGGTTTTCTTCAGTCCCGACATCATCGCACCCGGCATCGCCGTGACACTCGTCTATTCTGGGTATCCGCTTTTCATGAAGGTAATTCACATAATAGAGCACAAGGGCGCAGAGCAGCACCAAAGGGTAGACGATGGTGGGAGTCAGGTATTTAAGAAATTCTTTCAAAACTATTCCCCCGAAGCGCAGAGCTTATTATTTGAAGTTCTATAAAACACCATTCGTGAAAAGGCTCGTCCGGCACACATTAATCAGAAGGCCGGAGCTTACCTCATATAAAGCCCCACGATATTCATTTCCCTGTCGAAGGAAACGGTGTAAATCACTGTCTGATTTTTATATTTCGCCCTCACGCTTGCGACGGCGTAGGAATTTTTCGCGTTGTCTTGGGTTCCGCTTACAGTCACTGCCTCAAAGGACGCAAATTCGCCGGCCCTGCCCATGGTTTTTTCCACCGCGTCCCTGATGACCTCGGCGGAGAGCTTTGTGCGCAGGTCCTGTCTGACCATGGTATCGGAAAGCTTCTGGTAGCCGCCCGAGTTTATAAGCCTTACGGCGTCTTCCGCCGCGGCCTTCACCTTTGCTTCGTCAAAGTCCGGCGAGAGCTTTTCAGTTTTTGCGCTCTGGTTCGAACAGCCGCAGAATATGGCGGTTAGAGCCATGAAAAGCAGCAGCAGGGCGGAAAATCTTTTCTTCATTTGCGTTTTCGTCTCCAATCAGGCTTTGATTACTATTTTAACATGCATGAGTTCCCATTTCCAGTATTTTATCGAGTCTTTTTGCCGTCAGACTTAAAAATCGGAAAGCGAAAAACACACGGCCGGTCTGTTCCCGGCAGTGTGTTTTTTGCTTTCTACAGCTCAGTTTAAAATTAAAAAATCGTCCTGCTCCCGCAGTTTTAGTATCTCCTGCATTTTTCGCACAGGCTTTTCTCCCAGAGCTCCTCCGAGACCTTTGCCCAGTCCGCCGCCCGTCCGGCGCATTTTTTTGCAATATCCCTGGCATCCTCCGGTGCGGCAATGTCGGTGGAATGCGCACCCGACTTTTCCACCATGTCCGCCAGCGCCCCTGGATTGTCCAGCACCGGGCACGGCCTCAGCATGTTGCGGTTGAAGGGCTGATTGTCGTGATACGCCATAAACAAAGGCTTTCTGAGCGCGTCGAAAATTTTGTCCGAACGTATATTGCTGTCCGAGTAATGCGCAAAGGCGCAGGGCTCTATATCACCGTTGGCGTTGATATGGAGATAGCGGCGTCCTCCGGCGATGCAGCCCTGCACGAATTCGCCGTCGTTCCAGAAATCGATTGTGAATATCGGCTTTACGCCGCGGTATGCCCTGACGGCTTCGTACATGAAGCTGCGCTGCTCCGCAGTGGCCATAAGCTCGGGAACCGCTTTTTTTCCTACGGGCATGTATGTAAAAAGCCAGCAGAACTTTGCGCCGCAGCCGATCATCGCGTCGAAATACTCCTCGCTGCCGATGATTTCGGCATTTTTCGAAGTATAGCAGCAGGACATTCCGAAAAGCAGTTTTTTGCGCTTCAGGATCTCGCAGGTTTTCATTACGGCCCTGTAAGTGCCTTCGCCGCGGCGGAAATCCGTGTCCTCTTCAAAGCCCTCGACGCTGATTGCCGGCACAAAGTTTCCCACTCTGAGCATCTCGTCGGCAAACGCCTCGTCTATGAGCGTCCCGTTTGTAAAGGCAAGGAACGCGCATTCCGGATGCCTTTCGCAAAGAGCTATTATCTCTTTTTTCCTCACCATAGGCTCGCCGCCGGACAGGACATAGAAATAAACGCCCATCTCCTCGCCCTGTTTTATTATACTTTCCATTTCATCAAAAGTGAGGTTGAGATTATGCCCGTATTCCGCCGCCCAGCAGCCGGTGCATCTAAGGTTGCAGGCGCTTGCGGGGTCGAAAAGAATCGCCCACGGCACGTTGCATCCGTATTTGTCTTTAAGTTTATTCTGTAACGAAGAGCCTATGAGAGTCGCGTTTACCGCAACCGTTTCAAACAGCTTTCGGCGCTGAAAATCGTCTATATCCGTCCACAGGCTGAGGATCAAATCTCTCCAGCCGTTGTCCGGCTCTGAAAAAACGGCTTTTACAGCTTCCGACTGGCTGGTTACGGTTTTGGACTCATCCAGCCGGCAGAGCGCGTCGAGGAGCCTCGGGATATTCCTCTCCGGGTCCTTGTCCACGAAATCATAGACCTTCATTGCGGCTGCGCGTTTGAGTTTTTTCGCCGGGCTCATTGCACTTCCCCCTTCAGTTTTCTGGTTTTAATCTTAAGAATCCGCACTGCTTTTTCTTTAATATTTATTGCAATGCTATTGTATAGTTTCTTATTTCAAAAATTCCATAGTCAGAAAAAAACCGCTGCACAATAATTGTGCAGCGGACAAAAAAAGCCTTTTTTTTGGTCATTTGCAAAAAAACGCCCTGTTTTCAGACAGTCATGGGGTTTTGTCCAAACGCCTGCGCGAGTCGCACTTCTCAAGCGTATACCGGATATTTCCGTCCAAAATTTCCCCCATTTCGTTTATGTTCTCGATAAAATCCCGATTCATTCCTTCCCCGATCCATTTTGTAAACATGCCGATCAGGGCTATTGTATAAAATTCGGACAGTACCGAAATCTCCTTTTCGCTGACATTGAGGTCATCCGCCTGTCTGCGGACAAACGCGGTTATGTTCGAGAGAGTCACGTCGTATATGTACTTCTCCAGGCGAGTGCCGGCGGCCGAATAAAACAGATGATAAATCGCACTTCGGTTTTCGCGCGCAAAATGGAGAGCCTGGAGAAAGGCCTCCTGCCATGAGTCGAAAGCCTCGTTCCGATCTATGATTTTCTGCGTTTCAGTCTTAAAAAGCTCGTCAACCAAAGCGTATATATCAGGGTAATGATAATAGAACGTGTTCCTGTTAATCCTGCACTTTTCCGCGATATCTACAACGGATATCTTATCGAAAGGCATAGAATCCAAAAGCTCGACAAAGGCGTCCATGATTGCTTTTTTTGTAAACTGAGTCATTGCCTTATCTTCACTCCCCATGCATTTCCGCGGCAGCATCCTGAAGCAATCCGCCGTTGAGCGCAGGCTTTAATGCGGAGCGGGCTTCGGCGGTACTGTTGGACGACCTCATATCGGTAGGGCGGAGAGCAGACGCTGATGATTCCGGTTTCCGGTCTCCGGAAATCCAAAAATCGATGTGACTGACCCTGTCTGCCCGTTATGCTAATGAAAACCTCGACGGCGGATCTGATCCGATACGCCTTTTCAAGCGTGCAGACCTGGATCCATTCCATAAGCAAAACGCCCTTTTTGATTGAACATCGTCCTTAAGATGACTGCAGTTTATAAAACAAAACTATTTTCCTCTTGAGTTTCCGAAAGGATTGCAGCCAATATTTAGGGAAGGAATATTGGCTGCTTGACAGAATCGATCTTAGTGCTCAGTGCACAAAAATGGCCGCTTCCTCGATAACGCTCCCTCTTAAGCTTTTGGCGCAATCTTAAGCAGCATTGGCTGAATGGTCAGCGGCTTTCGCACCCGCGAGGACGGGGGAATTCTCAGCTAAGGAAATCCTTGAGCTTCTTGCTGCGGCTGGGATGGCGCAGCTTGCGCAGAGCCTTGGCCTCGATTTGGCGTATGCGCTCTCTCGTTACGTTGAATTCCTTGCCTACCTCCTCGAGGGTTCTTGTTCTGCCGTCCTCGATGCCGAATCTGAGCCGCAGCACCTTCTCCTCCCTGGGAGTAAGTGTGGAGAGAACGTTCATAAGCTGCTCCCGCAGGAATGTGAAGGATGCCGCCTCAGCCGGCTCGGAAGCGTCCTCGTCTGGGATGAAGTCCCCGAGGTGGCTGTCCTCCTCCTCGCCGATAGGCGTTTCAAGCGAAACCGGCTCCTGCGCGATTTTGAGGATGTCCCTCACCTTCTCCACCGACATTCCCATTTCCTCGGCTATCTCCTCCGGAGACGGGTCGTGCCCAAGCTCCTGAAGAAGCTGGCGGGATACCCTTATGACCTTGTTTATGGTTTCGACCATGTGGACGGGTATGCGTATGGTCCTCGCCTGATCGGCGATGGATCTGGTTATGGCCTGCCTTATCCACCAGGTGGCATAGGTGGAGAACTTGTATCCCTTCGTGTGGTCAAACTTCTCAACCGCCTTGATAAGGCCGAGGTTACCCTCCTGTATGAGGTCTAAAAACAGCATGCCGCGGCCCACATAGCGCTTAGCTATGCTTACAACGAGCCGGAGGTTGGCTTCCGCCATACGCTGGCAGGCTTCCTTGTCTCCGCAGGACATGCGCTCCGCGAGCACCACTTCCTCCTCGGGCGTAAGGAGGCTCACCTTGCCTATTTCCTTGAGATACATCCTGACCGGATCATCCACGCTGAAGCTGTCCACAAGGGACTCCGGGTCTACAAGAGCCTCCTCCTCAAGCTCCTCAAGCTCGGCAAGCTCCTCGATATCCTCCATATCCGGCTCGATATCGTCCGGAGGCTCAGCGAGGAAGTCCTCGTCGTCCACCACGTCCACTCCGCAGTTTTCAAAAGTCTCGTATATCCTGTCCATCTGCTCGGCGTCGAGGTTCAGCTCCTCCATTGCGTCAATAAGCTCTTTAAGGCTTATGGAACCCTTCTTTTTGCTTCTCTCTATAAGATCGTTGATTCTTTCCTCGACATTGACGTTCTGGGAAGAAGCTGTCTGCTGGTTTTCCAGAGCCGCGTCCTTTTCGGCGTTCACGGCCTCTTTTTCAGTGTTTTTCTTTGCCATCTTTATCCTCCAAACCTTTACTCTCTCTGTATTTTCGGTTTAATTCCATCAAATCCTGAATATCTTCCTTTGACTTTGCAAGCAGCCGCTCCCTCTTGATGACGCCTATGTAATCCCTCATGGCAGAAATGCCGCTGGAGACCGGGGCCGGCCTTTGCATCATAAGCGTAATATGTGAGATTTCCTCCGGAGTGAATTCCGAGGACATCAGGGAAACGCTGACCGGCCTGCGCTCGTCGCAGCGCTGCTTGATATACAGGAAAGCTCTTCCGAGAAACTCCGAGCTGAAATCCTCCTTTTGAAGACCATCCGTCTCTCGCGAGAGCTCAGGGTCGGCCAGAAGCAGCCTAACAACGCCTTCCTCGGCGGCGGCACTCACAGGGTTGTCAAAGCGTATGCTCCGTTCCCTGGGCCGGAACACGCTGACCGGCCGCGAAGCTCTCTCCTGCTGCTTTTTGGCATCGCGCACGCGCCTCATGGACGCGCGTTTTATTTCCGCCATCATACTCTCAGTGGATATTTTAAGAAGCTCTGCCATACGTCCGGCATATACCTCCCTTTCGATCTGGCTCCTCAGTGTTGAAAGCATTTCCGCAGCTTCCTTCAAACACGAGATCCTGCCATCGTCGGTATCGAGGGCGTACTTGCTTTTTATCTCTTCCAGACGGTATTCCACATGGTTGCCCGTGCCGGAAAGGAGAGCGGCGAAAGCCCCCGCTCCGTTTTTGCGGATATACTCGTCGGGGTCCTTGTTTCCGGGCACGCTCAGTATTTTTATCGACACGCCCAGCTTCTCAAGGTGGTCTATGGCGCGCCGGGCCGCAGCCTTGCCGGCGCTGTCGGTATCGTAGGCTATCACGACTTCCTTGGTGTAATTTGATATCAGCCTTGCCTGCTCCTCGGTAAGCGAAGTGCCGAGCGAAGCCACCGCGTTGTCGAAGCCGGCCTGACGCAGCGTTATCACGTCCACGTTGCCTTCGACGAGTATGATTTTTCCCAGCTTCGATTTTTTCGCAAGATTCAGCCCAAAAAGAAAACGGCTTTTATTGAAGAGCAGCGTCTCCCTTGAATGGACAAACTTCCTTTCGTTTTCGTCGTTCGTTATTCGCCTTCCCGAAAATCCTATGATGTTGCCCCTGACATCTATGAGGGGAAACATGAAACGGTTCCTGAAAAAATCGTAAACCGAGCCCGTTTTCGAGCTTTTCGCCGCAAGGCCCGCATCCAGCAGCTCCGTCGCGGAATAGCCCAAGGCCTGCATTTCGTCGCAAAGCGAACTCCAGCTGTCGAGCGCCGCTCCCAGTCCGAAGGTTTTTACGGAGGCGGCGCTTATCCCGCGCCCCGCTATATAGTCGGCAACGGCTCTGCCGGCGGGCTTGGAAAGGTTCTGATAGAAAAAGCGCGCAGCGTCCCTGTTAAGTGCGATAAGGCGCTCCCTCCTGCTCCGGAGCTCCCTGTCCCCGTTCTCGTCCGGCAGCTCCATGTTCGCGCGTCTTGCCAGAAAAGCGACCGCGTCCGGGTAGGAGAGGTTTTCGATCTCCATGATGAAATTGATGACACCGCCGCCCTTGCCGCAGCCGAAGCAGTGATATATCTGTTTTTCGGACGACACGGAAAAAGACGGCGTCCTCTCGCTGTGGAAGGGACAAAGCCCGAACTGATTGCTTCCGCTTCGCTTTACAAGGCGTACATAGCTTCCTACAACTTCAGAAATCTCGTTTCTGGAGATAAGCTCGTCCAGAAAACGCTCCGAAAAAGCCACGCCGCTCCTCCTTTCGTTAATAGTTTCCAAAAAATTCAATATTTATTCGTTTAATATGCCCAGAGCATGTTGAAAAGGCCCGAAAAATCTAAATTACATGCCAGGAGGCCGGAATAAATATCTCGCTGTACTTTGAGACGGCGTACTTATCGGTCATTCCCGCCACATAGTCGCAGACCGCGCGCTCGGCTCCGTCGCGCTCCGCCAGCAGCTTGAAATCGTCCGGGAGCCTGTCCCTGTTTTTGATATAATAATCGTATATTCCGCCGAGTATGCCGCCCACCTTGCTCTCCTCGCTCTTAGCCTTCGGGTTGCGGTAAACCATTTCGTAGAGAAATTCATGGAACTCGTCGACTGCCGCCCCGACCTCCGCGCTCATGCAAAGGTCGTCTTTTCCGAAGCTTTGCTTTATAAGATCCGCCGTTATTGTGTTGATTCTGACGGAGTGGCTTTCGCCCAGGGTTTCTCTGACATTTCTGGGAAGGTCGCCGGCTTTCAGTATGCCGGCTCTGATGGCGTCGTCCACATCGTGATTTATATAGGCTATCCTGTCGGCGAGCCTCACGCATTTGGCCTCAAGAGTGTCGTCGGGCGCGCCCTTTGTATGGTTCAGAATCGCGAGCCTCACCTCGTAGCTGAGATTCAGTCCCCGCCCCTCCTTCTCCAGGCAGTCCACCACTCTGAGGCTCTGCTCGTAATGTCTGAACTCTCCGCAGAGCTCGTTTAAGGCGCGCTCTCCGGCGTGTCCGAAAGGCGTGTGCCCGATATCATGACCCAGGGCTGCCGCCTCGACGAGATCCTCGTTCAGCATCAGCGCGCGCGCGATTGTCCGGGCAATTCTCGACACCTCGATTGTATGCGTCATGCGCGTCCTGTAATGGTCGCCCTCCGGCTGGAGAAAAACCTGCGTCTTGTGCTTGAGGCGGCGGAAAGACTTGGAGTGAACTATCCTGTCGATATCGCGCTGAAAGCATGTACGGATTTCGCAGGGCTCCTCCGGCCTCTCTCTTCCCTTGGAGCATGAAGCAAGAACGCCGAAAGGCGAAATTATGCTTTTCTCCAGCTCCTCCCGGACCTCCCTCGGACAAAGTTTCAAAACTCACACCCCTTTTTATTTTATCCTGTCTTTATATATACGATTTTTATTTAATTTTCCCACATTTTTGAGCATAATTTTTTATAAAAAAACGG
>JAJUGN010000043.1 GCA_029265975.1 Clostridiales bacterium
CGTCGTCCGCTGTAACCAGATGCTTATCCTTGATGATCTCGCGTATTTGTTCCTTGCTTAATATTCCCATTTCTATCACCTTTCCTTAGTCTACCAAAATCACTTCGGAAAGGCAAAAGCACAAATTATTTTACACTGCCCGAAACGGCTGGATTCCGTAATAATGCTTAAAGCCCGTAATGGTAATGTATTTTTCTTTCATCTTTATACACCCCTGTTCTAATAATCTTCGTCCTCGAGATCGTCCAGGGAAACATCCTCCAAATCCCCGTATAAATCATAATAATCATCTTTGTTTTCGTCAAACTCGTCATCAAACTCATTTTGTCCAACCCTCTCCAGGTCGTCCAGATTCTCATCTGAATTGATAAAATTACTTATAGATGTGTACTCAAGCGCCCTCTCGACAGGGTCAAGATTTCCGTTGCTATTCAGGTCAAACATTTTTTCAAATCCGAACATATAACTTCCTCCTTTTTGTATTATCACAACAAGCTAACTGTACGATATGATGGGCAGTGAGGTCTACATCTTTTTTATGTCTTTCTATCCTGCTCCAGGCATCGGCATTATGCGTTTTTTATTTCTTTGATGAAAATGCTCCCGTCTGCATGCTTAATAACATTCCTACGAATATTTGTGCAAGCATCCAAAACCTCATTATGTTTTTGACTTTCAAATACAGATTCTTTTTGTTTTTGCAGTATGGACTCAAAATCTATAATTTTAGGAGTATCGGATTTCTCCGGAGACAATTTGTTCTCATTATTCCAGTCGTAAACTGCATTTCGTTTAATAGCACGTCTTTCAATCTGCCTTGAAACGTGAGCTTTTTTCGATTTTTTAACATCTCTAACTGAATCTTTTAATTCATAAAAGATGTTTATCGCCAGAATAATTATTATAACGAACGCACAAACAATAATCATATCCTTCCCCCGCTATTAATAATTTTTATTGGACGGTAAATCTATCCGCTTCGCTCTGTTTCCGAATCGATGCATATGTAACCTCAGCTTTGAGCCAATAATATCAAGACCACAGTACTATATTCAGGACAGCAAAGAAGACATAAGCTTTATGAGCTTGTTTTTGCATTTTTCGTGCGCTTTTTAACGGGTTTTTGGCGCCTTCGAAAATATAAAAGTGTCGTACTGACTGTCGCACTAGTGCCGTGAGTCAAAACATTCAAAATATTTGTGATATAAAAAAAGTACCGGAGATCACCAAAAGCAGGTGATCTCCGGTACTTTTATTGGTGGACGATACAGGACTCGAACCTGTGACCACCCGCACGTCAAGCGGGTGCTCTACCAGCTGAGCTAATCGTCCGTACGCTCGACTATTGTAAAACAAGGCTCGGGGTTTGTCAACACTTTTTTGCTCCTTGCCGATCAATTTACGAACACTTTTTATATCATGGTTCTTAAAATCCGACGGCTGACGCTCAAATAGTATGGAATAAATGGATTTTTATGACGGCGTGCAGACGTCAAACACATACGAAAAACTCATTTCCTTACGGCTTTTATCCGGGAACGGCGGAACATCGTATTAATGACGCTTGCATTCATCGATATTCCGCCGGTTTCGTCCCGGCTTCCGGCTTGCGCAAAACGCGGGATGCGCCTCTTTATTTTAATATCATAGACAAAATCCACGCAACAAGGCCGCCTGCGACCGCAAAAATAATCCTGTCAACAAGTCCGTTCCATCTTTGAGCGGGAATTTTCTCAAGCTTGTCGACCTTTTCATCTATGCTGTCGACTTTTTCCGTTATATTCTTTTGTTCGTTTGCAAGCACTGCCACAGACGTGGCTATCGAATACAGGGCCTCATGCGCTTCCTCCAGCTTATCTATACGGCTGGAATTGGTTTTGCAGCGTTCATCGACTTCGGCTAGCTTTACCGCTAGATCAGGCTCCCCCATTTTCACACTTCCTTCGGCAAATTCCTTACATATAATTATATGTCGAAAAAAGCAACGCTGACAAAGCGCACATCCTGATTGTTGATTATGGACATTTTCAAAGTCATGTTTTAGTATATTTTTGCAGATGAATTATTGTATTTCAGAGAAAATTCTTATATAATGTAAGTGATAATAAGAGAGGTGGCGAAAAATATGGATCAGCTTAGAGCTAAAAAGGGTTTTATCTGCGATATGGACGGAGTGATATATTCCGGCAACCGCCTTATTCCTGGAGTCAAGGAATTCGTTAGCTGGCTGTACAAAAACGACAAGAAGTTTCTTTTCCTTACAAATGCCAGCGGCAAATCCACAAAGGAAATTCAGCTTAAGCTTTACCGCATGGGGCTCGACATCGACGAAAGCCATATTTACACAAGCGCACTTGCGACCGCCAAGTTTGTCAGCAGCCAGCATCCGGGCTGCAGCGCCTATGTCATCGGCGATCCGGGTCTTTTTAACGCCCTCCACGATGCCGGCATTACGATAAACGACGTCGATCCGGACTATGTTATAGTGGGCGAGACGGAAAACTACAGCTTTAAGAACATTCACAGGGCCATGTGCCATGTTAACAACGGCGCAAAGCTTATAGGCACCAACAGCGACCTGACTGGTCCTTCAGAAAACGGTTTTTATCCCGCCTGCCGCGCTCTTGTATCCCCGATAGAGATGACCACCGGAAAAAACGCCTACTATGTCGGCAAGCCGAACCCTCTTATGATGCGCACAGGACTCAAAAAGCTCGACGTTCATTCCAGCGAAGCCGCCATGATAGGCGATCGCATGGACACGGACATAATAGCGGGAATTGAAAGCGGGCTTGACCCTATCCTGGTGCTTTCGGGCGTATCCTCAATGGCCACGGTCGAGATGTTCCCTTACAGGCCGAGGCTTATTATAAACCGCGTCGGAGATATAGCGGAATAGCATTTTATTAAAGACAGGCGCTTAGTATAAAATAAGGCTGTATCCTCAAAGGATACAGCCTTATTTTATACTAAAACAATATTATTCCTCGATATCAGGAATATCGATTTCATCTACGTTCGGTACGGATATGGGCTTTGTGTTGGCCACAGCGCTGCGGAAATTGGTCCTTGACTGCCTTATCTCGTTCAGCGCTTCGGTAATAGCCTCTTCTGTCCTTCTTAAGGTATCGTCGGTATACTCATTGGCCATCTTGCGGAGCTCCTTTGAGCGCTCTTCGGCTTTTGAAAGTATCTCGTTGGCCTTGTTCCTTGCGGCGCGTACTATTGCCTGCTCCTCCACCATGCGTTTAGCCTGCTCCTCGGCCGCTCTTTTTATCGACTCCGCCTCCTGCTTTGCGCCGGATATGTAATCCGCACGGGCACTGACCAGACGCTTTGCCTCGCTGATTTCTATCGGCATCTGCGCTTTGATCTCGTCCAGAAGATCAAGCACCTGGTCCCTTTTTATCACGCATTTTTCGGCTCCCAGGGGCACTCCCCAGGCATCCGAAACCAAATTATAAAGCATATCTATAAGTTCCATAACGCCGCCAGCCATATTATTTACCTCCATTGCCGAATTTGAGTTCGATTTCCTTTAATATCTCGCGCGGAACATATTCAGAAAGGTCGGCTCCGTAACGGGCCATTTCCTTTACCGCAGTCGAGCTTAAATATGTGTACTTGCTGTCCGCAGCAAGAAAAAAAGTGTCGAGCTCCGGATTCATTTTCCTGTTGAAATTCGCCATCTGGCATTCATGCTCAAAATCCGACAGCGCGCGAAGTCCCCTGATTATTATGTGCGCGTCCTTGCTCCTGCAATATTCAGCGAGAAGCCTGTCCGAGTAATCAACTTCCACATTCGGGAAGCGGGCGCACACCTTTTTTACCTGCTCGACGCGCTCTTCCATGGAAAAAACAGACTTTTTGTTAGGGTTCGAGCCGACGCACACGATTATTTTATCAAAAACCTTCGCCGCCCTTTTTATCACGTTAAGGTGACCCAGGGTTATGGGATCAAAGCTGCCGGGGTAAATAGCCAAACCTTTCATATCAATATCCTTTTCGATTATCTGCCGGCCTTTCGGATATACAATGTAATCTTCACGCCGCCGTATCTGTATTCCCGCAATTTTTCATAAGGCAGGGAAAGCGCCGGCATTTCCTTTTCGGCTTTACTTTCACAGGCTATTATACCATGTTCATTCAATTTGTCAAATTCGATTATCCTGTTCAGAGATTTCTCGAGAAGCGCAGTGTTATAAGGCGGATCCAGCAGTATCAGATCGTATTTTTCGGGGCCTGAAAGAAAGGATACCGCGTCGGACTGCACCACTTTTGCTCCCTCAAGCCCGGATCTCCTCAGGTTTTCCTTAACCAGCTTTATCGCGGCCTGGCTCTCGTCTACGAAGGTTGCGGAGGCCGCGCCCCTGCTCAGAGCCTCGATTCCCAGCTGGCCAGTCCCGGCAAACAGGTCCAGCACCTTTCTGCCCTCTATATCATACTGGATTATGTTGAAAAGAGACTCCTTTACCATATCCGTCGTCGGCCTGATGTCATTCCCTGACGGCTCCTGAAGGCGCCTGCCCCTTGCTAGGCCTGTTATTATTCTCATTTCTCTTCTTCCTTTTTGTGATAGTATTCGTACACCGCGGCGGCCGTGTTTTTCGGCACGACCGACGTCAGCTCGTCCATGTCCGCGTTTCTGATCGCCCTGACGCTCTTGAACTTCTTCAAAAGCGCCGCCTTGCGGGCCTCCCCGACTCCTGCTATCCTGTCCAACTCGGAGCCTCGCACCGATTTTGTGCGCAGCGCGCGGTGATACTCTATTGCGAAACGGTGCGTTTCTTCCTGTATCTTCCCAACGAACGAAAAAACGGCGGGGTTTGAGCCTATCCCGATTTCGGCGCCTTCCGGCGATATGAGCGCTCTCGTTCGGTGACGGTCGTCCTTGACCATTCCGAAAACCGGAATGTCCAGCCCTTTTTCACTCATTACCGCTTTTGCGACGTTCGCGTGGGCCTGTCCGCCGTCGATAAGAATCAGGTCGGGGAGAGCGTCGAAGCTCCCGTCTCCGCGCAGGTATCGTTCAAAGCGCCTCGAAAGCGTCTCCGACATGCTGTAATAATCGTCGGGAGTCTGGACGCCCCTTATTTTGAACCTCCTGTACCCGCTTTTCAATGGCTTGAGACGCTCGAAAACCGTCATTGAGGCTACTATATCCGAGGAACCCGTGTTTGAAATATCGAAGGCCTCTATCCTCTCCGGACTTTTTTCAAGCCCGAGGGCGTTTTTCAGCCACTCAAGCGTTTTCAGAGTCTTTTCCTCCCTGTTCGTCGCCCTGTTTATTTCCTCGGCTGCGTTCACATTCGCGGTTTCCACCAGACGCCTCTTTTCCCCTTTCCGCGGAGTCGTGACATACACCCTATGTCCCGCCTGTTCGGTAAACAGCCTCTCGAGAAGAGAGTTTTCCTCCGTTTCAAACGGAAGATATATGTTTTTCGGGTATACTCCGCGGCCGGAATAGTACTGTCTCAAAAGCTCCGATACGGCCTCGCGGTCGTCCTCGATAGGGTTTTCCAGAAGCTCAAACTCCTTCTCAAGAAGGCTTCCGCCTATAAAGCGCAGAACAACAAAGCAGGATTTTGCAAGGCCCCTGACAAATCCGATGACATCGGTATCTACGGGCTTGCCGGAAACCACGGTCTGCCTTGCCTCAAGCTTCTGTATCGCCCTGAGCTTGTCCCTTTTTTCAGAGGCCAGCTCAAACTTCAGGGCTTCGGCCGCCTCAAGCATTTCCTTCTCCAGAACTGAGCAAAGCTCCGCCGCTTTTCCGTCCAAAATCATCTCCGCTTCTCTTACTGCGCGCCTGTATTCCTCCGCCGACGGAACGCCTCTGCAATAGGCGTCGCAGGCGCCCATATGATAATTGAGGCAGGGACGGCCCTTGCCGATGTCGCGCGGGAATTGCCGCCGGCAGGTAGGAAGCTTCAGCGTCTTGCATATTGCGTCAATGGCTTCGCGGGTCGTCACCCTTCCGCCGAAGGGGCCGAAGTACCTTGCTCCGTCGTTTTCCGCTTTTGAAACCATGGAGAAAGAAGGATATGGCTGGCGGATATCCAGACGCACCAGAGGATATCCCTTGCCGTCCTTCAGCATTATATTATAGTGCGGAGTGTGCCTTTTTATCAGCGAGTTTTCAAGCACAAGAGCTTCAAACTCGGAATTTGCAATTATTACCTCGAAATCTGATATTTTCGACACCATGGCGGCGGTCTTGGAGTCATGGCTGCCCCTGAAATAGCTGCTGACGCGGTTTTTCAGTTTTTTGGCCTTTCCGACGTATATGACATCTCCCCCGGCGTCTTTCATAATGTAGACTCCGGGCTTCAGCGGGAGCTTGTTCGCCTTTTCACGGAGAGCTTCCGTCACCTGTATCATACCCCCTCCAGATTAAATTCGGGTATATATGATTCCTCGGCCGAGATAAGGTCCTGGAGATACCCGTCCTCTATTCCCAGCTCGCGAAGCTTTTTTTCGACCGCTTCGTATTCCTCCTCATTTATGCGTCTGTTTATCTCCGGAAACGGTTCCAGGTCGCCGCAGGGCACATACTGGCTCATAAGACTGAGCATGACCTCTCCGGGGGCAAAATTATCCGCTATCCATTCAAGAACGCCTATGGAATTCCGAACGGCATTCGGGAGTATGAGATGGCGTATTATGACTCCGCTTTTCATTATTCCGTCGCCGTCCAGAACATAGGGACCGCGCTGCCTGTACATCTCCAGTATCGCCGCTGCGGCGGTTTGAAAGTAATCTGGCGCGCCGGAGTACCTCTCCGCGAGAGAACTGTCTGAGTATTTAAGATCAGGAAGGTATATCTGGACCTTCCCTTCAAGCGTTTTCAAGGTCTCCACGCTTTCGTAGGCGCTCGAATTCCACACTACGGGAATGCGTGGACCGTCCTCAAGCGCTTCGGAGACCATAGGCGCGAAGTGTCCCGCGGTTACGAGATTAATATTGTGGACTCCGCTTTGTTCAAGCTCGGCGATTATTTCACGAAGACGCCCTGCAGATACAGCCTTTCCGGCGCCCATTCGGCTGATTTCCCGATTCTGGCAGAAAACGCAGCCCAGCGGACAGCCAGAAAAGAATATGGCGCCGCTGCCCCTTACGCCGCTTATGCATGGCTCCTCCCAGTCGTGCCTCCCCGCCCTCGCGATGCGCAAGGACGCGCCCTCGCCGCATATGCCATTTTTACCGGATTCGCGGTCGGCTCCGCATTCCCTGGGACAAAGCGCGCATGACTTCAACATTCCCGTAAGATCAGCCCCCCAAGCCTTTCATCTGACTTATTATATATATAATGATATTGTTTTACAATAACAAGCGCCTGTAATTTTGCAATCTGATATGCATTATCACATTGTAAAACTTACGATACCTTTTTAATTGACATATGTTTGGAAATATTATATTATCTTTACATAATATTTTGGGGTGATGTGATTGGAAGACCTGTCAAAACTCAAGGAACAGCTTCGCAGCGAACGTCCCGTTCCGTGGGATAGCCTCCCGGACATAGACCTTTATATGGATCAGCTTATAAGCTACATGCCCCGGCAGCAGCTAATTTCAAGCCGCGACAACAAGCTAACCTCCGCGATGGTTAACAACTATATCAAGGCGAACCTGCTGGAACGCGCCAACGGCAAGAAGTATTCCCGAAACCATGTTGCGGAGCTGTCTATAATCTCCTTTCTCAAGCAGATAATCTCCGTAAAGGATGCGGCCCTGGTATTCAACGAGTTTCCGAAGGAGGATATCCGCAGCATATACGAGAAATCCCTCGGATACCTCGACAAGGCGCTGAATTCTGTTTCCGAGCAGCTCCCGGATTCCATCGGGGAAAACGAAATAGCCGATATGATAATGCGCCTGGCGGTCGTCAGCTATGCGAACAAACTGACCTGCCTTCGTCTCATAGATATACTTCAGGAAAAAGAGGAAAGCAAGAAGCCTACGAAAAAGTCCAAAGGAGAGTTGATAAAATGACAGATTTTTTGATCATGACGGATTCATGCAGCGACCTGCCGGCCGGGCTTGCAAAAGAGCTCGGAATTGAAGTCATGCCTATGTCCGTTACGCTCGACGGAAAGGAATACCGCCACTATCTGGACGAGCGCGAGATTACCCTCAAGGATTTTTACGACGCCATAAGGAAGGGTTCCCAAGCCACCACCTCGGCGATAAACACGGACACCTTCTGCAATTACATGGAAGCCGCACTGATAAAAGGCATGGACGTGCTGAACATCGCCTTCTCTTCCGCCCTAAGCTCGACTTACAGCGCCTCGACCCTGGCGGTTTCGGAGCTTGAGGACAAGTATCCGGAGCGCAAAATCTATACCGTCGATTCCCTGTGCGCCTCAATGGGACAGGGGCTTCTCGTCTACCTTGCCGCATGCCAGAAACGTCTCGGAAAAACAATCGACGAAGTCCGCGAATATGTCGAGAAGGAAAAGCACAATCTCTGCCACTGGTTTACCGTGGACGATCTTAACCATCTTTACAGGGGCGGGCGCGTTTCAAAGGCCTCCGCGGTTCTCGGCTCCATGCTCAATATCAAGCCGGTGCTCCACTGCGACGCGGAGGGAAAACTGGTGAACGTCAGCAAGGCCAGGGGACGCAGAAAATCTCTGGAGGAGCTTGTGGACAGGATGCAGCAAACCGCATTCGAGCCCGCCGGACAGACGGTTTTCATCAGCCATTCCGATTCTCCTGAAGACGCGGAGCTGACCGCCGAGATGGTCAGAACCCGCATGGGCGTCAAAGACATCGTTATAAGCAGTATAGGCCCGATTGTCGGCGCCCACACCGGCACCGGCACCGTCGCCCTCTTTTTCCTCGGCTCCCCACGCTGAATCACAAGGGTAAAAGCTCAAGCCTCCGGGCTTGAGCTCAGACTGTCAAAAAAGCCCAAAGGGCTTTTTTGACAAGGGGGCTTAATGACGGCCGCTCTGCCGCGCCCGTCATGACATGAGAGGTGTCATTTCCGGCGTACACGCCGCCGGAAATGACAGATTTGACATTGTTTCCGCCATTCGCCGCGGAAATTCTGCGAAGCTTTTTTGCCGTAAAAAAGTTTTTCGACAAGCTTAGCTCAAGCCTCCGGGCTTGAGCTTTTTGTCTATTGCTACATTAATCATTATTTTTTTCTGTTAAAATTATATATATTATTACTATTGACTTATTTACAATGTTAGGGTAAATTATAGTTAGACGTGACTAACTCAAGGACGTGATAATGATGAAAACCTTAAAAAGCTTATCTCCGGGCGCAAGCGGAATAATCGCTTCGGTCAGCAACCGGTCGGGCGCCGTGAAACGCAGGCTTATAGATATGGGACTCACTCCCGGAACAAAGATAACCGTAAAAAAGGTAGCTCCATTCGGAGACCCGATACAGGTGAGCCTCAGGGGATACGAATTGTCCCTGCGCAAGGAGGACGCGGCGCAGATAAGTTTGCTTGACGAAACCGCGGTTTCGGGAAGAAAGCCGGCCTCATACAAAAAAATATACTCCGCGCGCCGATTGGACAATGAAACGCTTCTTAAAATGCGCCGCAGCCACGAGCACGAGCTGAGCCACCATATAAAGGCATACGATCCCGCGGCTCACGACCGTCGGGAAATGAAAATTGCCCTCGCCGGAAATCCGAATTCGGGAAAAACGACTCTCTTCAACGCTCTGACCGGCTCAAACCAGTATGTGGGCAACTGGCCGGGCGTAACAGTGGAGAAAAAGGAAGGCAAAGCCAGCATTGAAGGTAAAACCGTCACTATCGTCGACCTGCCCGGAATTTATTCGCTCTCCCCTTACTCCATGGAGGAAATCGTGACACGGGACTTCATAATAAACGAAAAGCCGGACGCGATAATAAACATAGTAGACGCCACAAATATAGAGAGGAATCTCAATCTCACGGTACAGCTTCTCGAGCTGGAGCGCCCCATGGTTTTAGCCCTCAATTTCATGGACGAGATTGTGAAAAAGGGAGATAAAATCGATGTCGACGCTCTTTCGAGGTCGCTGGGGATACCCGTCGTGGCCATTTCGGCCCGGACCGGTGAAAACCTCGACGAGCTTCTAAGGATCGCGCACAGGCAGATGCACGAGGGATTTTCAATAGAGCCCGACGACCTTTACGACGATTTTACCCACGAGATACACCACGAAATGGGCGAGCTTATACACGACTTCGCATACGCCGCGGGCATCCCCGCCCACTGGGCTGCGATAAAGCTCCTGGAAGGCGACAGGCTTGTTGAGGCCTCGCTTGCGCTGGACGGCGATACGAGAAAAACACTGGACGGCATAATAAAGAAGTACGAGGCGTCCAGCACGCTCGGCGACAGGGAAACGCTTATAACGGACAGCCGTTACCGCTTCATTGAAAGGGTTGTATCATGCTCCGTTACTAAGGGCGCGCCCGCAGAGGAACTTAGCATCAGCGACAAGATAGATAAGATCGCGACTCACCGCATTTTCGCTCTCCCTCTGTTTTTGCTGATGATGCTCGTCATGTTCGGAATAACCTTCGGGCCGCTCGGCTCTCTTTTATCCGATCTTGTGGCTGAGCTTATCGAAAACCGGCTTTCTCCGATGCTGGAAGCCCTGCTGAGCAGCGCTTCCGCCTCCGAATGGCTGATAAGCCTGATAGTAAACGGCATATTGCAGGGCGTCGGCGGAGTGCTGACCTTCCTGCCGCAGATAGCGCTTCTGTTTTTCTTCCTCTCCCTGCTGGAGGACTCCGGCTATATGTCCCGGGCGGCCTTCATCATGGATAGGCTTCTGCACCGTTTCGGGCTTTCGGGCAAGGCTTTCATACCCATGCTTATGGGCTTCGGCTGCACCGTTCCGGCGGTAATGGGGGCGCGCACGATGGAAAGCGAAAAAGACCGCCGGCTGACCATAATGCTCATCCCGTTTATGAGCTGTTCGGCCAAGCTGCCTATTTACGGTCTTATAGCCTCGGCCTTCTTCGGACGCTACGCCGGCCTTGTCATATTCTCGCTATATCTTCTGGGTATGCTCTTTGCGATTATATCCGGACTTATTTTTAAGGATACAATTTTTGCGGGAGAGGCTCCGGCCTTTGTTATGGAGCTGCCCCCCTACCGAATGCCGAGCGTCAGGAACACGCTTCTGCATGTATGGGAAAGAGTGCGCGATTTCCTTGTAAGGGCAGGGACTCTTATATTTGCCATGAGCGTTGTGCTCTGGCTGCTTCAGAATTTTGACATGAGCCTTAACCTGACCGACGACACCTCGAAAAGCATCCTCGGCGTCCTGGGCGGGTTTATCGCCCCGATGTTCAAGCCCATGGGCTTCGGCGCATGGCAGGCGTCCGTAGCCTTGCTCACCGGTCTGGTCGCCAAGGAGGCGGTCGTCGCCTCGCTTTCGATGTTCTACGGATTTTCCCTTACCGAGGGCAGCTCGGTGGTGGCTTCGGCGCTTTCAGGCACCTTTACTCCGCTGTCTGCGTTTTCATTTCTTGTTTTTGTGCTTATGTATGTGCCCTGCGTCGCCGCTGTTGCGACTATCCGCAAGGAGATGGCGAGTCTTAAGTGGACCTTCGCCTCCGTCGGATGGCAGCTTTTTACGGCTTATATTATTTCGATGCTGGTTTACCAGACCGGAAGGCTCCTGGGGCTCGGGTAATAGAGAAATTAAGGTGATACCGCCCTGAAACGGGGGACATCACCTTAATTCTCTTTTTATTCCTTCTGTTATTTTATATATGTCGTCCATAACGGTTATTTTTGATATCTGTTCTTTGAAGTACCCGGAGTACGGAACGCCGTGCAGATACCAGGAATAGTGCTTGCGTGCCTCCAGGCACGCTATTTTTTCGCCCTTGTCCTCCTTTGCAAGCTCAAACTGCCTCAGGGCTGTTTCCACGCGCTTCCTTAGAGGGGGCAGAGCAGGAATTGCTTCACCCCTGATTGCGGCTTCGGCTCTGCCAAATATCCAGGGATTTCCCAGGGATCCCCGCCCTATCATCACCATATCGGCGCGAGTCTGCTGCAAAATTTTCAAGGCGTCATACGGTTCAAAAACATCTCCGTTTGCAATTACGGGGATGGACACCGCCTTCTTAACCTCTGCGATAATGGACCAGTCCGCGGCGCCAGAATACATCTGCGACTTTGTCCTTCCGTGCACCGCCACGGCGGCAGCTCCGGCCTCCTCCGCCATTTTTGCAAACTCGACGGCGTTTACGCTGCCCTTGTCCCAGCCCTTTCTGATTTTAACCGTCACGGGTACGTTAACGGCTTTTACAACCGCCTCGATTATGCTCATGGCAAGCTCCGGCTTCTGCATCAGGGCGCAGCCTTCCCCGTTTTTTACTATCTTGCCCGTCGGGCATCCCATGTTTATATCAAGGACGTCTGCTCCCGAAATTTCTATCGCTTTCGCCGCCGCTTCTGCCATCACCGCAGGTTCGCTGCCGAAAATCTGCGCTGCGGCGGGATGCTCCCCTTCCCCGAGCTTTAACAGATCCCGGCTCTTTTTGTCCTGATACATAAGCGCCTTCGCGCTGACCATTTCCGTATATGTGTAGGCCGCGCCCAGCTCCCTGCACACCGTCCTGAACGCGAGGTCTGTCACTCCCGCCATCGGCGCAAGCGCGGTCAATCCGTTTATTTCTACGTTTCCTATTTTCACAGCGCGATGTCCAATCCGACCGGACAATGGTCCGATCCCTGTATCTCCGGGCAAATGAATGCCCTGTCTATTTTTTCCCTCAGCCTGTCTGAGCAGAGAAAATAATCTATGCGCCAGCCCACGTTGCGTTCCCTGGCGTTGGCGCGGAATGACCACCATGTATATGCGTCTCGTGCGTCGGGATGCAGAAAACGGTATGTGTCCGTGAAGCCGGCTTCGAGAAGCTGCGTGAACTTCCCTCTCTCCTCATATGAAAATCCCGGGCTCCCGATGTTCGGCTTGGGGTTTTTGAGGTCGATCTCCTGGTGCGCCACGTTCAGGTCGCCGCAGATTATCAGCGGCTTAACCTTGTCGAGCGCCACGAGATATTCGCGAAAGGCGTCTTCCCATGACATCCGGTAATCGATGCGCTTCAGCTCGTCCTGCGCGTTGGGGCTGTATGCGCACACAAGATAAAAATCCTCAAATTCCAGTGAGATAACCCTGCCCTCGTCCCCGTGCTCCTCGGCTCCTATATTGCACATTACGGATATCGGGGTTTTCTTTGTGAAAATCGCCGTGCCGGAATATCCCTTTTTTACGGCGTGGCACCAATACTGCTCGTATCCCCTTAAATCAAGCTCTATCTGCCCTTCCTGAAGCTTTGTTTCCTGAACGCAGAAAAAGTCCGCGTCTATCGACTCAAAGAAATCCATAAAGCCTTTTTTCAGGCAGGCGCGCAGCCCGTTTACATTCCATGAAATAAATCTCATTTTCACTCTCATCCTCATTTAAGCATGGCCTTGCAGCGGCATATCGGCAGGCCCTGCCCGTAAAATTTCAACTCGTAATCCGTCGGTACGCCGCAGATGCCGTCCTTATGAAGATCAAGCGTTATCTCGGATACCTCGAATCCATTTTCGGCAAACTGCTCAAGCGAATATTCAAAAAGAGGCTGATTATCGGTTTTGAAGTGTATTTCCCCGCCAGGTTTCAGAATCCGCTTATAGAGGGTCAGAAAACCGGGTGATGTAAGCCTCCTTTTCGCCTGACGCTTCGTCGGCCACGGGTCGCAGAAATTTATGTATATCCGCGATATTTCCCGCTCTTCAAAATATTCGTTCAGAAGCGTCGCGTCCGCGGGAATGAAAAACAGGTTTTCAAGCCGCCTCTCTGCGGCCCTTTCCGCCGCTATTACCAGTGCATCGGGAACCCTTTCTATTGCCAAAAAAAGCACCTCGGGATTTCCCGCCGCGGTTTCTGCGGTAAACCGCCCTTTCCCGCAGCCAAGCTCCAGATGCACCTCGCGGCAGCCGGGCTTCAGCTCAAGCCACTTACCCTTATGCTTTTCCGGCTCTTTTATAATGACGCCGGCGCAGGCCTCAAGCCTTGCCTGGCGGTTTTTCTTCTTTCTCATTCTCACCTTTATCACCGTCAGCATTTTAACACAAATTATTGCTTACCGCAAAGAAAATGTGTTGCTACTCCGCATGTTTTCGTGTATAATACAGTTTGGCTGTCGGGGCGTGGCGCAGTTTGGTAGCGCACCTGCTTTGGGAGCAGGGGGCCGCAAGTTCGAATCTTGTCGCCCCGACCAGAAACTGGCCGAGCAGGGACCGCGCCTGTTTGACCAGTTTTTTTTATTTGCGCCGTCGTACCTCCTGCCATTTCATCGGATTTGCTTACATATCTTCGCTTCTTACCCCGGAGAATAAACTGTTATATTCCGCCTTTGCTTTTGGTACTATAAAAAGCGTAAGTGTAAGGCACCGACGGGTGTTTCACATTTTGGCTTATTCTTTTACAATAAGGGAGTAATTGGTCTGGCGTGGTGCTTTTTTTATACGGCTTTTCGTTAGCATTTTAGTTAGCAAAATCGTTAAAAATAATGTTTTTAGAAATGCTAACAGGCTTTCAAAATCGAAAAAATATTTTCATATCAAAAGACCGCAAACGGTTGAAAAACAAGGAAAAATCCCGCAATCTCAAGGACTGCGGGATTTGCTTATTATGGCGGAGAGAGAGGGATTCGAACCCCCGGTCCTTTTGGGACAACGGTTTTCAAGACCGCCGCTATCGACCACTCAGCCATCTCTCCATGAACGCCGCTTGTTATATTAGCATACCAGAACCGCTTTGTCAACAAAGCCGTAGCCCCAAGCATATAAGATTCTTTCATCCGGGATGGTTGAAGATGCTGTATTCCTGTTGCAAATTGCCAATCTGATGATATAATTATAGAAATATATTGGAATGTGTGTATTATGTTTATCAACGGTTGCCAAATACCTATGACGGGCAGCCGGGGCATTCCCCGCCGCCTTAAGGAGAACTGAATTATGCGATACGCTTTTAACGGAAACACCGAGATCAAAAACCGCCTTGATTTCGACGTGGTCATAATTGGGGCCGGAATAGCCGGCCTTTATACCGCGCTGCATATAGACAATAGATATTCCTGCTGCATAATGACAAAAGAGGGCTTGGATATATCCAATTCATGGCTTGCCCAGGGCGGCATCGCGGCCGCGATAGCCGTGGATGATAACCCGCATCTCCACTTTGAGGATACCATGATAGCCGGGGCCGGGCTATGCGACAGGGATGCCGTGAAGGTGCTTGTCGCTGAAGGTCCGACTGATATCAGAACGCTCGTGACAATGCAGGTCCCGTTTGATTTGGACGCCGAGGGCGACCTTCAGATAACCAGGGAGGGCGGCCATCGCAGGAACAGAATAGTACATGCGGGCGGCGACGCTACCGGGCGTGAAACAGTCAAGGCGCTTGCTCGCCTTGTTTACCCCAATCAAAACATTAAATTTATGGACCATACCTTTTTTGTAGATATACTGACAGACGAAAGCGGAGCAGTTTCCGGCTTGGTTTATGCCGACAGTGACAATTCGTACGGAGTAATAGCCACAAAAAACATTGTGATTGCGACGGGCGGGATAGGACAGGTCTACCTGCTCAGCACAAATCCCTCGGTAGCAACCGGGGACGGCATCGCGGCGGCGGTCAGAGCTGGTGCGGAGCTCAAAAATATGGAGTTCATACAGTTTCATCCCACCGGTCTTTTCAGCAGGAACCCCGAAGATCGCGCATTCCTCATCTCCGAGGCGGTCAGGGGCGAGGGCGGACTATTGAAGAACCGTGCGGGCCTCAGGTTTATGGAGGGCGCGCACGAGCTCAACGAGCTTGCGCCGCGCGATATAGTTGCGCGGGCCATCGTGCGGGAGCTTGAACGGAGCGGCGACGACCACGTTTTTGTCGATATAACTTCCAAGGACGAGGAGTATCTTAAGACCCGCTTCCCCACCATATACAGCGAGTGCCTGAACCGCGGGATCAATATCGCCAGCGACTGGATACCCGTCATACCAGTCCAGCATTACCTTATAGGCGGGATCAAGGTGGACCTAAACTCCGAGACGCGCGTAAAGGGTCTTTACGCCTGCGGAGAGGCCGCCTGCACAGGCGTTCACGGCGCAAACAGGCTGGCATCCAACTCCATGCTGGAATGCCTTGTATTCGGGCGCAGGGCCGCCGCGAACATAAATGCGAATCTGGCGGAAAACGCTTCCCCCGCGGATCCTGCTATTGCGCATATGCCTTCAAGACCCGAGTCCGATATTGATTTCTCGGCTCTGCGGATGGAAATAAGGCGTTTGATGCACGAGGACTGCTATGTTATACGCAGCGAAGCAAGGCTGAAAAAAGCCCTTGTCAGGGTGAACGAGATCCTATCTTTTCTGAAGGGTAGCTTTTCAGACTGCAAGGCATATATAGAAGCGTTAAATGTCGCGAGCATATCGGAATCAATACTCTCCGCCGCCCTCGCGAGAAAGGACAGCGCAGGAGCGCATTACAGGGAGGATTAAGATGTTTTTCCTTGGAATCGATGAGCTGATAAGAAACGCACTTGCTGAGGATATCGGCACGGGGGATATAACCACCTTGAGCTGCATCAGGGAAGACGCTTTTTCCAAAGGCTGTTTCCGCGCCAAGGAATCCGGCATCATCTGCGGCATGGACATTCTTTCAAGGGTCTTTGCGCTTGTCGACGCCTCCGTAGCCGTAAACGCGCTGAAAAAAGACGGCGATACCGTAGACAAGGGCGAGGTTATTGCGGAGATCTTCGGGCCTTCGCGCAGCATCCTGACCGGCGAGCGGGTTGCCCTCAACCTTATTCAAAGGCTTTCCGGAATAGCTACGCGCACCCACGAGGCGGTCTGTCAGGTCAAGGGTACAAAGGCGGTCATAGCCGACACCAGAAAAACGACTCCCGGGCTCCGCATTCTTGAAAAGTACGCAGTCAAGACCGGCGGCGGCACAAATCACCGCTTCAACCTCTCCGACGGAGTCCTGATAAAGGACAACCATATCAGAGCCGCCGGCGGCATAAGAAATGCCGTCGAAGCCGTCAGAAAAAATGCCCCGCACACCCTCAAAATCGAGGTGGAAACAGAAACCCTGGAGGAGATCCGCGAAGCGCTGGAGGCGAAGGCGGATATCATCATGCTTGACAACATGAGCCTTTCCCAGATGGCCGAGGCCGTCGAGTTTATCGCCGGCAGGGCGCTTGTCGAGGCCTCCGGGAACATGGGCGAGCGGGATTTGCGCAAGGTGGCCGAAACCGGCGTCGACATAATTTCCATAGGCGCGCTGACGCACACCGTCAAAGCCCTGGATATAAGCCTGAAATTTTACGAGTAGCGCCACTATTAATGCAGAGCATGGCAGGCCGCTTACCGCCCTGCCATGCTCTTTTTGCATGCAAAAACAATAAATATATTACGAACATTTCAATCCGCCCAGAATATTATGTTATTAGGATAGAATCTGTCTATTCAATTATGATATTAGGAGATGTTCAGAAGTTATGTCGATGCCTTCAATACAATCGTCGGGCGCTACCCCCTGCCAGGCCTATGCAGATATACTTGAATCCATCGCTCTTCAGGAGGCCGGACTTGCCCACATAATAAACGCCGAAGGCGAGAAAATTCAAACCGCGCTCGGCATCAACGAATACGGCAGGCACGTCGCCCCGCCAATGGTACGCTGCATCGGGGACATCATCGCACTTAACAATTCCGTTTCGGACACTCTGACAAAGGTCATAAAGCTTGAAATGGTGCTCGAATTCAAGCTTGAGGAAGTGGGCAGGCTGAGCGAGCTCTGCAAACACTTCCCTCCTGTGCCTCCTCATTGTAATCCCCGCGCTGAAGACCCCGAATTTCCCGTATAAATGATTAAAGGGAAGCTTAAAGCTTCCCTTTCCAGCTTGTCAAAGAACTTGTTTACAGCAAAAAAGCTTCGCAGAATTTCCGCCGCGAATGGCGGAAACAAAGTCAAATCTGTCATTTCCGGCGGCGTGTACGTCGGAAATGACACCTCTCATGTCGGGCGCGGCAGAGCGTCCGTCATTAAGCCCCCTTGTCAAAAAAGC
>JAJUGN010000025.1 GCA_029265975.1 Clostridiales bacterium
GCGCCGCCATTATCGATATCAGCCTATCACATCCCGCTTTTGCATTACAGCCGACAATTCGCGCCGTGTTTTCGGGCGCAAAAAACCCCGCGGCCGCTGCGGCCGCAGGGTTTTTTGGTCTCAGCGATGCGCGAGGCTCCGGAAATTGGCGCTGGGTACTTTACTCAGAAACGAAAACCGCCGGTAACGATATGTATCTCTCTTCTCCGACCCTTACCATCTCAAAATATGTACCGCCGTAAAACAGAATCAAAATTGCACGGTTGGATATACCCGTTCTTTTAGTCATTCATTACTCTTAGTTTTTCATATCATCACGTTTTGCAATATCGCTCAATCTAAAAATTCCGTTGACTTTCTGAGATTTACAGGCAGAATTCTCTATGGCCGCCAGAATCGTTTATTCTTATGACCTTTTGGTTTAAGTTCATAAAATAGCTTGAGGCCCTTTTTGCGCTACGGCGATATTAAGGCGTCAACTCTGCGCCGGCGTGTCCCTTTATCTTGACATGAAATTATACAGGATGATGGCGGCGTCCTGGCGCGTAACCTGAAGATTCGGATTTAAGCGGTTTTCACTGTCGCCCTTTACAACGCCGAGCGCCCTCGCAAGCGCGATGTAGCCGTAATGCTCATCCGAAATATCGGCGTCATCAGCAAAACCGCAGACAAACAAACCCTTCAGCTTTGCCGCGGGCCCCAATTCCGTGGCGCCGATCAGCATTTTGATAAGCGCGGCGCGGGTGAGCACGCCGTCTGGGTTTTTTTCGCTTTTTGTGAGAAGCCTATGCGTGTATGCGGCTTCATACAGGGAAGCCTCGTCCTTTTCGTCAAAGGAATAGCCAATGGGGCTGAGGAGCAGTACGAGGGCGTCCTTCTGCGTAAGCGCCGCCTCCGGCTTGAAGCTTGTTCCGGGGAAGCCTATGCCGTATTTAGCTAAAGCCTCTATCTGCGCCTTGCCGTAGCAGCCTTCTATGTCGTTGTAGGCAAGCGCAGGAGATTTTCCGCCTTCTGGCACTATTATCGCCTTGCCGGTTTTGGCGTCTACGCCGGTAACGTTTTCATCGGACTCGTATCTGTACGCAAGCAACAAAGAATTGTCCTCGCCTTCCTTGGCTGCGCCAAACTGAACATAACGCAAAACAGGCTTGAAGAAGGTTATGTATTCGGTTTTTGCGGCATCTGCGCCGACAATTCCTTCCGGAGAGGCAAACTCCGCTCCGTCCTGCCAGCTTGTATGGAGCGCCTTTACAGTGCCGTCATATTTGTTAATGGAGATAGAAATTGAATTTTGCGGAAATGGTATGCCGTTTACGGATTCGGAGTATACGAACGTCGCGGTTTCAACGCGGCTGTCTTCCTTGTTGAGCGCTGTTTTCTTAAAATTAACTCCAAGGTTGTTTTTCAAAAAATCGGAGGCCTTTTTCTCCAGAGCTTCCTCGCTGAGCAGGCTTTTTTCGTTGTTTCCGGCGCTTGTGCTCGTTTCGATATATATCAGCTCGCAAGTTTTCGCATCAACCATTATGTATTTGTATATGCTCAGGGGGCGGCCTTCGGTAGACTTGCCTGCAGCGCCGTAATAATCGGGGTATTGCTCCTTTATGAGCGCTTCGTCGCTGATTTTTTTAACATAGCTCAGCCGGCAGTATATTTTTCCATTTTCGCTGTCTGTTGAATAGCGCGCCAGGTTAAGCGTAAAGCCGCTTTCCAGGCCGAGCCCGGAAACCGAACGCAGGATTAAATCGATTTTTTCCTTTGAATACACTCCCTCAAGGCTTGATACGGCGGAAAGTTCCACTTCCGACAAGCCGGGAGCGGCCGTCACAGACGCTTGCGCGCCGTCCGGGCCTCCCATGCCCTTCGCATATCCGCCGTCGTATGATGTCGTAAGGTCTACAAGCTCGCCTGTATCGGCCTTTACTATATAATTGCCTTTTTGTATGGGCAGATACCGCAAAACCGCGGTCTTGCCGTCGTCTGAAAGAACATATTGCAGCTTCATATTGACCGTTCCTTGGAGAAGAGCGGCCGCCTTTTCAGACGAAACCGCCGGCTGCGGTGAGGGCGGAGGCGAGGCAAAACGCATATGTGAATCGCTTCTGCTGAAGCTTGTGACCTCCATGCCGTCCGCCAGCACAACGACGCTGAAGGATATGGGAGATTTTAGTCCGTTCAAAAGAATTACTCCGCTGAAGCTGAAGGAGCCGACATTGCGGACGCCGTAAAGCATGTTTTCGTTTTTGTCAAAAAGCGCCGTTTCTCCGTTTGTGAGCAGCTTTTCAACAAACGCCTTTGCGACAGGCAGCGCATCCTCACGGCTAACCTTCGGAAAAGCGGGAGAGTAATAATCATTTCTTTGCACGGAATATACGTTTTTATGCTTGTAGAAGTACAGTATCTTGCCGTTTGAGTCGGCAGAAACGTTCAGCGTTTCGTCTTCGCCGCTCCAGTTTAAGTACCAATTACGATAGCCTCCCCTATCGTTAACATTGCCGTTGAATTTAGTGTAGCTGTTGCCCAATCCAAGAGTTTCCTTGACCTTCGCCGTCACTCGCGCCAGCTCCTGGTCGAGCCCGTTCGAGGCGGCCAGGGCTGATGAGCCCAAAGAAAAAATAAGCGCTACGCTGATGAATATTGCCGCGGTTTTTTTAAGCATATTATCTACTCCCGTTTTTGAAATAAGATTGCACTCAAAGATGCGCCTATTCCATATACTTTTTTAGGAGCCAAAAAGTTGCAATTCAGGTAAAAAATATGCAGATATTTTTGCGAGGCAAACAGGCATTATTGGGGCTTGCGGAAAATATGCTGATAAAAGGCTTCCGGTTTATTTGTATTTTGTTTTGGGGCGGTAATATTGGAAGATTACGGCGTCGTTTTCCGCTTCGTTTCCCGGGTCCAGCGATGTCCATGCTACCTTCATGGCGCCGAAAAGCTCGCATATCCTCACTGTCGGTGTCTTGGGACCGATGCCGTACGCGATAAAATGCGGGCGCGCCATAAAATTCGTAAGCAGGTTGCCTACCAGAAATGCGTTCAGCCTTCCGGCCTCCTCCGACAGCTTTTTCGGATGCCGAGCAAGCTGCCCGCGAAGCAGGCCGGGTGCGTTGCGGCGGAACCATGCCACGATGCGCGGGTCGAAGCTCTCAACGCAGCAGGCTCCGCTGTATGCCCTTATCAGCGCGTACGTTTTTTCGCAGAGCTCCTCGTTCCGGCCCCCTCGCTTCAGCTCGACTATCAAAGGTCCGCGTCCCTCGATGACGGAAAGTGCCTCGGAAAAAAGCGGTATGCGGTGCTGTGTTCCGAAAAGCCGCAGCGCAGAGAGCTCCTCCCAGTTCAAATCCTCCACCCGGCAATCAAGACCGCAGGCGCGCGCGAGCTCGTCGTCGTGAAAAACTACAATTTTGCCGTCCTTTGTTATCCGGACGTCCAGCTCTACTCCGTAACCCAGCCTTACGGCCTCCTCGAAAGCCTGAAGAGAATTTTCGGGCAGGCTCTGGTCAGGCTCGTGAAGACCCCGGTGGGCAAAGTTGCGTCCGAAAAAGGGCTCGAGCATTTCCCTGCCCGCTTTTGACGGCGCCGTCAGAAAGGCTGCGGCCGCAAAGACTGTGCCCGCAGTTAATAAAAAAAACTCAAGTGACGCTTGCACCATAACACCTCCGATTAATTTATTTTACCTCCGGAGCTAATTTCAGTCAAATCAATGTTGAATTGAGATGTCGGATGGTGTAATATTTAATCAGTAAAAGAGCAGTATTTGGGGAATTGGCGGAATAAAGTCGCAAATCGGCTTTGTCCGCCTGATTTGGCGCACTCCACGCAGCAACTCGGCAAGCGTTAAGGATGGCACTCATCCCGCGGGGCTCCAGGCTGCGCCGTTTCCATAAGCACTGCTGCGCACGGGAGGTATAAATGAAGTTAAACTACAAGCGAACTCTTTTCGTCGGTTTCGCATTTTTCCTGATCTGTGTCTTCTGGCAGGCCTACGACACCATAATTCCCAAGATACTTACCGATAAGTTCGGGATGTCCCAAAGCTGGTCCGGCGTAATAATGGCTCTGGACAACGTACTCGCTCTTTTTCTGCTTCCGCTTTTCGGCGCTCTGTCGGACAAGTGCAAAAGCCCGAGGGGCAGGCGAACTCCTTACATAGTCGTCGGTACCGTCATGGCGGCTCTTTTCCTGCTCCTGCTTTCCGCCGCGGACGGAATGCAGCTGAAAAACCTTTCCGCGGTGGCCATAGAAAACCCCACGGCTCAGGCGACTTTGTACGACGCAAATCTGACTGTCACCACCCCCGAGGGAGAGACGGTGGCTATCCGGGAGAAATTTACCAAGGAGCAGTTCGCCGCAATTAAAATCGCCCCGAAAGGAAGCCGAAACCAGGATTATATGAACTATGTAGTGCCTGCGAGGCAGGCCTACGCCGCTGCCGTAACCGCCGCCAACAGGGCGCCTCTCGTTTTTTTCATCGTCGTGCTTCTGCTCCTTCTCCTCAGCATGTCGATTTTCAGAAGTCCGGCCGTAGCGCTGATGCCCGACGTCACAATAAAGCCGCTTCGCAGCAAGGCGAATGCCATTATAAATCTCATGGGCTCCGCGGGCGGAATAACCGTACTCATACTGGGAATGAGGTTCGGCACCGGCAGGGCCAGGAACGCGCTTATGGGCTACGCTCCGTTTTTTGCCTGCGTCTCCGGCATAATGATAGTGTCCCTGCTCATTTTCCTTTGGAAGGTTAAGGAACCGCAGTATGTGGCGGAGATGCACGAGGACAGCAAGCGGTTCGGCATAGAGGACGAAAGCTGTGCGGATGAGGCCTGCGAAAGCCAGAGGCTTTCGGGAAGGGAGCGCGTTTCCCTCCTGCTTATACTTGCGTCGGTAATGCTTTGGTTTTTCGGATACAACGCCGTGACGAGCAAATATTCCGTCTATGCCAGCAGCGTTCTTAATCAGGATTATAACGCCACGCTGACAATCGCAACCGGCATCGCCATCCTGTCCTACCTGCCGGTCGGTATGCTCGCGTCAAAAATCGGCCGGAAAAAATCCATACTCGGCGGCATAGTTTTGCTCGGCGGCGCCTTTTTCTGCGCCTCCTTCATACGCGAGGGGACTTCTCCGATTATAATGAACATTATTTTTGCCGCGGCGGGTATAGGCTGGGCAACAATTAACGTCAACAGCTACCCAATGGTGGTCGAGCTTTCAAGGGGAAGGGACGTCGGCAAATATACGGGCTTCTACTATACAGCCAGTATGGCCGCTCAGACTATAACGCCGATATTCTCGGGTCTTATAATGGATAGGTTCGGCATGTCTACCCTCTTTCCTTACGGATGCGTGTTCGTTTCCCTTGCCTTTGTAACAATGCTCCTTGTGAAGCATGGAGACAACCGGCCTGCCGCCGCAAAGTCTAAGCTTGAGGCCTTTGCCGCGGATGATTGAGCTGTTTTTCAAAGCCCGCTCGTTTTGAGCGGGCTTTGCTTATTTAACGGCAAAGACAGATTCAGGCAGCCGTGCGGGCAGAGTCTTCGTTGTCAAGTTTTGCTTAAGACAAACGCTTTCCGCATAATTGACATATAATAATACTGATGATCTATGAAAGGAATTGTCAGCATGCCGAAAGCATATAAAGATTATCCCTGCGACCCTTGCTCGCGCCGGCGGCGCAATGTACATAATAGCCGCCCCTTTCCTTTAGGCGACGAAGATACTTTTCAGGCTTTTGCAAATTACGATATGCAAACTCCTGAAAATACCCGGAACCGCCTTTTTACGAACGATTACGGCCCCGCACCGTTTACGGTAGATATAGAAAAGGCCACCCTGCAAAATAACACTTTCCGCAGGGCCCTTTGGACAGGAGAACATCTGCAGCTCACCCTTATGAGTATCGGCCCCGGAGAAGACATAGGTCTTGAAAGACATCCCCACCTTGACCAGTTCATACGCATAGAACAAGGACAGGGGCTTGTGCTTATGGGCGACAGCATGAATCAGCTTGATTACCGCAGAAGAGCGGGCGACGGTTTCGCTGTCATCATACCTGCGGGCAAATGGCACAACCTTATAAACACCGGCAATGCGCCTCTGAAGCTTTACTCCATATACGCGCCGCCGCAGCATCCTTACGGCACGGTTCACCGCACCAAGGCGGAGGCCATGGCCGCCGAAGAGAATCATTGATTAAAAAAGCCGGCTTAATAAAGAGATTTCTCCGGTTTCTTAAGGCATCGGAACGCCTGATCACGCATTAAAAGAGGCTTTGCTTTTGTAACGGGCCTTTCGATACGGGCTGCGGAGCGGCAGCCCGGAAGCTCACGGGCTTCTGCGGCCGGCAAAAAGAGAAAGCCTTAAAGTTTGAAGTTCGTCATTTCCTCATTCTCCGGCACCCGGGGTTCCGCACAGGCGGAGCCCCGGGTTTTATGGTTGCTTTTTTGTAAAAATCGAAATATCCGCAAAAAATTGTAATAATACGGCAAATCAGGGGCATCCTATGCATTGAATCCAGAATAAGGATCTTCCCCGCCTATTTCATGATAAAAATATTGCGAGGTGAAATAATGAAACACGTTACCGCGTTCCTTATCAAATACCTCACGGCTGCGGTCATACTTGAAATACTGCTCGGCCTGCTGACCGCCCTGACTTTCGTGCAAATCCTTATGATTTCGCTGTGGGTTACTATTGCCTGCTATTTGATCGGTGATCTTCTGGTGCTCACCTTTTCGAGCAATACTGTGGCGGCGCTTGTAAACGCGCTGATAGCTTTCGGCGTCATATATGCGTTCAGTTACGGAATCGCGGCGGCAACCGCAGCATATGTCTATTGCGCGATTTCGGCCGCCGTGTTCGGCATAGGTGACTGGTTCTTCCACAGATATATGGCCAGAAAGGTTTTTCCCCGCGGAAAAAAGACGTAAATAAACTGGGCCCCCGGGCTTTCCCGAGGGCCTTTGCTTTGTACGCAGTATTATTTGCTGTCTACGCTCTCCATATATTCGACGAGCCTCAAAAGCATGCGCGAGTAACCGCATTCATTATCGTACCACGCCATTACCTTGACAAAAGTCTCCGTCATCGAGATTCCCGCCTTGGCGTCAAATATGGCTCCCCTATAATCGCCCACGAAGTCGGAGGACACCACATCTTCGTCGGTATATCCCAAAATGCCCTTCAGCTCTCCCTCGGAGGCCTTTTTCATCGCGGCGCAGATTTCGGCATAGCTTGCGGGGTTTTTCAGGTTTACGGTCAGGTCAACAAGCGACACGTCGAGCGTAGGGACTCTTATAGACATTCCAGTAATTCTGCCGTTAAGCTCCGGAATAATCTTTCCAACCGCTTTTGCGGCGCCGGTTGAAGATGGTATAAGGTTAAACGAGGCGGCTCTGCCCCCTCTCCAGTCCTTTCTCGAGGTTCCGTCCACGGTTTTCTGCGTGGCGGTGACCGAATGGACCGTGGTCATCAGCCCTTCTGCAACGCCGAAATTGTCGTTGAGCACCTTGACTAAGGGGGCAAGGCAGTTGGTCGTGCAGGATGCGTTTGAAACGACCTTCATATCCTTGCTGTACATATGATGGTTTACGCCCATAACAAACATGGGACAGTCGGCCGGCGCGGAAATGATTACCTTTTTGGCTCCGCCGCTGAAATGGCCCTTCGCAGACTCGGCGTCGGTGAATTTTCCCGTCGATTCGATAATGTACTCGGCCCCGGTATCCGACCACGGAATATCAGCCGGATCTTCTATTCGGTAAACGCGTATTGTTTTCCCGTTTATTATAAGGCTGTCGTCAGTATAGTTTACCTCGCCCTTGAATCTGCCGTGCATCGTATCGTATTTGAACAGATACGCCATATATTCGGGGTTTGACGTACCGTTAATAGCGGTAAATTCTACGTTGGGGTTTTCTATCCCGGCTCGCAGAACCAGTCTGCCAATCCTGCCGAAGCCGTTTATTCCGATTTTGACGCTCATAAAATATCCTCCTGAGGATAATAATTCTTACGCTTTTATTTTATCTTGTTTTCATTACGATATCAATATCTTAATAAAATTTTAATAATTATTTAATAATTTTCGCATTTTTCTTTTAAATACATGCTCTCTTTTTTGTATAAACCATTTGTTTTTTTTTTGCAATCTGGTATACTATTGTATACATACCTTTTCGGGAGTTTTTGGGATAAAAGAATATCGATCGATTTTACAGGGGTGCTTCATGGCTGAGTTTCTTTATAAATATTTAGAAATACTTGATCAGCATTCGGAAGCCATAGTTGTCGAGAACGGAGGAGAATGCGTTTTCGCCAACGAAGCCGCCAAAAAGATCCTGACCGACGGAGAAGGTCTTCTTCCTTTCTCAAAATGGGTTCCGGATGATGTATGGGCCTCCGGCTCTGCCAGGGCGAGCGGAACGACGAAGCTGGGCGGAAAATCGTACTCTGTTATGATGTCCCGTCTTGACGGCTGCAGGTTTTTTTCAATTATGCCTGCAGAAAAAGAGGAAAACGATAATTTTGAAATCCTGGCTTTGCTGAATGAATCGATCAAGACTCCGCTTGCTATGATTTCCGCGGCTGCAAACGCCATGCTGCCGCTGATAGAGGGAAGCGGCAGCGAGGTGCTGTCGAACAACCTCGCCGTTATATACAAGAATTATTACAAACTGACGCGCATCTCAAATGTTTTGTCGGGCTATTACGAGCTTAAAACCCGCAGCGCGAAGCTTAAGCTCAATTGCGTGGATCTGATATCCCTATGCAAAAACCTCATAAACACCGTATCTCTTTTGACAAAGGAGAGGGGCGTTCGCATCTGGTTCAAAACAAGCCTCGACAGCGCAAAAACCGAGGCGGATTTTGACAAGCTGGAGTATGTGCTGCTCAATATCCTTTCCAACAGCTTAAAATATGCGCGAACCGGCGACGACATAACCGTTCAGCTATCCTCGGCCTCGGATTTTTTCGTTGTAACCGTGTCCCTTTCTTCTGCCGAAATACCGGATCTGCTGCAGAAGGCCTTTGAGCCGGGCTTTCGTTTAGTATCGCTTGACAACCCGGACAACATAGTCGGAGCGGGGCTTTCCTACTCGAGCTATCTTATAGAAGCCCACGGCGGTTCAATGATAATCGAAAGCCGGGCGGGCCGAAGCACAAACCTGAAATTCACCATCCCCAAAAAATCAGGAGACAAATTATCCGACAGCCCGGTCAGGTACGGAGAAGGCGGAATGGCACCGATACTTACGGAGCTTTCCGACATCCTTTCTCTTGACTGCTACGGCGCTAAATACCTGGACTGACGCAACAAAGAGGAGAGGGGCCTTTTTTACCCCTCTCCTTGGCATTTACGCTATTTTTTCTCGTACATTTCCTTCTGTGCCACCAGCTTCTCGTATTTCTCCCTGGCGTTTTTCTCCGCGGTCGCAAACAGCGCCTTGGCTCTTTCCGGGAAGCTCTGGAGCAGCGAAGTATATCTGACCTCGCTCATAATAAAGTCGTTGTAGCTCGCCGTAGGCTCCTTGCTGTCAATAGAGAGCGGATTTTTGCCCTCCTCGGCAAGGCGCGGGTCAAAGCGGAAGATGTTCCAGTATCCTGCCTCGACAGCCTGCTTCTCAGTCAGTATGGACTTGCCCATGCCGCTTCTGGAGCCGTGGTTGATGCAGGGCGCGTATGCGATGATAAGGGACGGGCCGTCGTAGGCTTCCGCTTCCATTATCGCCTTGAGCGTCTGCATATAATTTGCGCCCAGCGCAATCTGAGCCACATACACATAGCCGTAGGACATCGCCATCTGCGCGAGGTCCTTCTTTTTTGTGCCCTTACCCGCGGCGGCGAACTGCGCAACCTGCCCGATCTGGGAGGCTTTGGACGCCTGGCCGCCCGTATTTGAATAGACCTCCGTGTCAAACACAAGGACGTTTATGTTTTCTCCGCTTGCGAGCACATGGTCAAGGCCGCCGTAGCCGATATCGTACGCCCAGCCGTCGCCGCCGAATACCCATACGGAGGGTTTAACGAACAGGTCCCGCATCTCATACAGCTCGGCGACATGCTCGCAGTCGCTGACCTTCATACGCTCGGCAAGCACGGCCTCAAGCTTCGCTCCGGCCGTTTTTGAGGCCTCGGCGTCGTCAAACGCCGCTACCCACTCGGCCGCCGCGGCTCTTACCTCCGCGCTCTTGCTGTTAGCCGCAACGTCCTCCGCAATCTCCTTCGCTTTGGCCCTGCGCTGCTTGCTCGCGACAGCCATTCCGAAGCCGAACTCGGCGTTATCCTCAAAGAGGGAGTTGCCCCAGGCGGGTCCCTTTCCTTCCTCATTGACGGTATATGGGGTGCTGGGCGCGCTGCCGCCCCAGATCGACGAACAGCCCGTCGCGTTGGCGATATACATCCTGTCGCCGAAGAGCTGCGTCACGAGTTTTGCATAGGGCGTCTCGCCGCAGCCGGCACAAGCCCCGCTGAACTCCAAAAGCGGCTTTCTGAACTGTGAACCCTTCAGCGTGTCCGCCTTGAAAGGCAGCTCTTTTTTGGAAAGCTTCTTTTCGTTATAACTGAAATTCTTCTGCTCATCCATCTGTGTCTCGATAGGCTTCATCACGAGCGCCTTGTTCTTTGCGGGACATACGTTGGCGCATACTCCGCAGCCCGTGCAGTCCAGCACCGACACCGAAATGGCGAAGGAATATTCCTCGCAGCCCTTTCCGGTCATCTGTACGCTCTTAAGACCCGCGGGAGCCGCTTCGACCTCGCTCTTGCTGAGCGCGAAGGGGCGGATTACGGCATGAGGACAGACATATGAGCACTGGGTGCACTGGATGCAGTTTTCGGGTATCCATTCAGGCACGTCGACGGCAATTCCGCGCTTCTCAAACGCCGCTGTTCCCTGCGGCAGAACGCCGTTTGAGGTGGGCAGGAAAGTTGAAACCGGCAGGCTGTCTCCGCGCATATTGTTTACCGGGACGAGCACTTCCTCGACGTATTTTACAAGCTCCGGACGGTTGCTCTCAATCTCCGATTTTTCCTTGCGGTCAACGGCGTTCTTCCACTCGGCGGGAACCTTCACTTCCCTTACCTCAGTAAGACCCGCGTCCACTGCGGCCTGATTCATTTTCACGACGGCCTCGCCCTTTTTGCCGTAGGACGTGACTATGGCGTCCTTCATATACTTCGTCGCTTCTTCGATGGGTATGATATTTGCCAGATTGAAGAAGGCGGCCTGGAGAATCATGTTTGTATGGTTGCCGAGCCCCAGCTCTTTGGCTACCTTTATGGCGTCGCAGGTGAAGAACCTGATGTTGTTGTTGGCGAGGTGGCGCTTCGCCGCAGCCGGCAGACGCTCGCTAAGCTCGTCGATATCCCATGAGCAGTTCAAAAGGAAGGTGCCGCCCGGTTTAACGTCCTGAACGATATCAAACTTCTCGATATAGGAAGGATTGTGGCAGGCTACGAAATCCGCCTTTGTAACATAATAGGTGGACTTGATTGGCTTGTCGCCGAAGCGCAGATGGGAGATGGTGACGCCTCCGGACTTCTTGGAGTCATACTGGAAGTATGCCTGAACTTTCTTGTCCGTATGGTCGCCGATTATCTTTATGCTGTTCTTGTTTGCTCCCACCGTGCCGTCGGAGCCGAGGCCCCAGAATTTGCAGGAAACCGTTCCGGGTGCGGTCGTATCAGGCTCTTCTGTGATGGGGAGCGAAAGGTTTGTGACGTCGTCCACTATCCCGATGGTAAAACCGTTTTTAGGTGACGCGCTCTTCAGGTTGTCGAACGCCGAGATGATGGCTCCGGGCGTTGTATCCTTGCTGCCGAGTCCGTAGCGCCCGCCTACCACAGCGGCACCGCTCAGCTTTGAGCCGCGAAGGGCGTTCACAACGTCCAAATAGAGGGGCTCTCCCAAAGAGCCGGGCTCCTTTGTCCTGTCGAGCACGGCGATCGCCTTTACTGTGCCCGGTATCGCTTCAATGAGCCTGTCTGCTCTGAACGGACGGTAGAGGCGGACCTTTACGAGGCCGACCTTCTCGCCCCTTGCGTTAAGGTAGTCTACGACTTCCTCTGCCGCTTCGCAGACCGAACCCATGGCGATAATGACTCGCTCCGCGTCAGGCGCTCCGTAGTAGTTGAAAAGCTTGTAGTTTGTGCCGAGCTTTGCGTTAACCTTATCCATGTATTCCTCGACAGCCGCCGGGAATGTGTCGTATACGCCGTTGCAGGCCTCCCTGTGCTGGAAGAAGGTGTCGGGATTCTCTGCAGAGCCGAAAAGGTGAGGATGGTTCGGATTGTTCGCGCGGCGGCGGAATTTGGCGAGGGCGTCCTTATCCACCATTTCGGCGAGATCCTTGTAGTCCCACACCTCTATTTTCTGCTGCTCATGTGATGTGCGGAAGCCGTCGAAGAAATTCAGAACCGGCAGGCTGCCTTTGATAGAAGCAAGGTGCGCCACAGCGCCGAGATCCATGACCTCCTGAGGGCTGGAGCAGGCCATCATCGCATAGCCCGTCGAGCGGCAGGCCATTACGTCCGAATGGTCGCCGAAAATCGAGAGCGCATGTGTAGCAAGCGCGCGCGCAGAAACGTGTATGACATTGGGCGTCATCTCTCCGGCGATCTTGTACATGTTCGGTATCATGAGAAGAAGGCCCTGAGACGCCGTAAACGTCGTGGTAAGCGCTCCAGCGACAAGCGAGCCGTGCACGGCGCCGGCGGCGCCGCCCTCGGACTGCATTTCAACGACCTTAACCGTCTGACCGAAAACGTTCTTGAGCCCTCCTGCCGACCACTGATCTACAAGCTCTGCCATAACGGACGAAGGCGTTATCGGAAATATCGCCGCGACTTCCGTAAAGGCATAAGCAACATGGGCGGCCGCCGTGTTTCCGTCCATAGTTTTTAGTTTCCTTGCCATTTGAGTCCTCCTAAAAAAATATAGTATAATTAGGGTATTATATCTAATTCAGCAATAGCATTTTAACACTTTGCGGCAACAAAGTAAACTCTCCCCTTAAAAATATCGCACTATTTTATGCCGATTCCCCTTGTTCTTTCCAAAAAAATTGCACTTACCGTAAATAAATGTTATTATATGCTATATAAATTTCAGAAACGCTTAAATTTTATGCTTTGTATATTTTCACTTTATAGATTTATTTTTTCTTTATCGCAAGGCTTCGCCGCGGCCGATTATCAGGCGCCGGGAGCTTTGTATTTAGGCTTTTTCAGAGCCTCCTGTCCGCGCGGTCCGCGTCCCGATCCTAAACTTCTAAATAAAGGGTAGTTTTTCTAAACCTACAGATAATATGCTATCCGCTTAAGCAAGCTTTTTGTTGTCTAGCGCCTTTCTTGTCCGGCCCCCTGCTGACTTTCGTTTCCGAATAAGCGCCCCGCTTTTCCTGCATGCCGAATTTCCCGGCAACTTCGCTGCTCGCCTTTTCCCTTAAGTATGATTTAAGGATTTTTTGGCGTTCGGGGCATAGTCGGCGCCATCTGAAAAAAAGGATTCCTTGGGGCCTCGCGTCCGCCGCTCCCGTTCGGGGTTAAAAATCGGATTAACGCTAATCATTGAAAGGAGAAGCTCATATGGTCACAAAAGTACGCTCGCTCGGTCTTAACGGAATATCGGGCTACGAGGTCTCCGTGGAGTGCTTCCTTTCTTCTGGACTGCCCGCTTTCGAGATAGTCGGACTTCCTGACGCAGCCGTCCGCGAAGCGCGAGAGCGGGTGCGCGCCGCCATCAAAAACTGTTCGCTCAAATTCCCCGTGAGCCGCATTACGGTCAACCTTGCGCCCGCAGACACGAAAAAAGCGGGAACCGTCTACGACCTGCCGGTCCTTATCGGCATACTCGCGGCTTCCGGCGATATAAAAAACATTCCCGAAAACGCCGCCTTTATAGGCGAGCTTTCGCTGGGAGGCGAGGTTCGACCCGTTCCGGGCGCTTTGCCGATGGCGCTCGGCGCCGAGCGGCTCGGGATAGAAGCTCTTTTCGTTCCCGAGGAGAACGCTGCGGAGGCGAGTTTTGCGGAAAATCTCGCCATATATCCAGTGTCTCATGTCAGGGAGCTTCTTGCGCACCTCGACGGCTCCGCGAAGATACGACCCGCCGAAATGCCGCTTCTTTCTGATTTTAAGCATGCCGCGCCGGACTATTCCGAGGTCAAGGGCCAGTACGCCGCAAAGAGGGCGCTTGAGATTGCCGCCGCGGGCGGTCATAACGTGCTCATGAGCGGGCCTCCCGGGGCCGGAAAAAGCATGCTCGCAAAGCGCCTGCCGGGCATTCTTCCCGAAATGAGCCGCAGCGAAGCGCTCGAAACCACGGAAATACATTCCGTAATGGGGCTTACGAGCCGCAAAAATCCCCTCGTCACGCAAAGACCCTTCCGCAGCCCGCACCATACTCTGTCGGCGGCAGCCATGTCCGGCGGCGGCTCCAATCCGAAGCCGGGCGAAATTTCGCTATCGCACAACGGCGTTTTGTTCCTGGACGAGCTTCCCGAGTTCCGGAGCGAAGTGCTGGAGGTTCTGCGCCAGCCCATGGAGGACGGCCAGGTCACAATATCGCGCGCAGCCGGCGGCGCGACATACCCGAGCCGCTTCATGCTGGTCTGCGCCATGAACCCCTGCAAGTGCGGCTGGTACGGGCATTCGTCTAACCGCTGCACCTGCTCCGAGTCCTCGGTCAAACGCTATCACGACCGCATTTCGGGTCCTCTTTTGGACCGGATAGACATTTTTGTTGACGTGCCCCCGCTTGAATATGACGAGCTGTCCGCAAGGGGCGACGGAGAAAGCTCGGCCGTCATACGAGAGAGGGTCAATGCAGCAAGAGAGCGGCAGCGCGCCCGCGGAGTCGAGTGCAACGCAAATATGCCGCTGCGCGCGATAGAAGAGTATTGCAAACTCGATGACAAATGCGGTAAACTGATGGAAAGCGCGTATATGAGGCTTGGACTTACCGGTCGCTCCTACGACAGGATACTCAGGGTCGCGAGGACCATAGCCGACCTTGCCGGGAGCGATGAGATACTCCCCGGGCATCTGTCCGAGGCGATACAGTACAGGAACATATCCTTCACCGAAAAAGCAGAGTAACAAGGAGAACTGCAATTGAACGACATAATACTTCTCAAGCTCGGAGAGCTTGTGCTCAAGGGGCTAAACCGCAGATATTTTGAGCAAAGACTGATTGCGAACATCGGCAAGCGCCTCAAAAATCTCGGCAGGTTCCGCATATATTCCGTTCAGTCAACCGTATATGTCGAGCCGCTGGACGATGGCTGCGACATGGACGAGGTTTTTTCGGCGCTGCGTCAGGTTTTCGGGGTGATTTCGCTTTCCCGCGCCGCCGCCTGCGAAAAGTCGCCCGAAGCGATACTGGAAACGGCGAAGTCCTATCTTTCAGAGGAGCTTTCCTCGGCCAAAAGCTTCAAGGTCGAAACCCGGCGCTCTGACAAGAGCTTTCCTATGACCTCGATCGCGCTCTCGCAGTATATTGGAGGAGAGCTTCATGAAGCTTTCCCGAACCTCACTCCGGATATGCACGAGCCGGAGCTCGTCGTCAACGTCGAGGTGAGGGACTACTCGGCTTACGTCCATGCAGGCGGAGTGCGCGGAGCGGGAGGCCTGCCCGTAGGTACGAGCGGGCGCGCCGTTACCCTGCTGTCCGGCGGGATAGACAGCCCCGTTTCGTCTTACATGATGGCAAAGCGCGGCCTTAAGCTCGTGCCTCTCCACTTTTTTTCCTTCCCCTACACCTCGGAGCTCGCCAAGCGGAAGGTTTTGGATTTGGCCTCCATCCTTCAGAACTACTGCGGGGAACTGAAGGTGGACATAGTCCCCTTCACGCATATACAGGAAGAGATACGTGCAAAATGCCCCGAGGATTACTTTACTCTGATAATGCGCCGCTTTATGATGCGGATTTCGCAGAAGGTCGCCGAGATGCACGGCTGCAAAGGCATAATAACCGGTGAAAACTTGGGTCAGGTCGCAAGCCAGACCATGGAGGCGATGGCGGTCACGGAAGCCTGCTGCAGCCTGCCCGTTTTGCGTCCGCTTATCGGTATGGACAAAGAGGAAATCGTCGGCATCGCACGCAAAATCGGCACCTTTGAAACCTCTGTCCTTCCCTACGAGGACTGCTGCACGGTCTTTACCCCCAGGCATCCGAAAACAAAGCCGCGTCTCGAGGATGTCGAAGCCGCGGAAGCTCGGCTCGACATAGAAGCTCTTGTTGAGGAAGCGATTTCCGGGATAGAAACGGTTCGCTTGGACGGCGACTGATATAAAAATACAAAGAGGGGGCGCAAAAATGGCACTTGTTGCGGAAATAATCGGCGTAGGCACGGAGCTTCTGCTCGGCAACACGGTCAACACGAACGCAAGGGACATATCCGAGGGCCTGTCCGCACTCGGAATAAACGTCTACTTCCATACGGTTGTCGGCGACAACCCGTCCCGGCTTCGTCTGGCGGTCGAAATAGCCAAGCGTCGCGCAGATATAATAATAACCACCGGCGGGCTCGGTCCGACCTATGACGACCTTACGAAGCAGACCCTCGCGGAGTGCTTCGGAAAAAAGCTTGTTTTTAACGAGGAAGAGGCGGAATGCATACGCAGCTACTTTGAAAAAAGCCTCCATACCACTAAATTTACGGAGAACAATATGCAGCAGGCCATGCTGCCCGAGGGCTGCACTATTTTCCATAACGAATGGGGAACCGCGCCCGGCTGCGCCTTCCGCGGAGACGGCAAGCACGTTATCATGCTGCCGGGTCCTCCGAGGGAATGCAACGCCATGTTCAACAACTGCGCGGTGCCGTACCTGAAGGCCCTCTCGGAAACGGAAATCCTGTCGCACAGCATACGCATTTTCGGAATGGGAGAAAGCGCCGTCGAGGACCGGCTCCGAGACCTGATGACGGAGCTGAAAAACCCGACTCTCGCCCCTTATGCAAAGGAAGGGGAGGTGATGCTCCGGGTTACGGCTATGGCGGACACCGCGGAGCAATGCGAGGCGTTGATGGCGCCGGTCATAGAAAAGGTGCGCGAAGCTCTCGGAGATATAATTTACGCAATCGACGAGGACAGCCTGGAGAGCGTCGTTCTCCGTATACTTAGAGAAAAGAACCTTACGGTCGCGGCGGCGGAGTCTTGCACCGGCGGTCTTCTGCAGAAGCGCCTTACGGACATTCCCGGAGCCTCAAAGTGTTTTAAGGGCGGAGCGGTGACATATTCGGACAACGCCAAAACCCTGATGGCGGACGTTCCCGCCGAGCTTTTGGAAAAGGAGGGCGCCGTAAGCGCCGCAGCCGCGAAGGCCCTGGCCGAAGGGATACGCCTGAGGCTCGGAACCGAATTCGGGCTCGGGATAACGGGCGTCGCGGGTCCTGACAGGGACGAGCGCGGGAACGAGGTGGGAACGGTTTTTGTTGCGCTTTCCGCAATAGACGGCGCCTACTGCCGGTCTCTTCATCTCGGCGCGGACAGGGGCCGCATCAGGACCTCGGCGGTGAATAACGCCTTGGATATGCTGAGGCGCTATCTTACCGGCCTGAAAATTTAACCCCTTTTCAGTTATAATGCCTGCCTTTACGCAAGCCCCGGTTCGGGCCGAAGCCTGAATTGGGGCTTGCTTTATAAATTCCTCGCCTCAAAAGTGCATTCAGCACAAAAAAACGGAATGGTATTGCGCTTTCGGCTTCTTAAGTCTAATTTATTATATATAAAACAAAAAATTCAGGGAGGTATGCGGCGCAAATGGAGAAATTGACCATGTACGCTGTGGGAGACTGCGCGCCCTATCGCGATGACCTTTCTTCCTCTTTCAGGCATGTAGAGGGCCTTTTTAATTCGGGCGATCTCTGCTTCGCTCAGCTCGAGTCCGTCCTCAGCTCCAACCTGGAGCTTTCAAGCTGCACAAGGATGGGCTGCTCCTCCGTGCCCGGGGTTGCGAGAGCGATGAAGGACGCCGGTTTCGACGTCGTTTCCTTTTCTTCAAACCACGCTCTCGATTACGGACGCACCGCATTCAGGGATACCCTCCGGCATATACGAGAGGCGGGACTTTATCTTACGGGCGCCGGAGAAAACGAGGCGGAGGCAAGGCGCTATCCTATTATAGATGTGAAGGGCACAAGGGTGGCTTTCCTCGGCTACTGCAGCATTCTTCCTCAGGGCTTTTGGGCCGAGGAGAACCGTCCGGGATGCAATCCGGCCAGAGGCATAACCGCTTACGTCCCCGTCGAGCACGACCAGCCGGGCACCCCCTGCCGCGTTTTTACCTTTCCCCATCCCGACGACCTCAAGCATATGACCGAGGACATACGCGAAGCCAGGGAAAAGGCTGACATTGTGATAGTCTCCATCCACTGGGGCGTTCATTTCAAGGAAGGCGTCATCGCCGATTACCAGCGTTACTACGGGCACTTTGCCATAGACGCCGGAGCGGATCTCATACTTGGCCACCACGCGCACATACTTAAGCCCGTCGAAATCTATAAGGGAAAGGCCATATTTTACAGCCTCGGCAACTTTGCCATGGAGGAAGTCCACAATATGCTTCAGGACCAGCGCCAGAAGGGGCAGACCGGCCAGGAAATGTATTCCTCAAAAAGCCACCTTGAGATGACCGCCATAAGCGACGCCTTCAAAACCACAACCCGCTGCTTCCCTATGGACTCGTACATGACAATGGTGGCAAAATGGGAGATTGAGGATAAAAAAATCACAAAAGTCTCGTATCTTCCCGCCTACCTTCCGGAGGACTGCGCGCCATATGTCGTAAAAAGCGGCGATCCGATGTTCGGCCGCATAAACGACTATATGATAAAAATAACGAAGGATCAGGGCATGGACGCCGGCATATACAGGGTATGCGGCGACGAGGTGGTCCTGACCTGAGCGCCACAATTTCATTCCTGCATTAAATATTAACACTACCCGACCTCTTTTATAATGCGGGGCGGGGCTGCGATTTGGCGGCCCCGCTCCGCGTCGTTGTCAGAACCTCCTGACACCCATAATATGAAGAAATCTCGCCGCCGAGTATTCAAAGCTTGAAAGCGGCCTGAAATCGCAGTCAAACGTATGCGCCGCAACGAGGACGCTGTTGGGGGCGGGCGGATTGCCGACCTCCACCACCAAGGGCGTGTGCTGAAAAAGCCCCCGTTCAAATTTAAGCTGAACCAGGTCTCCGGGCAGTATTTCCTCAATTCCCGACTCCTTTGCAAAAGGGCCCGGGCCTTTGTTGAAAACAAGGAACGAATACAGGAAGTTAACCCCCGTCCAGGAGGGGCTGCGATCGTTTGCGTTTATATAGTACCAGCCGATGTCGGGAGTATAGTTCATGACCGCGCCGCCGCTCAATATGCACTGGGACGCGAAGTTGGTGCAGTCGCCGCCGATATTTTCGTAATCGTAGTATCTTGGATTCCGCTTGTAGGCCCATTTATGGGCGTAAGCGACGGCTTTTTCTCTGTTATATGGAGTGATATGCATAAAAAGCCCCCCTCTCAGTGCCAATATATGAGAGTGGGGCCTTTATTTGCTCAATCTTTGTTAACAAAGGTTTCGATTATAAATCGAGGCCGTTTTTTCGTCTCAAGGTATATCTTCCCTACATATTCTCCGACGACGCCTACGGCCGTGAGTATCATGCCTCCGACGACCCAGACGGACAGCGCCGCTATTTTCCAGCCTGAAGACGCGCCGGCCCTTGCCTGTCCTATAATCGCAAAGAGCAGAAGCACAAACGCCAGAAGCGTAATCGCTGCGCCGCAGGTGATTATCATCCTCATCGGCTTTGCGGAAAGAGAAGTGATTCCGTCGGCAGCGAACGCCATCATCTTCCGGAGCGGGTATTTGCTCTCCCCCGCGAACCTCTCTCCGCGCTCATAACTGACCGTGTCCGACTTGAAGCCTATCATCGGCACTATGCCGCGCAGGAAAAGGTTCGATTCCTGATATTCTAGGAGCGCGGAAAGCGCGCGGCGGCTAAGGAGCCTGTAATCCGCGTGATTGAACACCACCTCGCCTCCGAGAGCCCGCATCAGCTTATAGAAGCCCTCCGCGGTAACCCTTTTGAAAAAGGTGTCTTTCTTTCTGGCGCTCCTAACGCCGTAGACAACGTCGCAGCCGCTTTTGTATTTATCCAACATCTCGTCAACTGCGTTTATATCGTCCTGCAGGTCAGCGTCCATAGAAATGGTCATGTCGGCCAGGTCCCTGGAGGCAGTGAGCCCCGCCAGGAGCGCGTTTTGATGCCCTTTGTTCCGGCTGAGCTTCACTCCCGAAAAAAGGCTGTCCTGCCGGTGAAGCTCGAGTATCATCTCCCAGGTCCGATCCCTTGAGCCGTCGTCCACAAAAAGCACGCGGCTGTCGGCGGCGATTTTTCCATCGCTTATCAGCCGGCGCATTTTTTCGCGTATCCGTCCGGAGGTTTCGGGAAGAACCTCTTCCTCGTTGTAGCAGGGTATAACTATGAAAAGCCTATCCATATAATGGCTCCTTTTGTCCTTTGTGGAATTAGTATACCGCACATCGCCTTTTTGTCAATCTATTATGGCCACTGTTTATAATTAATTAACTTTTAGTTAATATTAGTTAAAAAGTTATTAAAACCAGTATATTTCACTTTTTTTTATTAAAAATCGCTATTGAAAAATATGGGTTATTGGAATACAATGTACTCACGCGTTTAGAGGAAGGAAATGGCGTCCTATGGTTAATTTGGTTCTTGTGGAGCCTGAAATCCCCATGAATACCGGAAACGTCGCGCGGACCTGCGCGGCGACGGGCAGCGTTCTCCATCTTATACGGCCGCTCGGGTTTGACATTTCAGACAGGGCCGTAAAACGCGCAGGGCTTGATTACTGGCATCTCGTGGATTTAAGGGTCTATGATAATTTGGACGATTTTTTTCTCAAAAATGGTGATGCTAACATATGGCTTGCCACGACGAAGGCTCCCCGCGCGTATTGCGAAGCCGAGTTTACGGACGGAACCTACATTCTGCTCGGGAAGGAAACCGCCGGTCTTCCTGAATTTCTGAGAGAAAAATACCGTGACAGATGCATCCGTCTGCCTATGGTCAGCGAGGCAAGAAGCCTTAATCTGGCGAATTCTGCGGCCGTATTGTGCTATGAGGCTCTGCGCCAGCAGGGCTTCCCTAATCTTAAGCAGGCCGGCGAAATGTCCTCGATTGCGAAAACGGATTGATTTTCAAAATTCAATAAAGGAGAAGGTATAATGAACTGCAACAAGAAGACTGTCAGGGATATCGATATCAGGGGCAAGAAAGTGCTTCTGCGCTGCGATTTCAATGTCCCCCTCGATAAAAAGACGGGCGAGATAACCGACGATATTCGCATCGCATCCTCCCTTCCCACGATAAAATACCTGCTTGAAGGCGGAGCGGCCGTAATCGCCTGCTCTCACCTCGGGCGGCCCGGCGGGGAGTGGGTCCCCGGACTTTCAATGAAACCGGTCGCCAAAAGGCTTTCGGAGCTTCTTGGCAGGCCCGTAAAGCTTTCTAAGGACGTCGTAGGCGACGATTCCCGCAGTCTGGCCGCAAACCTGAAGCCGGGCGAGATAATGCTGCTTGAAAACCTCCGCTACCATAAGGAGGAGGAGAAAAACGACCCTGCTTTCGCCAAAAAGCTCGCGGAAATGGCGGACATATTTGTCTCCGACGCTTTTGGCACCGTCCACCGCGCCCACGCTTCTACCGAAGGGGTTTCTCATTTTCTCCCCGCGGTCAGCGGCATGCTCCTTGACAGGGAGCTCACTGTGCTCGGCGGCGCTCTTAATAATCCCAAAAGGCCCTTTGTGGCGATTTTGGGAGGCTCCAAGGTCAGCGACAAGCTCGGGGTTATTAATAACCTTCTCGAAAAAGCGGATACTATACTCATAGGCGGCGGCATGGCATATACCTTCCTGAAGTCGCAGGGTAAGGAAATCGGCAAATCGCTCTGCGAACTGGACAGGCTTGATTACGCGCGTGAGGTAATTGAAAAGGCTTCTCGAAAAGGCGTTTCCCTGCTTCTGCCCGTCGACTCTGTAATCGCATCCGAGATTTCAGACTCTGCGGAAAGCTCGGTTGTCTCCGCGGACGCCATTCCCGAGGACAAGATGGGGCTGGACATAGGACCTATGACCGCCGAGATTTTCGCGGGCTCGATTAAATCCGCGGGCACCGTCATATGGAACGGCCCCATGGGCGTTTTCGAATATCTCGCGTTCGCCGCCGGGACAGTTGCGGTAGCCAAGGCTATGGCGGAATCGGAAGCGATTACGATCATCGGCGGAGGAGACAGCGCGGCGGCGGTCAGCAAGTTCGGCTTTGAGGACAAAATCACCCATATTTCCACAGGCGGGGGCGCTTCCCTGGAGTTCCTCGAGGGAATAGACTTGCCCGGCGTAGTATGCCTGCTCGATAAATAAGCGTCTGGAGGACTGTGCTTTGAACAGAAAATACAGAAAAACCGTTGTGGCAGGCAACTTTAAAATGAACCTGCTCCCCTCCGATATAAAAGAATACTCGGAGACGCTTCGTCAGCTTTCCGGGAAGGCGCGCCACTGCGATATGCTTGTCTGCGCTCCCTTTGTAATGCTTCCGCAGGCCGTCAAGGCCTTTAAGGACTGCCGCATCGCAGTCGGCGCTCAGAACTTAAGCGACAAGGAAAGCGGAGCCTTCACCGGAGAGGTTTCCGCAAACCAGCTTCGCGATCTCGGCGTAAAGTATGTCATAATCGGCCACAGCGAGCGCCGCGCCTATTACGGGGAAACGGACGAGCTTGTAAACGCGAAGGTTAAGGCCGCGCTTGGCGCGCAGCTTAACCCCATAGTCTGCGTAGGCGAAACTCTTAAGCAGCGAGAGCAGGGCGTTACCGAAGAGCTCGTGTCAATGCAGGTCAAGCTTGCCCTGTACGGCGTTCCTTCCGATAAAATGAGGCATGTCATCATAGCGTACGAGCCCGTCTGGGCTATCGGAACGGGAAAAACAGCCACGGCGGAGGACGCGAACGAGATATGCAACAAAATACGCTCGGTTATACGCGGTCTTTACGGAGCCAGAATATCCAGAGCCGTAACAATACAGTACGGCGGCTCCGTCAATCCGAAAAATGCCGCCGAGCTTTTCGCCATGCCCGACATCGACGGGGCGCTTGTAGGAGGGGCTTCTCTCAACCCTTCCGATTTCGCCGCGATAATCGAAGCCGCAAACCAGTAGACGTCTTGATCGGAGGAAACAATTAATGAAAGCACCGACAGCGCTAATCATTCTGGACGGCTACGGTCTTGCCCCTCGCGGCATCGGAAACGCCATCGCCGCGGCTGAAACGCCCGTCATGGACGAGCTTCTTAAAACTTGCCCCCACTCCCGGCTCTCGGCGAGCGGAGTGGACGTGGGGCTTCCCGAGGGCACCATGGGCAACAGCGAAGTGGGTCACATGAACATAGGCGCAGGCAGGATAGTGTACCAGAACCTGCTGCGTATCACCAATTCTATAAACGACGGCTCGTTTTATCAAAACGAGGTTTATGTCGGGGCGATAAGCCGCGCGGTGAAAAAAGGCGCCGCGGTTCATCTTTTCATTTTGCTTTCAGACGTCGGCGTCCACAGCGATTTAAGGCATCTCTGGGCGGCGCTCGAGCTCTGTAAAAGGCAGGGCGCCGAAAGGGTTTTTGTCCACTGCTTTACCGACGGAAGAGACTCCTCTCCAACCAGCGGCGTAAACTATATGCGCAGCTGCGTCGAGAAATGCGCCGAGTACGGCGCGGCCGTTTCCACGATTGTGGGAAGATTTTACGCTATGGACCGCGACAACCGCTGGGACCGCATACAGAAGGCATACGACGCGCTTGTTTCCGGAGACGGCTTGCGGGCCGATGACCCCGTCAAGGCCGTCCTTGCTTCATATGAAAACGGAAAGACGGACGAATTCATCGAGCCGGTTATAATATCCCCGGAAGGCCGCGTAAAGGAAGGCGATACCGTAATTTTTCTCAACTTCCGCCCCGACAGGGCAAGAGAGCTTACGCGCGCCTTTACCGAAGAGCGTTTCAGCGGATTTGCACGCCGCGGCGGCTTCCTGCGCACCGACTTCGTATGCGCAACCCAATACGATGCGGATTTTACCAATGTTTCAGTGGCTTTTCCTCCGGAAACGCCGAAAAACACCTTCGGGGAATTTTTGAGCAGGCTGGGCATGACTCAGCTTCGGATAGCCGAAACGGAAAAATACGCTCATGTGACATTCTTCTTCAACGGCGGCGTTGAACAGCCCTTCAAAGGCGAGGACAGGATACTGATCCCGTCGTCTAGAGATTACCCGACTTATGACCTGATTCCTCAAATGAAAGCAAACGAGGTCTGCGACGAGGCCTGCCGGCAGATTCTCTCCGGCAAATACGACGCGGTTATAATAAACTTCGCAAACTGCGACATGGTGGGGCACACCGGGGTGTTCGAGGCGGCGGTAAAAGCCGTGGAAACCGTCGACGCCTGTCTCGGCCGCGTTCTTGACGCCGTCAGAAGCATGGGCGGGGTGGCAATCGTGACCGCAGACCACGGCAACGCAGACAGGCTTTATGAGGACGACGGTTCTCCAAGCACCTCGCATACCTTAAGTCCCGTACCCTTCATCGTTGTAGGCGCGTCCGTCAGGCTTAAGGACGGCAGACTCTCCGACATCGTCCCGACTATGCTTGAACTGATGGGTCTGCAAAAGCCCGTCGAGATGACCGGGCAAAGTTTGATAATATAGCCGCTTCAATAACTAATCGGAGGAACGCTGAATGAAATTTAATCTCGAAATCACAGAAGTGCTGGCAAGGGAAATCCTCGACTCTCGCGGCAACCCTACAATAGAGGTCGAAGTGACGCTTGACGACTGCACGGTAGGCCGGGCGGCCGTGCCTTCAGGCGCGTCAACCGGTATTTTTGAAGCATGCGAGCTTCGCGACGGCGACAAAAGCCGCTATTCGGGCAAGGGCGTCCTCAAGGCAGTGGAGAACGTCAACACCGAAATAGCCGAATGCATGCTGGGCCTGAACGCCATGGATCAGGTTTCGATAGACAAGATGCTCTGCGAGCTGGACGGGACTCCAAACAAATCCAGGCTCGGAGCAAACGCCATTCTCGGCGTATCCCTGGCTTCCGCCAAGGCGGCGGCCGAGGCCCTGGGAATTCCGCTTTACAATTATATAGGAGGCGTGAACGCAAAAACCCTTCCGGTCCCCATGATGAACGTCTTAAACGGCGGAGCGCACGCATCAAACAACGTGGACATCCAAGAATTCATGATAATGCCCGTTTCGGCCCCGAGCTTCCGCGAAGGTCTCCGCATGTGCTCGGAGGTATTCCACACGCTGAAGAAGGTGGCTCCCTCGACGGGAGTCGGAGACGAGGGCGGCTACGCCCCGAATCTCGCCGAGGACGAGGACGCGCTGAGGGCTCTTGTCAGGGCCATAGAAGCCGCGGGCTACAAGCCGGGAGATGACTTTTTGATTGCTCTGGATCCCGCTGTATCTGAATGGTTTGTAAATGAAGACGGCGGCTATTATCTGATGCCGAAGTCTAAAAAGAAGCTTTCCCGCGCCGAAATGGTAGGCATGTGGAAAGGCTTCGTCGACAATTACCCCATTGTATCGCTTGAAGACGGCATGGCAGAGGACGACTGGGAGGGCTGGAAGCTCCTTACCGAATCGCTCGGCGGCAGAATTCAGATAATGGGCGACGATCTTTTTGTCACTAACGTCGACCGCCTTGAAAAGGGCATTTCCATGGGCGTCGCCAACTCGATACTGATCAAGCTCAATCAGATAGGCACGCTGACCGAAACCCTCAATACCATACAAACCGCAAACCGCGCGGGTTACACCGCCGTAATTTCCCACCGCAGCGGAGAAACGGAAGACACCACGATAGCCGACGTCGCGGTAGCGGTAAACGCGGGACAGATAAAAACCGGCGCCCCTTCGAGAAGCGACCGAGTCGCAAAATACAACCGCCTCCTCAGGATCGAGGAAGAGCTTTTCGACGCGGCTGAATATCCCGGGAGAAACGCTTTTTTCAATATACGCATATAAAAAACCTCCGAAATGAAACAGATGAAAATTTTTCCATAAAATCTGTATAAAAAAGCTCTTTGCCGTCAAAAATTGCGGCAGAGAGCTTTTTTGGACGTATGGGTGTGAAAACCACACTATACTTATTAATTGCTCGACGCTTGCCTGTACGGTCCCTGCGCTTCACGCGCCGGACGTAAAATCAATCTTATATAACATGCGAGCGGAGCATACGGAGGTATTTTCATGAATAAGCAACGCGATCCCTTCTCAGCCAAAGATAAGGGCTTCTTCATAGCCCTTATAGTATGCGTGGTTGCCGTCGGCATCGGCATCTGGGCTACGCTGAACTTCAAGAATACAAGTAATCTGATCCCGCCCGAATACCCGGCGGTATCGGAGGATGTATTCTCCCCCAAGACGCCCGAGCCCAGCATCGCGGTATCGCCGAAAACGCCAGCGCCGTCCGCGTCGCCTAAAACAAGCCCCAAATCAAAGCCGACAACCTTTATGTGGCCGGTATCCGGGGACATACTTGTTCCTTATTCCGCGGACGCGCTTATTTACAACGCAACCATGGCAGACTGGCGCACCCATCCCGGCATTTGCATTAAATCCGATATAGGCACCGGCGTATCCGCCATAGCTGACGGAAAGGTCATAAGCGTCGAAAGCGGGGGAATGTCTGGGACCACAGTAAAAATCGAGCACGCCGGCGGAATCGTGAGCGTCTATTCCAATCTTGCCGACAACGTAAAGCTTAAAACCGGCAGCAGCGTCGAAATGGGAAGCCTTATTGGCTCCGTAGGCCAGACCTCGGTTGCCGAAGCCGGGCTCGATCCCCATCTGCATCTTGAAATGACCCTTAACGGCAAATATGTAAATCCCCTGGATTATCTGCCCTCTTAAAACGCCCAGCGGCTTTTTTGAAGGATAATCCGTTTGCCAGTCACCCATTGGCTTAATTGGGCGCTTTCCCAGAAGGGAAGGCGCCGCTTTTTATTCTTTGCTAAAAAATAAAAGCGGGAAACCAGGTCTCCCGCTTCAGACTGTCGAAAAAGCCCAAAGGGCTTTTTCGACAAGGGGGCTTAATGACGGACGCTCTGCCGCGCCCGTCATGAGAGGTGTCATTTCCGACGTTCACGCCGCCGGAAATGACAGTTTTGACTTTTTTCCGCCATTCGTGGCGGAAATTCTGCGAAGCTTTTTTGCTGTAACCAAGTTCTTTGAAAAGC
>JAJUGN010000055.1 GCA_029265975.1 Clostridiales bacterium
CCTGAAGGACCGTTTAAAATCTGGTGTTCAAGTAACGCCGCCGGCGAGCATTCCGGCGGTAGGGTGACCGGTGCTAGTGCTGCCGGCGTTCTGGGTCATTTTTGCCCGGCGTTTTAGGTCATTTTTATTCCGGCGTTGACATAGTATTATTTTTTCTATTTTATGTAAATATTAACAAATTTTTATTATGTCATCTTAGGACTAACTTGTCTTCTGCTACTATTCTCGGGGGCATGTCAAGGCCACTGATCAAAACTGCCGCAACACCTGTAATATCAAGGTTCCGATACTCCATTCAGATAAATAAAAAAGACCCTGAAACAAGTCAAAATAACTTATCTCAAGGTCTTTATCTTTATTATTTTTTCGGTTATGCATGGAAGCTCACTTTACCCCTTCGAGGGAAAATGGGTTTGCTCCGGGACAAATAAACTTATTCCCACTCGATCGTCGCGGGGGGCTTTCCGGTGATGTCGTAGACCACCCGGTTTACGCCGCTCACCTCGTTGGCTATTCTCGAGGATACCCTGCCCAGAAGCTCGTGCGAAAGCTTGGCGTATTCGCAGGTCATAAAGTCGGTGGTGTTTACCGCTCTGAGCGCCACCGTGTAGTCGTAGGTGCGGCCGTCGCCCATCACGCCTACCGAGCGGATGCCGGTCAGCACCGCAAAGTACTGCTGGGACTTCTCGCCCGACTTCTCCAGCTCCTCTCGGAAGATCGCGTCGGCTTCCCTGAGTATGTCCAGCTTTTCCTTCGTAACTTCGCCGATGCAGCGGATGGCCAAGCCGGGCCCCGGGAAAGGCTGGCGCTCGACAATGGACGCGGGAAGCCCGAGCTGGTAGCCCACGGCCCTGACCTCGTCCTTGAAAAGACTGCGGAGCGGCTCCACAAGCTCCTTAAATTCCATATTTTCAGGAAGCCCGCCCACATTATGATGACTCTTTATATTTGCCGAATTATACGCTCCCGACTCTATCACGTCCGGATAAATCGTGCCCTGCGCGAGAAATTTTATGCTTCCCAGCTTCCTTGCTTCCTCCTCGAAGACCTGGACAAACTCCGCGCCTATAATCTTGCGCTTGCGCTCCGGATCGGTCACGCCCGCCAGCTTCCCAAGAAACCTCTTTTCGGCGTTGACCCTAATGAACACGAGATCGCGCTTTGAAAATACCGCCTCTATCTGGTCGCCCTCGTCCTTCCGCATGAGTCCGTGGTCCACAAATATGCAGACGAGCCTTCCGGGTATGGCTTTTGAAAGCAGAGCGGCGCACACCGAGGAATCCACTCCTCCGGAGAGTGCCAGCAGCACCCTTTCGCTTTCGCCCACCTGGGCGCGGATCATCTCCACCTGCTTCTCGATGAAATCCTTCATCGTGTAATCGCCTTTCGCGCCGCAGACCTTGTATACGAAGTTGTTAAGCAGCTTTTTCCCGTTCGGCGTGTGCTCGACCTCCGGGTGGAACTGTACGGCGTAAAGCTTTTTATCTGCGTTCTCCATTGCGGCGTTCTCGCAGTCCGGCGTATAGGCTATTCGCCTGAAGCCCTCGGGCAGCCTCGTTACCCTGTCCGTATGGCTCATAAGCGCGGTTTCCGTTTCCGAAAGGCCCGCGAAAAGCCGAGAGGAAACGTCAATACTCGTTTCGATCTGCCCGTATTCGCTTACGCTGCAGGGCGTCACTTCCCCGCCCGTAAGATGGGCCATTATCTGCATTCCGTAGCATATGCCCAGGATGGGGATGCCCAGCCTGAAAAGCTCGGGGTCGCACTTCGGAGAATCCTCGGCGTAGACGCTGTCGGGCCCTCCGGTCAGGATTATTCCGATCGGCGCAAGCTCCTTAATTTTGTCAATAGAAAGCGTGCAGGGCTCGATCACGGAATAGACCCCCTGCTCCCTCACCTTCCTTGCGATAAGCTGCTTGTACTGCCCGCCGAAATCGAGCACCAGTATAAGCTCGTTTTCCATTCAAAAGCCCCCCAATCCGTTTCAGCAATAATACCATAAAAAATCGGCGCTGTATAGTACACAGCGCCGAAAATTCTTTATTCCATCACGATATACTGCTCTCGGCTCGCTCCTACCGACACATACTTTATCCGGCAGCCGACAGCTTTCTCGACATATTTTATATAGTCGAGCGCCGCCTTGGGAAGCTCCTCCTTCCTCTTGCAGCCCGATATGTCGGTTTTGAAGCCCTCCATATATTCGATAATCGGCTTAGCGCGCTCCAGCCGGTCTCCGACCGGGAAATCCGTTACTCTCTCCCCGTCTATGTCGTAGGCGACGCAGACCGGTATCTTATCCATGTATGAAAGTATGTCGAGCTTTGTGAGCGCAAGCTCGGTGGCTCCCTGCAGCATGACTCCGTATTTTGTCGCCACGGCGTCAAAGGGGCCCATCCTTCTCGCTCTGCCCGTCGCGGCTCCGTATTCCCCGCCGGCTTCGCGGAGCCTGTCTCCGTCCTCTCCCAGCATCTCAACCGTAAACGGACCGCCTCCGACGCTGCTCGAAAACGCCTTGGTAATGCCTATCACCCTGTCGAGCTTCGCAAAGGGGACTCCGGCGCCTATCGGCGCGTAGGCCGCAAGCGTCGACGAGGACGATGTATACGGGAAAATGCCGAAATCTATGTCCCTCAGAGCGCCTAGCTGGGCTTCGAACATTATATTCTTGCCTTCTTTTATGGCTTCAGAAAGGTAGAGCGTCGTGTCGCATATATAGGGCGCAAGCACGTCGCCGAACTTATGCAGCCACGCCGTCATCTCCCCGCAGTCTATCGGATCGGCCTTGTAGCCGCCTTCAACCACGAGGTTCTTCCACTCCACAAGCTCCCTGACCTTCCTTTCCAGGGTCACCGGATAAAGCAGGTCCATCATTCTTATGGATTTTCTCATATATTTGTCCGAATATGAGGGCGCTATCCCGCGCCTTGTCGAGCCCTGCGCTTTTCCGCCGAGCCTGTCCTCCTCGAGATTGTCCATAAGCCTGTGATAAGGCATGCAAACGGTCGCCTTGTCGCTGATTTTTAGGTTGGCGGGTCCGATCTTTATGCCCTTTTCGACTAGATTGCCGATTTCCTTATAAAGATGCTCTATATCGATTACCATTCCGCATCCCATGACGTTTACGGTATTTTCTCGCAGGATGCCGGAAGGGAGAAGGTTGAGCACGAACTTCCCTTTATCGTTTATAACGGTGTGCCCTGCGTTGTTCCCGCCCTGGTAGCGGATTACAACGTCGTAGTCTGACGAAAGTAGGTCCACCATGCGCCCTTTCCCCTCGTCGCCCCAGTTAATTCCGACAACAGCAGTCAGCATAAAGATTTCTCCAATCAGACAGCGCCGGCGCTTTTGCACCGGGGCTGGAATAAGGGCTTCAATTCGCCCCGATGAGTATATAACAGACGACATTATTTGTCAACTTGCGAAAAGACCGAATATCCGTCCGTTTTACGCGGCTTTTATGTTGATTTTACGCGCCGAAGGGAGCGGTTTCCCCGCCCCGGCCCCGTTATTTGAAAGGCTCGCCTATCTCGCTTTTCTTGGCCCTCGACATAAGCTCCTTAACAACGCTTTCGGGCCTCTTGCCCTCGTACAGGACCTTGTATGCCTCCCTTGATATTGGCATCGCCGTGTCGGTCTTATCCGCAAGCTCCACCGCGGATTTGGTGGCGTAATAGCCCTCGACCGTGGCTCCGACCGCCGCCATAGCCTCCTTCGCGCTCATGCCCCTTCCTATGAACTGCCCGGCGCGGCGGTTCCTCGAATGCCTTGATGTGCAGGTGACGATAAGATCCCCGACTCCCGCAAGCCCCGCAAAGGTTTCTCTACGGCCTCCCAGCTTCTCTCCGAGGTCCGCCATTTCGGAAAGCCCCCTCGTCATAAGCAGGGCGTTGGTGTTGTCCCCGAGGCCCAGTCCGTCGCAGATGCCCGCGCAAAGCGCGATTATGTTCTTAAGCGCGCCGCAGACCTCGACCCCCAGTATGTCGTCGCTTGTATAAAGCCGCAGCGACTGGCACATGAGAAGGTCCTGCACGAACTCAGCCGTCTTCAGGCTTACCGAGGCCGAAACAAGCCCCGTGGGCACTCCCCTTCCGACTTCCTCGGCGTGGGAAGGCCCCGAGATCGCCGCTATCCTTTCCATATTTCCCAGCTCCTGCCCGATTATCTCGGACAGCCTGAGCGAGGTTCCGGATTCTATTCCCTTTCCGCAGGAAACGAGCACCGCGTCGTCCCTCACTATCCCCCTGAGCCGCCCTGCGGTCTCTCGCAGCGCAAAGGAAGGCGTAGCGAAAAATACGGCGTCAGCCGATTTTACTTCCTCAAACGTGTCGCTGAACTTGAGGTTCTCCGGCAGCCTTACCCCTTCGAGGTACTTGTTTTCCCTCAGGGCGGCAAGCTCCGCCGACCTTTTCTCGTAAATTGAGTGAAGCGTAACATCCTCGCCCTTGTTTGCGAGCGCAACCGACAGGGCCGTGCCCCAGCTCCCGCTCTCCAGCACAGATACTCTCATTGTCTCTAATCCTCCGGGAGTTTTCGTCTATAGTTTTATTTTTGACTCGGTCCCCTTTACAAGGCGCTTGATGTTCTCCTTATGGCGGAAAATGAGCAGAGCGCCGCTGAGAACGACCATAACCAGCGCAAGGGGGCCTTGATTCGAGCAAAGCACAGCCATCGCGAAGGGATATATCGCGCCCGCAAGGACCGAGCCGAGCGAAACATAGCGCGTCAGCAGAACGATGATTGCAAAGGAGAGCCAGACTATGACGGCCACCCTCCAGTCAATGAACCAGACGGCGGCGCCTCCCGCCATAACGGTTTTCCCGCCCCTGAATTTGTAATACGGCGGATAGGCATGCCCGAGCATAGCAAAAAACCCGGCGAAGGCGCTGCCCTCCACACTCCTGCCCGAAAGCCCCATTAACCATCCGGCGAAAAGCACGGGCAGCACGGTCTTGAGTATGTCGATTGCGATGACAAGCGCCAGAAAACGGGTCCCGAACACTCGGTGGAAGTTTGTAAGGCCTGCGTTGCCGCTTCCGAATTCCCTTATGTCCTTCCCGTAAAACGTTTTCGATGTGATTATCGCGCCGTTGATGCCGCCCATCAGGTAGGATACGACGGCTATCAGCATATACGGCAAAATAAGGTTCCAGGGATAATGACTGTACCACATAGGCCCATGCTCCTATTCTTTGTCGCCCTTTTCCCTCACAATGAGTCTTACAGGCGTTCCTTCGAGCCCGAAAACCGAGCGTATCTGGTTTTCAAGATAGCGCTGATATGAAAAGTGAAAAATCTCCGCGTTGTTGCAGAAAACAACGAAGGTTGGCGGCTTTATGCCCGTTTGCGTCATGTAGTAGACCTTGAGCCTTTTGCCCTTGTCGGTGGGCGGCTGCACCCTTGCCGTAGCCTCCGCAAGCACGTTGTTAAGCATACCTGTTGTTATGCGCATGCTGCTCTGGTCGTTGACGTAATTGATAAGCTCGAATATCCTGTTCACACGCTGGCCGGTCACGGCGGATATGAAAAGTATCGGAGCGTATGTCATATAGGCCAGCCCTTTGCGGACTTCCTCGCGCATTATGTCCATGGTCCTGTCGTCTTTTTCGATGAGGTCCCATTTATTGACTATGATTATGCTGGCCTTGCCCTTTTCATGTGCGATGCCGGCTATCTTCGTGTCCTGTTCTGTGACGCCGTCGCGCGCGTCCAGCATAATGAGGCAGACGTCCGCCCTGTCTATCGCCATTTCGGCGCGCATGACGCTGTACTTTTCTATCCTGTCGTCTACCCTCGACTTTCTCCTTATGCCGGCGGTGTCTATAAAAACATACTTTCCGTGCTCGTTTTCAAAATAGCTGTCGATGGCGTCGCGGGTGGTTCCCGCGACCTCGCTGACTATGACCCTCTGCTCGCCCAGAATAAGGTTTACAAGCGAGGATTTCCCCATGTTCGGACGCCCGATGACCGCCACCTTTATCGTGTCGCTCTCCTCTTCCTCCGGCTCCTCCGGCGGGAACGCGGCTACGCAGGCGTCGAGCAGCTCGTCCGTGCCGTGTCCGTGCACCGCCGAAACGGCGATCGGATCGCCCAGCCCGAGGCTGTAAAACTCGTAGATTTCAGGATCGGTGTGCCCTATGGAGTCCATTTTATTTACGGCCAGCACTACGGGCTTTTTTGACCTCAGGAGCATATTGGCGACGTCCTTGTCCGCCGCCGTGACGCCGGTTCTGATGTCCCCGACGAAAACTATGACGTTCGCCGTTTCTATCGCTATCTCCGCCTGCTGCCGCATGAACTTCAGGATTTCGGTGTCCGCCTGAGGCTCTATGCCTCCTGTATCGACGATTGTAAAGGAGCGCCCCCTCCAGTCCGTATCCGCGTATATCCTGTCCCTCGTCACGCCCGGCGTATCCTCCACAATCGAGAGGCGCTTTCCTGCGAGCTTGTTGAACAGCATGGACTTTCCGACATTGGGGCGTCCCACTATCGCAACCAAAGGTTTTGGCATTGCCTTACCTCATTTCAATCATCAAATATGGCTTTTTTGAGCTCAAAGCCGTCGTTCGGAACGGTTATTATCGGCACGCCCAGGGCTTTCCGGGCCTCGTCGAGCGTCATGTCGTCCAAAAACATATCGCCGCCGTGCCTCAGCATCGAAGCGGGTATCAGAAGCCTTTTCCCCAGCTCCTTCCCCTTGAGCTGGGATACGAGATCGTATCCCGACACAAGCCCCGCAACGTCCACGGTCTCGCCGAAAAATACGTTTTTTATCGCGTAAGGATGAACATTCAGGCGGGGGCATTTCGCCTTTGCAAGCTCCAGTAATTTTTCAATGAAGCCGAAGGCGGCGCAGCCCGTCGCCATGGAAAAAGGCTCCAGCGAGGCCTCCGTCGCGTCCTCAAGAGCGGCCTTGAACTCCTCCTCGAGGGAGCGCATCATGCCCACGCCGTTTTCTATCTGCGGATAGCCCTCGTAATACTCCTCCGGGGGTATCTCTCGCCCCGCTTTAAGGTAGAGCTCGTCCGCGCAGTAAAACAGCCTCGTGCCGAGCTCCTCAAGGCATTTTTCGCCGAAGGAATCGGTCATATCGAGAATTTCGGCTGCCTTTACAGGACCTACCGGCTCAAGCGGATAGAGCCCCTCCCTGTGCCTTGTTATTCCGACAGGCACGACGGAAACGCTGGATACCGCGGGATAAAGCGCCTTTAAGTCACAAAGGCTCCTTTTCAGCTCCTCCCCGTCGTTAAGTCCGGGGCAGCACACTATCTGGCAGTTCATGCCGATTCCGGCGTCTGCGAAGAGCCGCATAATGTCCATAAGCTCCGCTCCGCGCCTGTTTCTGAGCATCCTTGCGCGAAGCTCCGGATTCGTTGCGTGCACGGAAATATTCACCGGGCTTATCTTCAGCCTGATTATACGCTCGATTTCGCGATTAGTCAAATTGGTGAGAGTAATATAATTACCCAAAAGAAAGGAAAGCCTTGCGTCGTCGTCCCTGAAAAGCAGGGTATCCCTAACGCCCGGCGGCAGCTGGTCGATGAAGCAGAAAACGCAGCGGTTGGAGCATGAGCGGGCGCTGTCCATGAGATAGCTCTCGAACTCCAGCCCCAGATCCTCCCCCTCCCGCTTTTTTATCGCTACCGAGCTTTTCTTTCCGTCGGGAGACTCTATTTCGAGCATAAGCTTTGAGTCGTAGGAATAGTATTTGTAATCGAGGACATCTTCAATCACGTTCCCGTTTATGGAAACGAGCCTGTCCCCGGCTGCTATTTTCTTATAAGCCGGGCTTTTCCTTCCCACGCTTTTTACGACCGTCAAAGGCTGCATCCCCCTTACGCGCTTTTTCAGTACGGCCGGTCTCGTACCCATGTCATGAAAATAGAGGGGGCAGTGACCCCCTCCCTTCAAGGACTTCGTTATTTCGCCTTTTCCATCTTGATGACCTCACGGCCGTTGTAATAGCCGCAGGACTTGCAAGCTCTGTGGGGCAAACGGTATGTGCCGCACTTGGGGCAGGCTACTATGCCGGGAAGCTCAAGCTTCCAGTGGGAACTGCGCCTCTTGTCGCGTCTCTGCTTTGAGACCTTTCTCTTTGGAACCGCCATTCAAGACACCTCCTTGGTTTCTAGCTGTAACCAGCAGTATTATTTATCCGTTAATAGCTGCTGCAATACAGCTAATTGGGGACTTATATCGCCCTTGCAGGAGCAGGGGCCTTCGTTAAGGTTCTTCCCGCATTTGGGGCAGAGCCCTTTACAGTTTTCGTTGCAAAGAAACTTGGTGTCCATATCCAAGACGTAAGCCGTATGAATGATCTCGTCCAAATCCGCATAATCTCCGTCTAAAAGATACAGGTCGGAGTTTTCCTCATCGAACTGTTCCTCGGCCAGAACCGCCCTGACCGGAAGGCGCAGCTCGTATTCATACTCGGAAGCGCAGCGGTCGCAGAGGCATCTGAGCCTCGCCGTCACCTCGGCGCTGAGCGTAAGAACGCCCGCCGTGTTTACGATTTCGCCCTTAGCCCGGACACGCTCCGCCTCCCCAAGCACCGCCTCCGGGTACACTCCGGAAAAATCGGGCTCATAGTCGAAGGCAACGCGGCCGCCCGGAACATCGATGATTTCGTGGAGATCAATACGCATGGCGCACCTCGATTTAATTGCCAAGTTATTATAGTTTATATTTATTGCTTTGTCAAATATTTTCTTGTGCCGGTACAATAATTTTTGCTTCGCCCTTATTTTAAGATTTTTTTCACATACATGCGGGTTTATTCGCCGCCCCAAACAAAAATTTGTCTTCACGCCGGAATTCGCGGCTTACCATTCAGGAGGTAGGATATGGGCCTTGATTGCATTTTAACAGCTTCCGCCCCGTTTGCGCAAGACCTTGTCGGCAAAATAGAGCAGATTAACGGAAAAATAAACGAAATTGTCTGGGGCCCGCCCATGATTATACTGCTTCTGGGCGCAGGAGTCTATTTGAGCTTTCTGCTGGGATTCTTTCAGCTGTTCAGATTCGGGCACTGGTGGAAGCATACCTTCGCCGCGCTTTTCAGAAGCGGGAACAAGGCCCGGCAGAAGGAAAAAAAATCGATTTCGCAGTTTCAGGCTCTGGCAACGGCGCTTGCCTCCACGCTCGGCACCGGAAACATCGTCGGAGTAGCGACAGCGATAACCGCGGGCGGGCCCGGCGCCGTATTCTGGATGTGGGTCTCCGCCTTTTTCGGCATGATGACGAATTTTGCGGAGAAAATACTTGGCATATACTTCCGCTACAAGAACGAAAGCGGCGAATGGACGGGCGGCGCCATGATATACATAGAAAGGGGACTTGGGCAAAGACGGCTCGCCTTTCTGTTCTCGTTTTTCTGTCTGGTCGCTTCCTTCGGCATAGGAAACATCGCGCAGGTCAACGGCATCGCGGCGTCGCTTGAAAGCGCTTTTTCCCTGCCGCCTTTCGCGTCGGGCGCGGCTCTCTCCGTGCTCGTCGGGCTTGTCATAGGCGGAGGTCTTAAGAGGATAGCCGCCGTATCCGAAAGGATAGTTCCGTTAATGTCCGTCCTTTACATCGCCGCCGCCTCCGCGGTCATAATCGCAAACCTTGGAAGGGTCCCGGCTGCGTTCAGGGAGATTCTGGAAGGGGCCTTCAGCCCGAGATCCGCCGGAGGGGGCATAATGGGCTATGCGATGTCCAGAGCGGCTCGCTTCGGCGTGGCGCGGGGCATATTTTCCAACGAGGCCGGCCTGGGCTCCTCCGTAATCGTGCACTCGGCCAGCGACGTGAAGGAGCCCGTCGAGCAGGGCATGTGGGCGATCTTCGAGGTTTTCTTCGACACGATGGTCATATGCACGCTCACGGCTCTCGCGATCCTGTCGACCGGGTCTCACAGGATACACGGGCTCGACGGAGCGCAGCTTCCCTTTCATGCCTTTTCTTCCGTACTCGGCGCCGCCGGAGAATACGTCGTTACGTTCTCGATAACGCTTTTCGCATTCATGAGCGTCATAGGCTGGTCGCATTTCGGCGCCAAATCCGCAGAATACATGGGAGGCGGCAAAATAGTGCCTTTGTACAGGCTTTTTTTCGCCGCGGCCGTTTTTTTCGGCGCTGTATCTGACGTAAAGCTCGTGTGGGAGCTTTCAGACACCTTCAACGGGCTGATGGCGGTTCCGAATCTGGTCGCCGTCTTCGCGCTGTCAGGCACGATATACAAAATCGTGGAGAATTACAGGGACCGCGTTTTCAGGGGCAGGAATATTTCTCCGATGCTCTCTTACGACGGGGAGGCCGCCAAAGCGCAAGGAAGGAGCATGAAACCCTCCGGAAATCCGGGGCCTCTCAGATAGCCGCTTTACATTTGCGCACGGCGAATTTATAATTGCAGTATCAATAATCCGGGGGCTTTTGCTTGAAGGAGTTCTTAATCTCAAAAAATGACGAGGGACAGCGCCTTGACCGCTTCATAGGCAAGGCGGTTCCCCTTTTGCCCGCTTCCCTTACGCAAAAATATATAAGGCTGAAGCGGATAAAGGTGAACGGAAAGGGCTCCAGGCGCGATTATAAGCTCGTTGCCGGAGATGTGCTGCAGTTTTATGTAAACGACGAGTTTTTCGACAGGCCAACGGAGAGGAACGCGCACCTCGCAGTCTCGGAGCCGAAGCTCGACATCGTCTATGAGGACGAGAACATCCTGCTCGTCAACAAGGCCGCGGGCGTTCTTTGCCACAGCGCCGGCGAATGGACGCACAATACGCTCATCGCCCATATCCAGGCATACCTCCGCAAAAACGGCGAGTGGAGGCCCGAGGACGAAAACTCCTTCGTACCCGCGCTGTGCAACAGGATAGACCGCAACACCTCCGGCATAGTAATAGCCGCCAAGACCGCCGAGGCGCTCCGGATAATGAACGATAAAATAAGGGACCGTGAAATAGAAAAATTCTACCTCTGCATCGTCCACGGCGTCCCGAGGCCCGCCTCGGGAACGCTGACGGGCTACATTTTCAAGGACGCCTCAAAAAACCAGGTCTATGTGAAAAAAACGCCCGAAAAAGGTGCGAAAACCGCTGTTACGAGATACAGGACGCTGAAATCCAAGGGCGGGCTGTCGCTTCTCGAATGCGAGCTTCTCACCGGGCGGACGCACCAGATACGCGCCCAGCTCTCCGACGCGGGCTTCCCCCTCCTCGGAGACGGAAAATACGGCAGGGAAGCAAAAAACAGGCCCTTCGGCGAAAGCAGGCAGGCGCTCTGCTCCTACAGGCTGAGATTCGCCTTCAAAACGGACGCCGGAGCGCTCGAGTACCTGAACGGGAAGGAATTCGCGGTTAAAGACGTGGATTTTGTAAGCAAGTATTTTTCATAATGAAATCCGCGCCTCGGACGGCGCGGATTCAGACTGTCGAAAAAGCCCAAAGGGCTTTTTCGACAAGGGGGTTTAATGACGGTCGCTCTGCC
>JAJUGN010000056.1 GCA_029265975.1 Clostridiales bacterium
CACTCCAAGATATATGTCCCCCGCCGTGCGATGCGCGATATCCTCATAGATCTTTGTATTTTCCATGCCGTTTCCCCCTTCGGGTGAAATTCACCCTTATATTCCGCTATCATTTTTATGTGGATAAGCTGAGCAATATGTAAGTTTTTTACGGTTTTATTTTATTAATTTGAAATTCTCCGCTTTCTCGGAGTCCTCTCCGGCCCATGTTCTAGTTGAAACTATTGAATAGATGGTTTATAATTACGGGCAAACGGCTTCCCCTTGCCGCAATCAAGCCGGGAAGCCGCAAAGGAGCGGACATGCAGCCAAAAAAAGACAATTATGCGATATCGGCAGACAGCGCAAGGCTTTTGTTTCTTAAAGAGGATCAGGAAAAGCTGATCCGTAAATTTTCGCTCAAAGCCGATTACGAATATCTTTACGTCCGTTTTCTTGACATGACGTACAGGATAGAGCGAAAAAGCGGCCTTATTCAAAGGTCGGCCGAAGGTTTAAGCTATGCGGCCGACCATTCTCACCAGGCCGCTCTCTCAATATTCGATTATCTCTGCTGGTCCCGTGAAGACAGGAAGCTGTCAAACGAGTGGGTATCGCTTCAGAGCCTCGGCCATTCCTTCCACGCCGGAAGCATCGAGGACGGCAGAGGCTGGTTTTCCGGCTGGGCGTCAAAATTCTGCGGACGGACAGACAAACTGGAGGAGGCGCTGAAACGCCTCGGCGGAGAAAAAATGCCTTCCGCAGACGTATCCTGTGTCATTTGGATTTTTGACGAGCTCCCCGTTTACCTTCAGTTCTGGGACGGTGACGACGAATTCCCTCCCAGGCTCTTTTTCCTCTGGGATTCGAACACCCTCCAGTATGTCCATTACGAGACGGCATTTTACCTTATAGAAATGCTTATGAAGCGTATTTTGGAGCTGTCTGAGGACAAATTATAAAAGAGGCTGCGGCAAAAACTGCGGCAGCCTCTTTTTTGTTAATAGGGCGGCAAAGCGCCTCCTTGCATGCCCGCGAAGCCCGCCCACGAGCGCCTTCCGGACATATTACGGCTTAATCCTGATTATCGATTCAAATTATCGTATAAAGCATATCGCCGCGGCAGGTTCCTTAATCAGCAGGATTCCTCCGCCGCTTTAAGCATTATAGCGCATTCGATTCTTTTTTTGAACAGCTCGCAGCCGTAATCATAGGTTTCCGCGATGTCCCCCGCAGCGTGATACGCGTTGGCGGCGCAGCCTCCGGAGCAGTAGAGCCTCGCCCAGCATTCGCGGCACTTGCTTCTCGAGTATACGCTGCACCTTGAGAATTTATCCCTCAGCGCGATGTTGGTCACGCCTTCCCATACGTTGCCCATGCTGTACTTTTCATCGCCCACGAACTGGTGGCAGGGAAAAAGCTCTCCCCAGGGCGTCACGGCCAGATACTCGGTGCCCGAGCCGCAGCCTGCGATTCTTTTATATATGCAGGGACCGTGCTTAAGGTCTATCATGTAGTGATAGAAAGTAAAGCCCCTGCCCTCTCTTTGGCGTTTAAGCATTTCCTCCGCCAGTATTTCGTACTGCTCTTTAATCACGGGCATATCCTCCTCGGTCAGGGCGAACGGATCGCCCGGAGCGCATACGACCGGCTCCATGCTGAGCTTTTCAAAGCCCAGATCCGCCATATGCAGGATATCCCTGGTGAAATCGGTATTGAAATGCGTGAAAGTGCCCCGCAAGTAATATTCCTTGTCACCTCTCGCTTCCACGAATTTCTTAAACTTCGGGAGTATGAGATCATAGCTCCCCTCGCCCGCAAAATTCTTCCTGAAGCGGTCGTTAACCTCTTTTCGGCCGTCCAGGCTCAGGACTACGTTGTTCATTTCGCGGTTTGCAAACTCTATGGCCTCGTCGTCCAGCAGCACTCCGTTAGTTGTAAGTGTAAAGCGAAAAAGCTTTCCAGTATCCTTTTCCCTGCTTCTCGCGTAGGCCACAAGAGCTTTCACAACCTCAAGGTTCATAAGCGGCTCTCCGCCGAAAAAATCCACCTCAAGATTCGTTCTTCTGCCCGAATTCTCTATAAGGAACTCGAGGGCCCGCTTTCCCGTCTCAAGGCTCATCATGGCTGTCTCGCCCTTGTACCTGCCCTGCCCCGCAAAGCAGTAGGCGCAATTCAGGTTGCAGCTGTGCGAAACGTGCAGGCAGAGCGCCTTCACCTCGTTATTTTTAGTTTTGAATCCGGATGTCGCGGCTTCAAAACGGTCGTCGGAAAACAGTTTTCCGCATTTTTTAAGCTCCTCAACCTCGGAAATGCACTCCCTTATCTCGGACTCGGGCTCGTCCGGATACTTTTCCTTCATGGCGGAAACTATATCCTCGGCGGGAGAATTTTCATAAAGAGCTATTACGTCGTATGCAAGGCCGTCGACAACGTGGACAGAGCCGCTCCCGATATCCAGCACGATGTTCAAACCGCCCAGCCTGAACTGATGTATCATATGTTTCACCCGTAAAATAGAAATGCCGCTTGCCCGCGGTTTTCCTGGGCAGGCGGCGGTATTTGAACTTTTACTAATTTTTCTTTGCGGAATTTTCGCACTTCTGATTAGCGACGCCGCAGGAGGTTTTGCAGGCCGACTGGCAGGAGGTCTGGCACTCTCCGCAGCCCCCGACTCTGAGGCTCTTGTTGAGGTCGCGCGTTTCGAGAGTTTTTATTCTCTTCATGTCTGTTTCTACCTTTCATGCATTTTTTTATATTCTACAACCAAATCGCGGCCGTGTCAACTATCCGCCTGAATCGCGTAAAAACTTCTTTTTTCTTAACAATAGATAATAATTTACCGATATATGAATTGTTATATTGATATTAATTTATTTATATAGATTAGATATTTTTTTATAGAATTAGAGTTATAGAATTAGTGATTTTTTTCTAATATAATTGCATTCAGAAACAAAAACGGAGGTAAGAAAATGTGCAACTGCTGTAACAGCGACAGCAAGTATTATGAGCCGTTTGAAACCATACTTTCCGGGTTCAGGGGTGTGGAGTCAGAGCTTATTCCTATCTTGCAGAAGCTTCAGGAGGCTTACGGTTATCTTCCTGAGGACATCATCAAAAGGCTTTCGGAGCGCACCGGCATTTTTGTGACGCAGATAATGGGCGTCGCCACTTTCTATTCGCAGTTCAAGCTGAGGCCCGCCGGAAAGCATTCCGTCAAAATCTGCTTCGGAACCGCATGCCATGTCAACGGGGCCGAAACCGTCGCGGAGGCGCTCTGCGACGAGCTTGGTATAAAACTTGGCGAAACAACTCCGGACGGCCTTGTAACGCTTGAATCGGTCGCCTGTCTGGGATGCTGCTCCCTTGCCCCGGTAATCATGATCGACGACGAAGCCTTCGGACGCCTTAACGCCTCGAAGGTGCGCCAGATAATCCGCGATCTCTACGAAAAGGAGGGAAAGTCCAAATGAAGCTGCTCATCGGACTCGGTTCCTGCGGAATAGCCGCGGGAGGTCTGAAGGTAAAGGAGGCTTTCTGCGAGCTTTCCGGCCTGAATCCCGGCCTTGATCTCGTTATCGCCGATACCGGCTGCATGGGAATGTGCTATAAGGAGCCCATGGTCGAAGTAATCGACGACAACGGCTTCGGCACCGTTTACGGCGGCGTAACCCCCGAAATAGCGAAGGAAATCTTTGAAAAGCACATTTTGGGAGGCGTTCCGGCCGAGGAATACGCCGTTGCGAAAAGCGACGGAAGCGGAGAGGAAAGCTCGTTCATATTCAAACAGCGGCGCATAGTCCTGGCGCGCTGCGGAAAGATAAACCCCGAGTCCATCGACGAAGCAATCGCAATGGACGCCTACAAGGGCCTTGAAAAGGCTCTGAAAAGCATGACGCCCGAGGAGGTCATCGCGGAGGTTCTCGCTTCCGGAGTCAAGGGCAGGGGCGGCGCCGGCTTCCCTACCGGTCTCAAATGGAAGTTTGCAGCCGCCGAGAAGGCCGACCAAAAATATATCATCTGCAGCGCGGACGAGGGCGACCCCGGCGCATTCATGGACAGAAGCGTGCTCGAGGGCGACCCCCACAGCGTCATAGAAGGGCTGGCCATCGGCGGCTACGCAATAGGCGCGTCGGAAGGCTACATCTACGCGCGAGCGGAATACCCCATAGCCATCAAACGCCTTCAGATAGCGATTGCCCAGGCCGAGGAACGCGGTTTTCTCGGCGACAACATACTCGGCACCGGCTTCAGCTTCCATCTTCATATCAAGCAGGGCGCAGGAGCCTTCGTCTGCGGAGAGGAAACCGCCCTCATAGCCTCTATCGAAGGCCAGCGCGGCATGCCCCGCATGCGCCCTCCCTATCCGGCTAACAAAGGGCTTTTCGGCAAGCCCTCAAATATAAACAACGTCGAAACCTTGGCCAACATAGGCTGGATTATCCGCAACGGAGCAGATAAGTTCGCCGCCATCGGAACCGAAAAGAGCAAGGGCACAAAGGTTTTTGCCCTTGCCGGCAAAATCAAGCGCGGCGGACTTGTGGAAATTCCCATAGGCCTCACCATACGCGACGTCGTGTTCGGGATAGGAGGCGGCACCGTTTCGGGCAAGCCCTTCAAGGCAGTGCAGCTTGGCGGTCCGTCGGGCGGATGCATCCCCGCGGAGCTCGTCGATACCGTAATTGACTACGACACGCTCAACGCGACCGGAGCCATCATGGGTTCCGGCGGCATGATAGTTATGGACGAAGACAACTGCATGGTCGATATAGCGCGCTACTTCCTAAACTTCACGCAGTCCGAATCCTGCGGAAAGTGCACCTTCTGCAAAATAGGCACGAAGCGCATGCTTGAAATACTTGAGAGAATAACAAAGGGGGAAGGCGTTGAGGGCGATATCGAAAAGCTCGAGTACCTTGCCGATCAGATAAGGCGCAATTCGCTCTGCGGCCTGGGTCAGACGGCTCCCAACCCGGTTCTCACCACCCTGAGATACTTCCGCAGCGAATACGAGGCCCATATCAGGGACAAAAAGTGCCCGTCTCATCAGTGCAAGGCCCTCATCAAATACGAAATCGATCCTGAAAAATGTATAGGCTGTACTGCCTGCGCCAAAAAATGCCCTGTAAACGCCATAGAGGGCAAACTGAAAGACGTTCATTCGATAGACCAGGCGAAATGCATAAAATGCGGTACCTGCCTTTCTTCCTGCAAATTTGGCGCCATTTCGGTAGACTAGGAGGAACGGTAAAATGACTATAAACATAAACGGTAAAGATTACGCCGCCAAAACCGGGCAGACCATACTTCAGGCCTGCCGCGAAAACGGAATCGATATCCCCACCCTCTGCCACGACGAGCGCCTCAAGCCCTTCGGCTCCTGCATGCTCTGCCGGGTTGAAGTCGAGGGCTCAAGGGGCACCATGCTCTCCTGCGGTGCGGCGGTGAGCGACGGCATGGTTATACGCACGGAAACCGATGCTGTAAAAGAGTCCCGCAAGGCCTGCCTTGAGCTCCTGCTTTCACAGCACAGGGGCGACTGCAAGGCCCCCTGCACGCTCACCTGTCCCGCTCACATCGACGTGCAGGGCTACATCGCCCATATCGCCAACGGACGCTTCGAGGAAGCCCTGAAGCTCATCAAGGACAGAAACCCGCTGCCCGTCGTTTGCGGACGCATCTGCACCCGCCCCTGCGAGTCGGAATGCCGCAGAAACGCGGTGGACGGCAGCGTGGCCATCGACTATCTGAAGCGCTTTGTCGCCGACCTTGATCTCGAAAAGGAAATACCTTATCTGCCCGAAAAGGCTCCCGCAACCGGAAAAAAGGCTGCTGTCATAGGAGCCGGACCGGCCGGGCTTTCCGCCGCCTGGTATCTTGCGGTCATGGGACACGAGGTAACGATATTTGAACGCCATTCGGCGCCCGGCGGAATGCTCCGCTACGGGATACCCGCCTACCGCATGCCCCGCGAAACCCTTGACCGGGAGATCGAGATAATAAAATCCCTCGGCGTAAAAATCGTCTATAACGTCGACTTCGGAAAGGATATCACCCTGAAGAGCCTTAAGGCCGACGGCTTCGACAGCGTGCTGCTCGCGGTGGGCTCGCAGGTAGGACAGCCCCTCGGCGTCAAGGGCGAGGAAAGCTGCCCGAACGTGCTGCGCGGAGTAGACTTTCTCGGCAGCGTTACGGAGGGCAGGGCTCCCGAATTTTCCGGCAAAAAGGTAATGGTGGTCGGCGGCGGCAACACCGCCATGGACTGCGCGCGCACCTCCGTTCGCCTCGGCGCCGAATCGGTCACGATCGTTTACCGCCGCACCGTAGCCGAAATGCCCGCCGACAAGATGGAAATCGAGGAGGCCGAGCTGGAGGGCGTCATTTTTGCGACCCTCAACAATCCAAAGGCGGTCAGAGCCGCCGGAGACAAGACGATAGTTACGCTTGTCAGGATGGAGCTTGGAGCGCCGGACGCTTCCGGCAGACGCTCCCCGCAGGAGATTGCGGGCTCCGAATACGAATTTGAAGCCGATTACGTCATCTCCGCAATAGGACAGACTCAGGACCTTTCTTTCATAGGCGATGACTGTCCCGTTTCCGTAAACCGCTCAGTGCTTGTGGCGAACGACAAGACCTGCGCTACGAACCTCGAGGGCGTATTCGCAGCGGGCGACGCCGTAACGGGCCCCAAGACCGCTATCATGGCGATCGCCGCGGGAAAGACAGCGGCGAACTCCATGGACATGTACATGAGGGGCGAGGAGATAAAGCCCGAAAAGGAATATTACAACCACACCAAGGCGAAGCACTACAAGGAGCTTGACCCCTCCGAATTCTCGGATGTCGAACGCTCGGAAAAGGTCAGGATGCCCATGCTGACAAAAGAGCAGCGCAGGCTGAACTTTAATGAGGTCGAGCTCGGCATAACGATGGAACAGGCCATGAAGGAGGCAATGCGCTGCCTTTCCTGCGGCTGCAAGGACGTAAACGAGTGCAAGCTCCGCGACTACGCTACGGATTACGGCGCGAAGCAGGATTCCCTCGCCGGGAAGCTTGAAAAGCACCCGATAGACGCGAGCCATCCTTATATTGAGCGCGATCCCAACAAGTGCATAATGTGCGGGCGCTGCGTGCGCATATGCCTGGAAGTCGAGGGCGCTGGAGTCCTCGGGCTAATAGGCAGGGGATACGGCGTAAGCGTGCAGCCTGAATTCAGCATGCCATTCGGCTCCGTCGAAAGCTGCGTAAGATGCGGACAGTGCGTATCCACCTGCCCCGTCGGCGCGCTTACCGAAAAGGTGAAGCTCGCCCAGCCCGGCCCATTCGGCGAAAAGGTCACCGAAACCGTCTGCACCTTCTGCGGCGCCGGCTGCACCCTGCAGCTCAGAACCGTCGGGAACACGCTTATACGCACCACCGCCGAGGAATGCAAGGGTCTGAACGGCGGAAACCTCTGTGAAAACGGGCGCTTCAAAAACAGCTTCATAAGCAGCGCCGAAAGGCTCAAAACTCCCCTTGTCCGCAAGGGCGGAAAGCTCGTTCCATGCACTCTTGACGAGGCAGTGGCGGCGATAGCCTCAGGCATTGACGGCAAAACGGCAGTATACGTCTCGGGAAGGGCAACAAACGAGGAAGCTAAGGCACTTGCCTCCATCGCAGCCAAAAAAGGCGCCGAGACCCTGAGCTTCGGCATCGACCCCGCCGCCGCCTCCTTCTGGGAGCTCTGCGGAGACAAAATAATTACAAGCTACGACGACATAAGGTCAGCCGATCTTTTTGTCGCTCTTGACTGCGACGTTTTTGGCAGCACCTATGTCATCCCGACCGCTATCCGCCGCGCCGTGCGCGAGGGCGCAAAATATATTAAAGCGGAGACCCTCACGCCTGAAATCGAGAAAGAAATCGCGGCCGCCGCGGCGCCCGTGATAGTCCTGGGCGACAGGTACGACGCCGAGCTCCTCCCGCGTCTTTCCAAGCTGAACGCAAAGACTTATATACCCGCGGCGAAGGCAAACTCGAGAGGCACGGCGAAGTATCTGAATCTTGAAAAGTGCGGGATGGCAAGTGCCGACAGCCTAATCATCTGGGGCGAGGACCCCGTGGGCTTCGGATCTGCAGCCAAAGAGATAGCGAACGCCAAATTCAAGGCGGTCTGCGATCTTTTCCTGACGGAAACCGCCAAGCTTGCGGACGTGGTGATACCGATAGGCAGCTTTGCGGAAAACAGCGGCAGCTTCACGAATGTTTTCGGCGTCACACAAACTCTGATGCCCGCCTTTGAGGGCATCTCAAACGAAACCGTGCTCAAGAAGCTCGAGGCCGCGCTCGGAACGGCGGCTCCGACCGAGTACAAGGTAAAAACGCTCCTCAAATCCACCGCCGCGGTGGCCAAAGGCGCGGACGCCATAGAATTGCAGGCATAAGGCCGGGCGTACGCACGCGCGAAAAACCTACTATTTATGCTGTTTTCTCTCTTTATATTATTTTATCCAAGCGAAACGAGCTCCCGTCCGGAAAGGACGGGAGCTCGTTTATTGTTATAAAGCTTTTTTGCTCTCTACGCGCTCTCAACGAAATTCGAAACGACCTCGGCAGCCTTCTGCGCCGCCGATACAACAAACTTGCCGTAATCTATGTGCGACTCCCCGTCCGCGCTGTCCGAAATCGCGCGTACTGCGGCAAAATCAACGCCGTTCATACAGCAGACCTGGGAAATGGCGGCGCACTCCATGTCGCAGGCAATCGCGCCGAAGTTTTCGACTATAAAATCCTTTCTTTCCCCGCTGTTTATGAACTGGTCCCCGGAGGCTATCGTCCCAACAAGGCTTTTCACTCCGCCCGCTTTTTCGATGCTCTCCGAAAAAAGCCTTACGGCTTCCCTCGAACACGGTATCTTAATCACATTGAGCCCTGAAATAAAGCCGACCGGGTCTCCTATCGGCGAGGTGTCCATATCGTGCTGTACGGTGTCCTCGGCGACGGCTATATCCCCTACGCCGAGCTCTTTTGTCAGCGTGCCGGCAACTCCTGTGTTTATTATAAGCGCGGGGCGGAATTTCAATATCATCGTCTGGGCGCAAACCGCCGCCGCGACCTTTCCTATGCCGCAGGCCGCCAGCACCACGTCCTTCCCGCGGAGCTTTCCGATGCTGAATTCTATGCCGCTGATCTTTTCGCTTTTCTCGTCCTTAAGACTTTCTTTGAGCCGTTCTATTTCTACGCCCATCGCGCCGATAATGCCTATCATAATACTTTCTCCCGCAATCATTTGTATAAAAAATCTATTTTCTGACTGCTCAGTATGTCAAAATACCGCTTCGCCTCAAGCTTTGCCGCGTTGATGTCGAGATTAAGATAGTTTCCGCACTCGGCCCTGCTCGCGCCGAACATCTCCCCCTCGTGCTCGACTATCCTTGCGAGCGTGCCCTTTACGGCTTTCAGAACGCTGATGTTGTCCGCGTTCCTTATAAGGAGATAAAAGCCTGTCTGGCAGCCCATGGGGCCGAAGTACAGGACATCGGATGCAAGCTCCGAGTTTCTGATATACGTTGCAAACATATGCTCCAGGCTGTGCATGGTGAGGTTGTCCATGTAATCGCCCATGTTGGGCTTCCTTGTACGGAGGTCAAACGTCGTAATGTCGCCGTCAACGCGGGAAACGTATATTCCCGGCTCCAGCCTGTCGTGGTCAACGGTGAAGCTGCTGATTTTCTTCATTAAAGGTCTCCCCCTTTGGGAATTATTATATAATACCGCGTCTTTTTCGTCAAAGAAAATAACAATATATATAAAATAAATAATATTTATTAAAAAATATTGTCTATTTATGCAGAAAAAACTACTAGAAAAACGTATGTGAATTTGATACAATTTTCTAAAATATATTTATACTATAGTATAAAGGATGGTTGCAGTGCAGGAATCGCAAAAGCAAAGATGCTTTGAATACGCAGGGCATATCACCGCGCTCTGCGGCGTCTGTGTTTCTGTATTGGACGTTCAAAATAAAAAGTTTCTTCGCACGGGGAATCCAAACGTCTGCAAAAGCTGCACCTATAAGAAATGCAGCGGCGTCAACACCCACCTCTACGGAAGCAACGAGGCCTACCGTTGGGACGGACAGTACATTTACTACTGCCCGCTCGGTATGATGTACGCGGCTTCGCCCGTAGTGGACGAGTCCGGCAGGCTGGACGGCAGCCTTATAGCGGGTCCTTTTATCGTCGGGGATATCCAGGACACTATTTTCGACCTTCCCGAGCCCTCCATGGAAGAATATGTGATGAGTCTTCCGGTTTTCACTCCCGCAAACGCGAGGCACCTCGCCGCAATACTTGCGGCTTCCGCCGCCTATGTAGCGGGCATCCCGCACACAAAGGCCAGCAGCTTTGTTTTCGAGCAGGAAAAGCTTCTGAAATCCGTCTATGACGCGAGGGAAAGGCTGTTAAAGGATGACAAGGAAAACGTATATCCAATCGAGAACGAAAAGCGCCTTCACAACCTTATCTGCAGCCACGACAAGGCAGGCGCCCAGCAGCTTCTGAACGAAATAATAGGCCAGATCTATTGCACCTGCAACTTCGACCTGCCGACGATAAAGATAAGGGTCATGGAGCTTATCGTCATACTCTCGAGGGCTACGATAGACGCCGGCGCCGATGTGAGGGAGATTTTCCTCTTCAACTCAAACTATATTTCCGAAATAGAAAAGTTTGACAACCTTGACGATCTTTCGGTCTGGCTCTGCAGCATCATGCACAGGTTCATCAACTACTCGTTTGACTTCACTCAGGTTAAGCATTCAGACATCGTCTACAAGGTCATGGAATATGTGAAGCGCAATTACGCCTCGAAAATCTCGCTTGACGACGTTTCCAAGCACGTTTATCTCAGCCGCTCGTATTTGAGCAGCGTTTTCAAGGAAGAAACGGGCTACAGCCTTTTCAACTATATCAACCGGGTTCGCGTAGAAAAAAGCAAGCTGTATCTGCTCGACAATACTATAAGTCTTGTGGACGTCGCCGCGCTATGCGGCTTTGAAGATCAGAGCTATTTCACGAAGGTGTTCAAGAAGGCGACGGGCATATCGCCGAAAAAATACCGCAACAGCCGCGGCAACATACCCGCCTGATTACTTTTTATTTATAAGTTGTCAAGAACCTCTCCGAGTCCGGAGAGGTTCTTCAGCTTGTCAAAGAACTTGTTTACAGCAAAAAAGCTTCGCAGAATTTCCGCCGCGAATGGCGGAAACAAAGTCAAATCTGTCATTTCCGGCGGCGTGTACGTCGGAAATGACACCTCTCATGACGGGCGCGGCAGAGCGG
>JAJUGN010000067.1 GCA_029265975.1 Clostridiales bacterium
CAGGGAGGACCCGACCGAGTCTTCCATGAGCGTGTCGAAAAACTTGCTTACAGCAAAAAGCTTCGCAGAATTTCCGCCACGAATGGCGGAAACAAAGTCGATTCTGTCATTTCCGGCGGCGTGTACGTCGGAAATGACACCACTCATGACGGGCGCGGCAGAGCGTCCGTCATTAAAACCCCTTGTCAAAAAAGCCCAAAGGGCTTTTTTGACAGTCTAAACGGAGAGAGGAGAAAACCCTCTCTCCGTTTTTAGCTGCCATTTTTCTCAAAGTATTCTTTCAAGCTTCCGGAGCTTATGACGTCGCGCCTCGCGCGGACCGCGCCATCCGCTTTTACCCTGAAGCTCCATTTTGTTAAAGAAATATTGCCGTTTTCAATTTCTATTGCCGAAATACGGTCGCGGCCGACGCAGCTTCCGTCGTTGAAATAAAGGCCTTCGCCGGGCTTCGGGAACACCGCCCTGTGCGTATGCCCCGCAATAAGCATGACGCTTTCGGCTGCGGCCCATTCCATGAGATTCCTTTCCACGGCAGTTTTTTTCCTCAGGTTTTCAGAGGCGCTTGTCGGATCCTTCACGCCGAGGGATTCAAGCCGACGCCAGAGATTGCGGACAAGGAACCTTGCAAGCCTCCAGAACCTTGAGTTGAAAAAATCGGCCTGATGTCCGTGCGTCAGGAAGATTTTGTTTCCGAGATAATTAAGTATAAGCCCCTCGCGGAATCTGAGGCTGGGAAAAAGGCGGCCAAATTCCCCGTCTGAGGAAACAGTGTTATATATATCCCGCTTTACCATATCGTGATTTCCGTAAATAAGGTAAAGCCTTCCGTCCGAGTAAAACCCCGCCATTACGCGGAAGATATCGCTGTATTCGGACATGATTTCGGAAAAGTCGTCGTTTTCCCAAAGCTCGTCGCCGTCGCCCAGTTCTATGTAGGTGAAGCCTTTTCCGCAGTAATTATCGAGGGCGGCCAGAAAAAGATTCCGGTTGCCCGCAAAGCTGTCTGCCCAGCTGCCGTCGCCCCTGTGGCAGTCGCTCATTATCGCTATCCGACTCCCGTCGTCCACAGAAATTTCATCCGAGGCCGCATATGCCTTTGACATCCGTGCGTATGAAGACATTTTACTTCACCTCCCGCTTTTTCAGCAGCTTAAACGGTTTGCCCATGTCGAAAATGCTTCTGTAAAGCCAGGCGGATTTTCGTCTTATGATTGCCGCGGCCTGATAAACGTCAGGAGAGTTATCGGTAAGCTTCCTGTAAATTTTGCAGAGCAGCCTGTTCCGCCACTGAGAGAAGCGGCTCGTCAGCTTGGCGTAAAGCCTGGGCTGCTTGGAGCGCGGCGCGGAAAAGGTGAAAAATACGGTGTTGCCGATTGTCTTATAATCGTTTTCCCCGTAACCGAGTCCGGCAAGACCGCCTTTGAAAGCGGCAAGCATCTCCCTGTCTTTAAGAGTCAGGGCTATCTCCACTGAGAGCTCGCCCGGCTCGGAAAATTCGCCCAGCATAAAACCTGTCAGCCACCAATGCAGACCGCTGCGCCTGAACAAAACCCGCCCGTTTTTGCTGAGCGCCAGCGCCATGGGCAGCATATATCTGTCTTCCGCACACCTGTAAAGAATATCCTCCGGATTGCCTGAAGCGCCGATGTCCGCGTAATATACGCCTATTTCGCAGCCTGTGGTCATCCCGTACTGTCCCTTCCAGAATTCAATCAGCCATTTTCTGCCCAAGTAATCAAAGCGGACCGGCTCGCAGTCGAAAACAAGCCCCATCGGCGCGGCGGCCTTGTCATAGAGGGCGCAATAGCCGTAATCTCTCTGCCATGCGTCGATTCTGGAAAAGAAGATATGCTGCTTGGGGTCATAGTCGTAGCCCGCTTCCCTTATCGCCTTATCCATATCGATTTCCGGTTTTTCCACAAAAAAGCCCTTAAACAGTACGACAAGCCCCGCAAGGCTCAAAAACGCCATTGAAACCAAAAACAAGACAATGCCTCCGCTCATAGCAGTAAAACCCTTCCCTTTATATATGCTCATATCATATTATTCAGAGCCGAGCGGAAACGCGAGAACAGAGATTTCGCATATGGGGAATACAAGGGAAAGTCGGACATATACTCTGTACCGGAAGGAAGTGACGATATGAGTGCAAAAAAACCTGTTCCTGCAGATAAGACCGTGTTCAGATGGATGCTTTGCGCCGTTCCCCTTATGTTTTTTCTCGGCAGCGCAACGCATTTTTTATATGAATGGTCCGGATCAAATCCCATAGCAGGAATATTCTGCCCGGTGAACGAAAGCGTCTGGGAGCACCTTAAGATGGCGTTCTGGGTCCCCCTTTTCTGGTGGATTATAAAATACCTTAGGCTCTCAAAAAAATACGATATTTCGGCCGCAAGATGGTTTTCCGCCTGCGCCGCCGCGCTTTACGCTTCGATAATATTCATAATTCTGGTATATTACGCCTATACAGGCGCATTCGGCACGGAGCTGCTAATAATCGACATACTCCTGCTTCTTTTTGGAATAGCCGCAGGACAGCTTACAGCTTTCCATATTTATAAGCACGCCAAGCCAAGGGAAGGCTCTCTGCGCTGTTCGGTAATCGCGATAGCGCTGCTTGCCGCCGCTTTTTCCGTATTCACCTTTGCCCCGCCGCACATCCCGCTTTTTGCAGACCCCAATAGCGGAACATACGGCAGACCCTAAAATGCCTATTATATTTCGGGAGTGTTAATAAATGATAATCCATATCGTATCTCCGGGCGAAAGCGTCTACGGCATTTCAAGAGAGTATGGTGTGCCGCCCCAGGAAATCATCGAGGCGAATGCGCTTGTCAGCCCCGAGCTTCTTGTCCCGGGTCAGGCTCTCGTAATCCCCGGCGACATATCCGAATACATCGTTAGGCGCGGCGACTCCATGTACTCGATCGCGCGAAAGTACGGAGTCAGCCTTAACGAACTGCTGAGCGCAAATCCCAGGATTAATGACCCGTCAAACATACGGGAGGGCCAGACGGTCATTGTACCGAGAGCCGAGCCGAAGCAAAAAACGATATATGTAAACGGATATGTCCTGCCCGGCATAAGGATGCCGCTGCTCCAAAGCGCCTTGCCTTATCTTACATATCTCAGCATATTCAGCTATCAGGTTAAGCCCGACGGAAGCCTTGCTCCGCTAGAGGATGAGCCGCTTATAAAGGCGGCGCGCAATGCCGGTGTCGCCCCGATGATGGTCATAACCAACCTCAGGGAGGGGGAAGGCTTCAGCAGCGACCTTGCGCATACCATACTGACCGACGAGCGGGTCCAGAACGTATTGCTCGACAACGTCGAAAAGGTTCTGAAGGAGAAAAACTACTTCGGGCTGGATATCGACTTCGAATATATCTACCCCAATGACAGAGAAAGCTACAACAGTTTTCTAAGGAAGGCTTCTGAAAAGTTCCGTCCTATCGGCTATACGATATCGACCGCGCTGGCCCCGAAGATGAGCGCCGACCAGCCGGGGGTTCTTTATGAGGCGCACGACTATCCCGTGCACGGCGCGCTTGTGGATCACGTCATCCTCATGACGTACGAATGGGGATATACATCAGCACATTTATCATATAGGCGATAACAGGCTAGCCCGGAGAATGGGGCTAGCCTGTTATTTTGGGATAGATGTTAAGCTCAAAGTTTGTGTTGTCGCGCTGGCCTCGTCGGTTCGGTGCGGTTTTGCGGTACTCGGCGCGCTCCAGCATTTGACGGAGAAGGCGGTTTTTCTCCTCCGCACTCGAGGCGTCGGAGTACGCGCCGAGGGCGCTTATCATCTCCGGGAGCCGCTCTTTAAGCGACGCTCCCTCAGCTTTTTCCGCCAGCCGCTTTTTTATATCCTCGAGCTGCGCCTCGACAGACCCGATTTTTTCCGCAAGCTCCTTGTTTCGGGCGGTAAAAACCTCTACCGTATAAATGCCCTGCTCAAGCAGGTCGTAGGTTTTGGCCAGCTGGCCGCGGAGCTTTTCAAGCTCTTTTTCCTGCGCGGCGGCTGTGCGAAGCAGCACGTCCGCCTTGCTTTGCCGCGTGTCTTTTTCGGCTGGAAGCTTCAGCTTTGCCTCGAAAAGCCACGCGGACAGGCTGCTCAAAAGACTTTTCTCGACAAGGTCTATAGGGGCTGACACGTTATCGCAATACCGGTTCCGGCATTTTAAGGTATCGTAAGGCGTGTGCCTGTTGGGGCCCAGACGCGTCATCAGGCTGCCGCAGAGCGCGCAATACACAAGCCCGGTGAGCGGGTTTTGCAGGGTATAGCTTTTTTTGGTTCTATTATGCGTGTTGAGCCGCCGCATCGCCTGCGCCTTCTTAAACTCTTCCTCGCTTATTATCGCCTGGTGCAGGCCGTCCACATATATGGGGCTTTCGTTCTTGACACGGCGCTTGCTGAGCCTTCCGTCAAGCATATACTTCTGCTCAATCCTGTACGACCAGCGAAGCTTTCCGATATACACGGGGTTTTGGAGTATGTCGCTGATGGTGGACTTGCTCCATGTCGTGCGGTAGCGCGGCGCTACGCCCATCATGTCAAGCTCCCTCGCTATCGCTTCCATGCCCACGCCCTCAATATATCTACGGTATATATGCCTTACAACCTGCGCCTCGTTATCGTTAGGCTTAAGCGTATAGCCCTTATCGCCCTTTACCTGCACCTTGTCGTATCCGTAGGGTGGCGCCGAGCCGAGGAACTTGCCCTCTTTCGCGGAGGCGACGCGCCCGCGCTGGATGCGGCGGGTTATCGTCTTATACTCCCGCCTGGACATGAAGAGCCCAAACTCAAAGTATTCCTCGTCAAATTCATTCTCCGGGTCATAGGTTTTAAGCGGCGTGATTATCTTTGCCCTGCCGAGCCTGAAAGCCCGCGCCACAATGCCCTGGTCTATCGTGTCGCCTCTCGCCAGACGCTCGACCTCCATGACGAGCACGCCCTCCCACTCTCCCTGCTCAACCTCGTTAAGCAGGCGCTGTACGACGGGCCTGTCCTGTATGGTTTCGCCGGACACGATTTCCTCGTATACCGCGCCTATGGCAAGCCCCTGCTTTTTTGCATGGTCAAGCAGGGCGCGCCGATGCCGCGCCAGCGTTTCAAGCTCGCCCTTGGCCTCAAGCTCAAGGTCGGCGCGCGA
>JAJUGN010000027.1 GCA_029265975.1 Clostridiales bacterium
AACGCTACGTTTGAAAGCGCGCCGACGGTAAACGCCGCTCCCGTCATAAACAAAATGAAGATTCCGCCGGAGAGCATCGCTCGGTTCAGCTCCTTGCCGCTCTTGACAGTCATAAATTTTACGGAGAGCTGCGGCTGAGCTAGCGCCCCTATCCCGACGCCGGCAATAAGGGTCGTCACGATGCTGAACCAAAGCGGCGAGCCCGCCTTAGGCATGGAGGTCCAGCCGGAAAAGCCCATTTTTGTAAGCGCAGCGGTCTGCTCCGCCACTCCCTTCATCTCGGTGAGGCGCGTCAGCGCCGCATTTGCGTTCACTACCCCGCCCAGCATCGAGTAGGTATAGAATATAAGAAATGCCATTCCAGCGAACATAACCGTGCCCTGGAAAGCGTCGGCGTACATCATGCCCTTGAGCCCTCCGGCAATTACGAACACCGCGGCCAGCAGCGATATAACTATGAGCGTGACGTTATAGTCCGCTCCGAGGAACTTCGATACATAGTCCACAATGCCCTTGAGAACTGCGGCGTTATATATGGGCATGAATATAAAAATCAGAAGCCCCGCATATCCCTGCATGAATTTGCAATCAAAGCGTTTTGCGAAAAGCTCGGGCATTGTATTTGTTCCCAGCCTGTGCCCGAGCTCCCTGGTCCTTTTTCCAAAAACGACGAAAGCGATGAAAACTCCCGCGATTATGTTGAGCGCCGTGAGCCAGATAAGCCCCAAGCCATACTGTCCGGCGGCGCCGCCGAAACCGACTATCGCCGAGGTGCTGATAAAAGTCGCTCCGTATGAAAGCGCCATTACTATGGGGTTGACGTTTTTTCCCGCCAGAAGGTAGTCGCTGGAAGTCTTTGTCTTTCTATAGCCCATATAGGCGAAGACCGCCATAAAAAGCACATATATAAGCAGACTGATTACAACATAAGTCATTTCTTTTCACTCCCGTTGTCGGTATTGTCGTCCTTGTTCCAATTTGCCACGCCGTAAATTATGCACAGCAGGGCTCCGCCCAGTGTGACCAAATAAGCGAGCCATATCGATGGGTCGGGTATTCCAAGCATTGTTTCCATTCTCCTTTTCACTTATTTTTTGATGTGGTTTTGCGCCTGAGCCCGGCGCCGAGCCAGACGTGGCAAGCTGCGGATTGGCCTAGTAAAAACAAAAAAGCTTTCCGTCCCTTCCAAGGGACGAAAAGCTCGAAGCCATCCGTGTTACCACCCAAATTCGCATAAAACAATTATGCGCACTCTTTTCGGATACGAAATTCATATCCTATCCACTTAACGGCGGAAAACCGCAGCCCTCTACAAAGCAAAAGCAATTCAAGGGAGCGCTCGGAAGGGAACTTCAACGGAATTCTCTTCAGGCCTGCTTCCAGTCCATGACAGGCCCTCCCTGGCAAGATACCGCCGCCTACTTTCCTTCTTCATCGCGTTTGGCATATTCGTTTTTTGTGATTATACATGACATTTTATGCTTCTGTCAAGAAAAAATTTCGTGCTATCCGGAAATCCGTATTGACAAAATCAGAATAGGAAGATATTATATCATAGAAATTATGTAGGAATTAAAAGCGCTTTAAGGAGGCAATATCTATGTCTAAAATTTACCGCAGCCTGTCAGAGCTTATAGGCAGAACTCCCCTGCTGGAGCTCCAAAGCTATACAAAAAAGCTGGGGCTTAGCGCAAGAATCATCGCGAAGCTCGAATACTTCAACCCGGCCGGAAGCGTCAAGGACAGAATAGCAAAGGCCATGATAGAGGACGCCGAGTCGAGGGGCCTTCTGAAGCCTGATTCGGTGATTATAGAGCCCACCAGCGGAAACACAGGCATAGGGCTGGCTTCCGTCGCCGCGGCCAGAGGATACAGAGTGATTCTTACGATGCCCGAGACGATGAGCGTTGAGCGCAGAAGCCTTCTGAAGGCATATGGTGCCGAGATTGTGCTCACCGAAGGAATAAAGGGAATGAACGGAGCGGTGGCCAGGGCCGAGGAGCTTGCGAAGGAGATTCCGAACTCGTTTATACCCGGCCAGTTTGACAATCCCGCCAATCCTCGCGTGCACAGAGAAACTACCGGACCCGAAATCTGGGAGGATACGGACGGGAATGTCGACATTTTTGTAGCCGGAATAGGCACCGGGGGAACCATAACGGGTACGGGCGAATATCTGAAATCAAAAAATCCGGACATCAGGATAGTCGCAGTCGAGCCCTTTGATTCTCCCCTTCTCTCCGAAGGAAGAGCAGGTTCTCACAGGATACAGGGCATCGGAGCCAATTTTGTGCCCTCCGTCCTTAACAGAGACATATATGACGAAATAATAAAGGTGAAAAACGAGGATGCCTTCTCGTCTGCCAGGACACTCTCAAGAACGGAGGGGCTGCTGGCGGGGATATCGTCGGGCGCGGCTTTGTGGGCCGCCGCCGAGCTTGCGAAAAGACCTGAAAACTCCGGCAAAAATATTATAGTTATTCTGCCGGACACCGGCGAGCGCTATTTGTCCACAGCACTTTTCTCCGAATGACGCAGGTCAGCATCTCATATCGCAGACCTTTCGCTTTGCAAAGCCAAAAGAAGAGCCTTCTTAAATATTAAAAAGAGAGACAGCGTTTTCAGGCTTTCTTTTTTTACAGCTCCGGCCCAGTGACAGCACTTCGTTTTCAGCAACGGAGAAGAAAAACCCGCCTATTTGCTGTGCAAAGAATGTAAAACAAAAAAAATCCTGCAGTCTTTAAGATTGCAGGATTTCCTTATCCGGCGTTTGTTTCACGCACACGCCGTGTTTTCACCTTTCGCCATGTGAGGCTTAAGCAAAAGGGTTTTTTACTCCTTCTATGGCGGCCCGGCACATGTTTGTGCATCGGCCTCCAAACGGCATGCTACAAATATAAAGCTTTTGCGGGACACTCGTCAATGCATTTGAAGCAGAGAATGCATTCCGTTCCGTTAAGGCGTTTGCGGTTATTGTCTGTCATATCCACATCCATGGGGCATACCTTTTTGCATTTTCCGCAGGAGACGCATTTTTCTTCGTTATTTTTTACCCTAAGCAGGGAGAAATAGCTTGCTGGCTTCAGAAAAACAGCGACCGGGCATATGTATTTGCAAAATGCACGGTTATCCCCTAGTAAAAATGCAAGAGTTATCCCGATTGCATAATAAATAATATTGCCGATTATGAAGCTCCAAAACATAAGTTCAGGCATATCAGGCGCTTTCAGCAAGAACAGTGCGGCGACAAAAATCAAAGACGCCGAAAACACTATATATCGAATAAACCCAAGCGGCTTCCTTGGCTGCCGCGCCTCCTTATATGGCAGCAGGTCGAGTATCATTGCGGTCCAGCAGGCGTATCCGCACCAGCCTCGCCCGAACATCAGAGGGCCGAATATTTTTGCGACCGCATAATGGATTACAGCCGCCTCAAATACGCCCAAAAACAAATAGTACCAGAAGCCCTCAATCTGCATATTTTCACGGGAAATTATGCCCAGATACGCGAACATATATAAACCGACCGCGAACTGGACGATATTCCTGGCATATTTAAGCTTCTTCATATAGAAGAACAGACCCAGAGCCAGACAAACGCCTATATATGTAAAATTAAGCAGATAAAAATAATTGTCAAGCGTCAGCCACAGAGCGACGGCAATCGTTTCAAACACCAGCCATATTACTAAGGGAAAAATATATCTTTTCATTTGTTCTCACGCTTTCGGAATTACTACGACTCGGAGTAAGTATATCATAAAAACATAAAATATAACAGAAAAAATCCATGTGAAGACAGGGGCATACACATGGATTTTTTTGGTGCGCGAGGCGGGACTTGAACCCGCACGTGCGTATTGCACACTAGAACCTGAATCTAGCGAGTCTGCCAATTCCACCACTCGCGCATGTATTATTTTTTTACTGTTTTTTATGAGGTGCGCGAGCCTCCCGAACCCGCACCCGGCGTTTGCACACCGGAGCCTGAATCTAGCGGGTCTGTTAGTTCCGCCACTCGCAAATGTAACATGCTTAGATATATTAGCATTTTCGTCTTTTGCTGTCAATAAAAATTTTGCATATCCTTGATTGAATTTCATGGTATTGTCAATGATATAATATATAAACCAATCGTATATACAAAATATATAATTCACTTTACAGCTTGGTTTTTCTTTGCTATAATACGAAAATAAGGAATAATAGTTTTGGCTTAAAATATTATATTCTTAAAAGGTTAGGAGGTTCGGAAATGGACGATTATACCCGTCAGTTCAAAGTAATTGACCGCAAGCGCGAAATCAAAGAGATTTTGACGGCGGTATACGACGCTCTGCGCGTCAAGGGCTATGATCCCATAAATCAGCTGGTCGGATATATTTTGTCCGAGGATCCGACCTATATAACCAATTACAATAACGCCCGCACATTGATCTGCAGGATCGACCGGGACGAACTTCTTCAGGAGCTTGTTGAAAGCTATCTGAAAAAGGACAAAAAACAGGAGGCGGAAAATGTCGGAGAAAAAAACACTTGAATATAAAGGCTATCCTTTAAGGCGAAAGGATAATCTTATTTATTTTGGAAGGATGTCGGACAAATACATTGTAATGATGCAGGTATTGAACGAAACCGCCGTAAAGGACCTGCCTGTCGCCACAAAGGTTTCTTTGCAGCTTCAGCTTACAGACCCCGACATCAAATCCAAGGACAGGGTTGTCAAGAAGACGGAGAAGAACGGTCTTTACGAGGCCATGGATGTGGCGGCCGTCTGGCTCGAACGCGCTCTTAACGCAAAATGAACAAAAGGCGCCAGTTATTGAAGCTGACGCCTTTTTATAATACAGACGCTTTACATCGATTTAACATTTGCTTGCTTTTGGATTTTACACTGCCCGTTTAGAGTATTATCAGTAATATAGGCGGATCACGTCCATTATAAATTTTTTCTTTCAGCTGCCGGAGCCGTGATTTGAGGCCCTATTATCAGTGCAAAATCTCACAAGGGGATATAATATGGATAAAATAGTTATTGAAAAGCTGAATTTGTTTTACGGCTCTTTTCAGGCCCTTAAAAATATAAATATTAGGATACCCGAAAAAGACATCACGGCTTTTATCGGACCTTCCGGCTGCGGCAAGTCAACCCTGCTCAAAACGATAAACCGCATGAACGATCTTGTCGACGGCTGCAGGATCGAGGGCAGTATCCTGCTCGACGGCGACGACATATACGGCAAGATAGACGTCAACTCGCTTCGCAAAAGGGTAGGAATGGTATTTCAAAAGCCCAATCCTTTTCCGATGAGCGTTTATGACAACGTTGCTTACGGGCCCAGAACCCACGGCATAAAATCCAAGGCGCGGCTTGACGATATCGTCGAACGCTCCCTTACCGGAGCCGCCATATGGGAAGAGGTTAAAGACAGGCTTAAAAAAAGCGCCCTCGGCCTCTCCGGAGGCCAGCAGCAGAGGCTGTGCATCGCAAGAGCTCTTGCCGTCGAGCCCGAGGTATTGCTGATGGACGAACCCACAAGCGCGCTGGATCCGATTTCCACCTCTAAAATAGAGGACCTTGTTACCGAACTGAAAAAGAATTATACTATTGTGATAGTTACGCATAATATGCAGCAGGCAACCAGAATATCCGACAACACGGCTTTTTTCCTGCTCGGCGAGATAATAGAATACGACAAGACCGACAATCTTTTCTCCAATCCAAAAGACAAGCGCACGGAGGACTATATTACAGGGAGGTTCGGATAATGAGAAGCAGATTCGACATGCAGCTTGAGGCGCTGAACAACGATCTTATCACAATGGGAGCACTGTGCGAAAACGCAATTGCCTGCGCGGTCAAGGCTCTCACTACAAACGATATGGAGCTCGCAGCCCTGGCGATAGCCGCCGAAAAGGATATCGACCGCAAGGAGCGGGATATAGAAGCACTTTGCCTCAAGCTTATTCTCGAGCAGCAGCCGGTTGCAAGGGACCTCAGGCTTATATCCTCCGCCTTGAAAATGATAACTGACATGGAGAGGATAGGCGACCAGGCCGAGGATATAGCGGTTTTGGTCAAGCACAACGATCTCTCCGAAAGCAAAAACAAGGTCCATATCATAGAGATGTCGGAGGCCGTCATAAAAATGGTGACGGACAGCATCGACGCCTTCGTAAGGCGCGACCTTGAGCTGGCGAAATCAATAATAAAATACGACGATATAGTCGACAACTACTTTATTTCCATAAAAAATGACCTTATAGCTTATATATCCCAATATCCTGAGAACGCCGACAAGGTGATGGACATTTTCATGATAGCAAAATACCTCGAGCGCATAGGAGACCACGCCACCAATATCGCCGAGTGGGTTGAGTTTTCAATTGTGGGTTCGCACGAGGAGTAAATTATGATCTATTGTGTGGAAGACGACAGCGGGATCCGTGAGCTTGTGGTATACACGCTCAACAATACGGGTTTTGAAGCGGAGGGCTTTTCGGGAGGTAAGGATCTGTTCGCCGCGCTCGAGCGCTCCATGCCTAAGCTTATCCTTCTTGACATAATGCTCCCCGGCGAGGACGGCATATCCATTCTGAAACGCCTGCGCGCATCATCGGCCACAAAGCAGATACCCATAATCCTGCTGACCGCAAAAAGCACCGAATACGACAAGGTGATAGGACTGGACAGCGGAGCCGACGATTACATTGCAAAGCCCTTCGGGATGATGGAGCTAATATCCCGCATAAAGGCAGTGCTCCGGCGCACGGAATCTACCGATAACACCAACGAATACGGCTTCGGCAACGTGAAGCTCAACGTCAAATCACATACCGTCACAGTGGACGGCAGGCTTACCGAGCTCACTCTCAAGGAGTTTGAGCTTTTGAAGTTCCTCCTTAAGAATCAGGGCGCCGTCCTAACCCGCGATATGCTGCTCGAAAACATATGGGGCTATGATTTTGGGGGTGAGACCCGTACGGTAGATGTACATATACGAACGCTCAGGCAGAAGCTCGGCTCCGAAGGCGGAATCATAGAAACCGTGAGGGGCGTGGGCTACCGCATAGGGGGAGAATAGTGATATGAGGAAGCGGATTTTTGCGAGCATCTTCTTCACATCCTTTATTGCGGTTTTGATCTCCTCCTTCTTTTTTATTACGCTTTTCCGCTCCGAATCTTCGCGCGCGCTTAAAACCGAGCTCTCCTCCGAGGCAGCATACATAGGGCGCGCCATTGACTTTTCCCCCGGCTTTGAATCCTATGTTTCCGCAATAGGCAAAAGCAGCCGCAACCGAATAACCCTTTTGTCGCCCGACGGCACGGTCATATATGACAACCAGGCTTCGCCCGGCAGCATGGACAACCATCTTTCGCGCCCGGAAGTGCAGTCCGCAATAAAAAGCGGCTCAGGCGAAAGCATACGAGTCTCCGCGACGCTAGGCGACAAGGAATACTACTATGCAATAAGGCTAGAAAACGGAAATATACTCAGGCTTTCGGCAACCTACAAAAGCCTTTTCAGCGTTTTTGAAAAGTCAATCGGCTGGTTGATCCTGATTTTTATTTTCACTATCGCAATTTCGGCGTTTGTCGCCAAAATTCTTACGGAATCCATCGTTTCTCCTATAAACAAGCTGGATCTTGACGCGCCCTTTACAAACAGGGAATACGACGAGCTCTCCCCTCTCCTGCTCCGTATGGATAAGCAGAACAAAAGGATAAATAAACAGCTTGAGGAGCTAAACGCCAAGCAGAACGAGCTCGAACACATAACCAACGGCATGAGCGAGGCCATGGTCATATTCGGGAGCAACGGCTCCGTGCTGTCCGCCAACCGCAGCGCGAGAGAGCTTTTCGAGTTTCACGAGGGCGCGAGCTATCTTAAGCTCTGCCGCGATATGGAATACATCAGGGCCGTGGAAAAAGCGCTTGGAGGCTCCTCTGAGAATGTAATCCTCAAGCGCTCCGGACGCATATACCAGCTCTCGCTGAGCCCCGTCGGAGGCGGCTCCGAAAGCGGAAACAGCTACGCCGCCGTTCTGTTCGCGACGGATATAACGGAAAAAGAAGAAAACGAGAAAATGCGCCGCGAATTTTCTGCCAACGTATCGCACGAGCTTAAAACGCCGCTCACATCAATAATGGGGTATGCCGAAATCATCAAAAACGGGATCGCAAAGCCCGGCGATATTCCCCGCTTCGCAAGCCTTATCCATTCCGAGGCCTCCCGCCTTCTGCACCTTATCGAGGATATTATCAAGCTCTCGAGGCTGGATGAGAAGGACATCAGCAAGGAGTTTGCGCCCGTCAATCTGCTGGCGATAGCGGAAATAGTCAAAACCGAGCTTGCGCTCAAGGCGAAGGAAAAGAACGTTTCAGTCGAGGTGTACGGCGAGAGCCTTTCAGTAAGCGGCATCAGGAGCACGCTCCACGAAATGGTCTTCAATCTCTGCGACAACGCGATAGCCTACAACAAGCCCGGCGGAAATGTCAAAATCGGCGTTTTCTCCGAAAACGGAAAAACCGTAGTTTCCGTTTCGGATTCCGGAGTCGGCATAGCTCCCGAACACCAGGAGCGTATTTTCGAGCGCTTCTACCGCGTGGACAAAAGCCACTCGAAGGATACGGGCGGAACGGGTCTGGGACTTTCGATAGTCAAGCATGCCGCCAAGCTCCACGGGGCTGAAATACAGCTTGAGAGCGCCGTCGGAAAGGGCACTACAATAAGAGTTGTGTTTAACTAACTATAAATAATCAGCCGCCCTTTGGAGTCTAGGCTCCAAAGGGCGGCTGAGCTTGTCAAAAAACTTGTTTACAGCAAAAAAGCTTCGCAGAATTTCCGCCATGAATGGCGGAAAAAAGTCAAATCTGTCATTTCCGGCGGCGTGTACGTCGGAAATGACACCTCTCATGACGGGCGCGGCAGAGTGGCCGTCATGCAACCCCCTTGTCAAAAAAGCCCAAAGGGCTTTTTTGACAGTCAGAACCGCCCTTTGTAGCTTATGCTCCAAAGGGCGGCTTTCATTATTCTTCACTGCATTCGCCGCGGTCCCCACTGTGCTTTATAGCCTCTATGTCCTGTTTTTTCAGGTCTATGGCTTCCAGCGACGACTTTATCATGTCGCAGCAGTCTGCAAGAAGCGGGTGCGGCGCGTCGGAGCATTTCTCAAAATAGATTTTCCCTATTTCGAGCTGAGCTTTCCTGATTTTCTCTTTCTCAAGGCCGATTTCGGCGTTCAGTCTGGCTATACTCGCAAGCTCTATGGCCTTCCTGCCAAACCTGCCTGCGATCTCGGCAGACTTAGCCAGAAATCCGCTCTCGGGCTCCTTATTGTCTTTCACGGCAGCTTATAACCCGATGCTCGTCCTTAGAACAGGCCGCTGACCTTGCCGGTTTCGGTATCGACGTCGATACGGCGGTAGGCCGGGTCGGAGCTTGTTCCGGGCATCATGCTGATGCTGCCTGCCATCGGGCAGAGGAACTTCGCGCCGCCATAGACAAGGATGTCTCTGATCGGCAGACGCCAGCCCTTCGGCACGCCCTTCCATGTCGGCTCGTGCGAGAGCGAAAGATGCGTCTTAACCATCATGGTGCAGAAGTCTGCGTAATAGGGATCGGACTCGAAGCGCTCGGCCTTCTCGGTCGCGAGCGGGGACCAATCGACTCCGTCGGCTCCGTATATCTCCTTCGCAATCAGCTCTACGCGCTGGCGGAGCGGCATCTCGAGAGGATAGAGGAACTTGAGATCGACGGGCTCTTCGCAGGCCTCCACAACAAGCTGAGCGAGCTCCTTGGCGCCTTCGCCGCCGTACTGCCAATGCTCGGAAAGGGCGCAGCGGACGTTTCTCTCGGCGCAGAGCCTCTTGACAAGGGCGATCTCGGCATCCGTATCGGTGTGGAACTTGTTGATGCAGACAACGGGCTTGATGCCGGACTTCTTAACGTTGTTGACATGGTGGAAGAGGTTGTCGCAGCCTTTTTCAAGGAGCTCAAGGTTCTCCGCCGTGTACTCGACGGGCAGGGGCTTGCCGGGAACGACAGCCGGACCACCGCCGTGCATCTTGAGGGCGCGGATAGTCGCGACGACAACGGAAACGTTCGGCGTAAGGCCGGAAAGACGCGCTTTAACGTTCCAGAACTTCTCGAAGCCGATGTCTGCGGCGAAGCCGGACTCGGTTACATGGTAGTCGAAGAGCTTGAGGGCTATGCGGTCGCCGATGATCGAGGACTGTCCGATAGCTATGTTCGCGAAAGGACCGGCGTGCACGAGGCAGGGCTGATGCTCGACCGTGTAGCAAAGGGTCGGGTTGATGGTGTTGCGCATCCATGCGCACATCGCGCCGTCAACCTCAAGATCCTTCGTTGTTACGGGGTTGCCCTTCTTGTCGTAGGCGACAATAATCTTGCCAATACGCTCACGGAGATCCTTAAGATCGGTGGCGATGGAGAGTATGGCCATGAGCTCGGAGCCGACGGCGATGCCGAACTTGGAGTCCATCTCGAAGCCGTTGGAATCGCCTTCGCCGAGGCCCATGCGGATCTTGCGGAGGCCCTGCGCGCAGAAGTCGATTACCCAGCCGAACTCAACGCGCTCGGGATCGATGTCGAGCCTCTTGAGGTTGCGCTTCGCGAGCTGCTCGTCGGTGTAGTTGCGCTCGTGCTGCATGCGGGCGTTAAGAGCGACCATTGCGAGGTTGTGGGCGTTCATTATGTCGTTGATGTCGCCTGTGAGGCCGAGCGAGAACTCAGTCATCGGCATAAGGAGAGCGTTTCCGCCGCCGGCCGCAGTGCCCTTGACGTTCATCGTCGGGCCGCCGGAGGGCTGACGGAGGCATCCTCCGACGTTCTTTCCGAGCTTTCCGAGGCCTTCGATAAGTCCGAGGGATGTCGTGGACTTGCCTTCGCCCAGCGGGGTCGGGGTGATGGCCGTTACTTCGATGAACTTACCGTTGGGCTTGTCCTTAAGGCGGTTCATTATCTTAAGAAAATCAAGCTTAGGGGTCTTGCCGTAAGGAATGATTTCGTCAGGCAGGAGTCCCATCTTCTTGCGAAACTCTTCTACGCTGGGAAGCGTCTTTTCGGCTTCTTCCGCGATCTGCCAGTCTTTGTATACTCTTGGATCAAGCATATTGTTTTCTCTCCTTTATATTGAGTTTGTTTGCGCTTATATATAAATTTAAGTTGCGCCGCAAAAAGTTTCTTCCCTCAGCCGGGAATCTTAATCTCATTGCAATTCATTCATCTGTCTGCCGCAGCCTCGCTGGACCCAGACGCCTTGACATTCCTCAGGTTGACGTACATTTTGGCGGGATCCGGTTTTTTCACGGCGTAATATATGAGGAGCGCCACCGAGACCAGGCAGGTGATCGCGGCCAGCGCCATAGACACCCTGATTTTCGTTCCGAAAAAGTAAAGGCTGTCGACCCTGAGCCTTTCTATAATCGCTCTTCCCAGCCCGTACCATGCAAGATACATGAGGAAAATCTCGCCGTCATATTTCCGCCTTTTTCTGAATATGAAATGAATGGCGAGGAATCCGATTATATTCCAGCATGACTCATACAAAAAGGTCGGGTGGTAATAATTGATGCCGGTCTTCGTAATAAGGCCCATCTTCCACGGGAGCGCGGTCTCCGCGCCGTATGCCTCACGGTTGATGAAATTCCCCCAGCGGCCGACCGCCTGACCTATCAGAAGTCCTATGGCTCCCACGTCCAGCAGCGGCCTGAGCGGGATCTTCTTTGTCCTGCTGAAAAGGAACGCTCCCAAAACTCCTCCGATAACGCCTCCGTAGATTGCAAGCCCGCCCTTCCATATTTTCACTATATCCCCTGGGTTCTCCCTGTACAGTTCAAAGTTGAAAATAACATAATAAAGCCTTGCGCATATGACGGCAAGAGGCACTGCATATATCAGCATGTCTACTATGTCGTCGGACGTAAGCCCGTATTCCCTGGAATAATGCGTAACGTAAAGCACGGCGAGCAGAAACCCTGCCGCTATTATAACTCCGTACCAATAGAAAACATGCCCGAAAAGCATGAAAGAATTACTGGGATTAATTGTGACGATCCTGCCGAAGATGGTAAACGTTATTGTCGCAGTCGACATCATGACTCACCTTTCACGGGGCGTACGACGGAAACCGCAAGGTTCTCCGGCCTCAGGCTGCCCAATATGGCCTCGGAAACATCCTTCATCGTGAATCCGGCTATGTGGTCCATGCTCACGAAGGGATCGAATCCGGCGAAATGCCCCGCCGATTGTCTCACGCACATTCCGTACAGCGAATTGAAAGATCTTATCTCGTCCCCGAGAGAGGCTTTTTTCAGACGGTCAAACAGTTCAGTCCTCGGGCCGCCGTTTGCAAAAGAGGCGGCTTCCTCGATTACGGCCGCGCAGACCGCAGCGGGATCGCGGCTTTCTCCGCCGAACACGGCCGCCGCTCCGCCCGGAAAAAAGGTCGTGCCGCATGAAAAAGTACTGTTTATCAGCCCTTCGGCATAGAGTCTTGCATAAAGCGGAGAGGATTTGCCGGCCAAGACGTTAAGCGCGAAGTCCATGAGAAGCTCCAGCCTCTGTCTTTCCGGCCCGGCCGCGGGAGCGTCCAGCTTGACTCCCGCCATAAAAAGCGGCACCGCCACTTCCATCTTCACCACTGTAAGGCTCGACGCGGGAACGGGTTTTTCCTTTTGCCCGTAATCCCTCTCCGCGGTTTCCTTCTTTTCAGAAGGCAATATCTCGCGCGCAATAGCCTCCACCCTTAAAGCGTCCACGTCTCCCGCCACGCAGAGAACCATGTTTGACGGATTGTAGAACGCCTCGTGACAGTAATAGAGAGTCTGCGCCGTTATCTTCGCTATGCTGTCCACCGTGCCGGCCACGGAAATTCTTATAGGGTTCTCCGCATAAAGCGACTTCATCAGGTTCTGGTAGACCGCGAACTCAGGGTCGTCCTCCGTCATGCGGATCTCCTGGCCTATTATGCCCTGCTCCTTGGCGACGCTTTCCTCAGTAAAGTAAGGCCTGGATACGAACTGCAGAAGAATTCTGAGGTTTTCCTCAAAGTTTTCGGTGCTCTCGAAATGATAAGCGGTCATTCCTGAACTGGTAAAGGCGTTCGGCGAGGCTCCGTTTGCCGAAAGCAGCGTAAGCGCGTTCTCCCCGCCCTCCATGTCGAACATCTTGTGCTCGAGAAAGTGCGCCACTCCCGCCGGAGTGTCGTGCCATTCCCCCGAAAGCCGGAACTTCATGTCCGACCCGCCGTAGTTTGCCGCGAAAACCGCGGCGCTCTTATAATATCCCCTTTTGGGTATCACATAAATCGCAAGTCCGTTCGGAAGCGTGCAGATGCTGACCTGCTCATTAAGCTTTTCATATTTCCGAAACTCCATATCAAGCGCTCCTCCCTTTACCTGTAAGGAAGTAAACGCTGTCGAGGCTCACGCTCTTCGCAACCGCCACCGCCTGTTCGACTGTGACCTCGGACGAAAGCGCAGCCAGCATTTCCGGAGAAAATTCAAGTGACTCCACCGCCTGCCCGAGATAAAAATCCTCGAGCTGCCTTTGGCTGTCCATCATGGAGCGCAGCTCGTTAACAACGCTCTTTTTCGCGTTTGAAAACTCTTTCTCGCCGATGTCGCCCTGCCTGCAAAGCTCAAGCTGCCGCAGTATTTCGGCAAGCGCCTCGTCATATTTTTCAATATCGATGCCCGAGGCCACAAACATAAGGCCCTTATGCCGCTCGATTCTCGAGCCGGCGTAATAGCAGAGCGAAAGCTTTTCGCGTACGTTAAGGAAAAGCTTTGAGGTTACGCTCCCTCCGTATACGGCGTTGAATACCAGTATCGCGGCAAGGTCCGGCTCCAGCATAATCTTCCCCAGCCTGAAGCCCAGCGCCAGTTTTCCCTGCCCGACATCAAGGCTCTCGGTGAAGTAGCGCACAGGGCCCGACTCGGTCCTGACATCCGTCCCAGGAGGACAAACCTCCTTTTCGGGTCTGGGAAGCGCCGAAAAAGCGTCCAGCAAAGCGGCTTCGACCCTCCCCGAGTCGGCGCTGCCGCAGTAAAATATCTCGATCCTCGCGGTTTCAAGAAGTTTTCTGTAATGCTTCGTAAGAGAAATCGGCGTAATTTTGAGAGTGTCCTCAACATTTCCCAGGCTGTCCACCGCAAAGGCCTCTCCGGCGCACATCAGCTCCTTGAGGCGCAAAAGAGCGTATTTCTGCTTGTCGCTTATTATCGATCTTATCTGGTCGGCATGCTTTTCGCGCTCGCTCTCCACATAATCCGAGTTCAAAAGCCCCGCCTTCGTGGCGGGACAAAGCAGAATCTCCCCCACAAGGGAAATCACTCTTTCAAGAATCCTCTCGTTTCCGGGAACATAGGCGTCGTCCGCAAAATCCGCGAAAAGCCCAACGCACTGAACTTCGCCCTTGCTTCTTACCAGCGGAAGTATCTTAGCGCCGTAGAGCTCGTCCATGGCGGCGGACATGCTCTCCATATCCGGGTGCCCGGCGCATCCGCGCATAAGAACCTTTGGCAAAAGCGCATTTTTTGACGCGTCCTTCTTGTCAAGCTGGACGCAGAATGTGACGCCGAGACAGCTTGTTTTAAACTTTTCAGTTCTTGCGCTCGTAAGGGTAACTAGTGGCATAATTTCTTTTCTCGAAATATCCATAGTATAGCATATCCCCCAAAACAAACCGATTTAATTATAAAGCATCGGGAATTCATAAAAAAGAGTCAATATAAATAATTTTATAAAAAAGTTTCTATTTTTATCATTTTATCTCAAAACACACCTTGTGTAAACCTTTATATGTTTTTATTTCGAGTGCTTTTTCTATGCATTCACGGCCGTCGACAAGCATTCTTCCCGCCTCGTCTCTTTCTACCTTTATGTGGAATTCGGCGTCCGGCGTCTTCAATACCGCACAGTATCCCTCCCAGCTGTCGGGCAGCTTTGGCTCGAGCCTTAGCTTCCCGCCGCGAAGCTTGATGCCGAGCAGCTCCTCCTCGACAACGCTGAAATACCATGCCGCGGCGCCCGTATACCAGTTCCAGCCGGCTCGGCCGACATGGAGCGGATTTGAGTATACGTCTGCGGCCAGCACGAACGGCTCCGCTTTGTATTGGGCTAGACTGTGATTTGAAGGCAGAATGGCCGACAGTATTTCCCACGCCTCGTTCGCCTTCCCTATTTTCAGGCAGCCTAATGCCAGCCAGACCGCGGCGTGAGTGTATTGTCCGCCGTTCTCGCGCACTCCGGGCACATACCCCCTGATATAGCCCGGATCCATGCCCTCTCCGCTGAAGGGAGGCGAAAAAAGCTTTACAATCTTATTGCTTCTGTCAAAAAGTATATCAACGGCGCTCGATATGGCCTTTTCCGATTTTTCCTTATCGGCATATGAACTCCATGCGGAGAAGCTCTGTGCGATTGAATCTATCTCGCATTCAGCGTCGCCCTTTCTGCCGATAGGGGTGCCGTCGTCAAAATAGGCTCGTAAAAACCACTTGCCGTCCCACGCGCTGTTGGCGGCTTCGGCAAGGCCTCTCGCCGAAGCCGAATATCGCTCGGATAGCTCCCTTTCGCCGATTTCGGAGCAGAGCAAAGAAAAACGCTCGGCAGTGTACGCCGCGAACCATGTCAGCCAGACGCTTTCGCCGCGCCCGTCCGCGCCCAGCCTGTCAAAGCCGTCGTTCCAGTCGCCTCCGCCTATCAGACTGAGTCCGTGCTCGCCGGCGCCTCGGCCCAAAGCAAGGTCAAGCGCGCGCCGCGCGTGCTGAATGAGGTTTTCTCTGACTCCGCTTTTCTGCGGGAGCTCATACCTCTCGCGCTCTCCCTTTTTAAGAGGGCAGGAGCTTATATATTCGCTTTCCTCACGCAAAAAATCAAGGTCTCCCGTAACCTCGGCGTAACGGCAAACGGCATACGGCAGCCACAGAAGATCGTCGCTGCACCTTGTCCTGACACCTTTGTCGCATTGCCCATCAAGTCCGTTCGGATGCCACCAGTGCTGCACGTCGCCTTCAAGGAACTGGTGCTCCGAGGCCCTTTTTATTTGCGCTTTTGCAAGCTCAGGGTGGTGCTGCATCAGGCAGATCACGTCCTGAAGCTGGTCCCTGAAGCCGTAGGCGCCCCCGTTCTGGTACATGGATGTGCGCCCTAAAAGCCTTGATGCCAGCGTCTGATACATAGCCCAGCCGTTCATGTAACCATCAAGCGCCGCATCGGGCGTGGAAAACGAAATCGAACCTAATTTTTCCTTCCAGTATCTAATGGTCCTTTCAAGCTCCGCCTTTGCCGCTTCCGGCTTCAAAAGCCGGGCGATGCTCTCCTCTCCCGCGCAGCCCGATATTAGAACGACACAGTCTGAAACCTGAAATTCCGCTGCTATGGAGCGCGGAGTTCTGGCCCTCATGTCCCTGTCGGAAAAGCTGACTATTTTCCCGGAGCAGGCCGTAATGAAGCTTTCCCCCGGGAACTCTGCGTTTCCCCTGTTCTCGGCATGAATCATATTTTCCTCCGCTTTGAGATATATGCCGTTCTGCACTGTTTCAGCTCCGAGAATCAGTTCCGTAAAATAGCTGAGCCTTTCAAAAGCCGAGGCCTCCCCAAGCTCGATTATCAGAATCCTTGCATCCAGATCCGGCGGCACGAAGGCCGTGGTCCTCACGGCGGTTCCGGCAATTTTCTTTTCCCACGCGGCGTATCCGAAACCGAAGCAAACCCTGCATTCGAGTCCGTCGGCGTCGGCAAACAGGGAATAATCCTTTTCGCCGCTGCCGAGGAATATTCTTTCGCTGCCCTCAACCGCGAGAACGTCGTTCTGCCAGACGTTTATTTTGTTTTCCCTCGCGTTAATATGCCACATATGCCCCGTTCCGCTGTCGGAGGCAAGGTAGCCGTATCTTCCGTTTGTCAGAATGTCGCTCCACGCGACTTCGGGCAGAACGCCCGTAAGCTCGGCGTAAAAAGCTCCGTTTTCATCATAATAATGCCTTATAGCCCCCGAAGCTCCCGGTTCCTTTTTCCAAAAGGCTTTATTTGGCTTGGGATAGTCCCTGCTCTCGTTTTTATCCGACGTTTCCGCGCAGTCGATAATTTTTGACGAGGCGCAGGCAAGCTCCTCAAAGTTCTCCCTGTCCGAGATATAAATGCCGTTTCCGAAGTCGTTTTCGAAGCCGAGCTCGCAGAGCATTCCGGTCAGCATCGACTTTGCGGGCTTGCGGTAATCGGCCCCGTCATTTGTAATGAATACCATGTCGAATTTCAGGCCGCTTTTTCTCAGTATTTTATAGCTATGCAGCACTCTCCGGACCTTTTCCGCGCATTCCTCGTTCTCGGCTATTACAGAAACTACTGGCAGATCTCCTGATATCCCGAGTTTCCACAGGGTTTCTTTCGAGCCTGTCGCCCGGGTGATTCCGAGCCTCTCCTTGTAATTTTCTCTGAAAAATACCATGGAGCTCAGCATTTCCATCGCGGCGTCTATGTCTTCGGAATTGGCTCCGATGCTCCTCGCGGCCTCTCCTACGCGCACGGCTCCGCCGCTTGCCGGCATTTTCAGAATGGCCTCCGCGGATGCGACCGCCTCTTCCTCGCTTTTAGCCGCAGAGATTGAAAAACGCAGCTCCGTTTCCTCGGAGGGCTTTACAAGCAGCTTCACTCTTGCAAGCACGCAGGGGTCGAGGACTGCGCCGAGGCTATATTGCGGCTCTCTGTTCAGCGCGTTCGGAATTTGCCTCAGCCCTCCCCTTCCTAAAGCTATTTCGCGGCTCGTGTCGAAGCGCATTTCCCTGTCGCACGCAAATGCCAGAAACAGGCTTTTTCTTTTTCCGTTCGAGCGCCGCTTTACAACTATCGCGCCGCCCGAAAGCTTTGTTTCAAGCGCAAGCTTTGAAAAGGCGGGGTGCGCATAATGGTCCGCCTTCGAAGCCATCACCGGCTCGAAGTAGCACACGAGCTCCGCCTCAAGGCTCCTGTTCAGCTTGTTAATAAGCCTTATGCTTCTCAGCTCGCCGTGAAGTTCGGGAGAAACCATTACGTTCATGTATGACACGAACTCCTCCCTCCTTGCGCAGATTTCACCGTAGCGATCCGTAAAAACAAATGAAAACTGCGTTTTGCCGTCAAAATCAGGCTGCGGAAGCAGGGATATCACCTCGTCCCCCATTTTAAGGAAAAAGCTTATCCCCTGGCTCTCCCCCGCCGGAGCTCCGTCGAAAGCGGTCACAAGCCTGTCCTTCCACATGCTTCTGCTGGCTCCTGTTTCAGACAGCGCCACCGCATAGCTTCCGTTTGACAAAAGCGCGGCGGAGGGGCGCTGCAGGCTGACACCCTCCCCGCTCTTTTTCCAGCCGCTGAGGACATGAATCCTCGGTTTTTCAGGCACCTCGCGCGAGGGCTTGCTGAGGACCACCTGGCCTAACGGCACCTTTTCCTGCAGAAGCTCCGAATACGCCGCCATTTCCCTGTCGCGCATGAAACGCTTCTGCATTATGCCGTCGTTGACCGCGTTGTCCGCGGCGATTATGCTCATGCCCAGATGATGCGCCATGAAGCACTTTACAGTCTCGAATTTTTTGCCCATCTGGCGGGAAGGCGTGAAATCGGCGGCCTCAAAAAAGCCGTATCGTCCCTCCATCCCCATCTGAGAGAGCTTTTTTAAATTCTTGACGGCGCTTTTGGGAAATACCTGCAGCGCAAGGAAGCTTGAGTAGGGCGATATTACGCACTCCTTTTCCTGCCCCCGTTTCAGAGCCAGACCGCCCGCCCCGTGCGCCTTGTACTGATAGTTCATATTCGGGTCGAATGAGTAAAAGGCGCTCTCCGACATCCCCCAGGGACTGAAAGCTTTTTTCTGGACATACACACAGAACTTCATGCTCTCAAAAAGCATTGAGTTTTCATAGCAGGGCATGATAAGGTTGGGCATCAGGTATTCAAACATTGTGCCGGTCCATGAAGCCATGCCGTAGAAATTGTCTTTTGAAACGAGCACCCTTCCCAGCCTTCTCCAGTGCTTTTTATTTACAAAGCCCCTGGCAATGGCTATATAGCTGGTCTGTCTGGCCTCGCTCGCCATAAGGTCGTACCAGCCCTCCGAAGGCTTTCCGCCGGGTTCGAGCCCGATACGGAAAAGCTGCCGCTCCTCATCGAACAGCGGACCGAAGTCCATCGAATCGGCAAGCTTACCCGCTCTCTCGGCGAGGCCGTTGAAATTTCCGCCCATTTCGAGAAGCCCTTCCCTGAGAACGATAAGCGCCCCCGCAAGATTTCCGCTGTCCACAGACGAGATATACGGCGGCCCGAGCGGGCTGAGGGTTTCGGTGTCGTACCAGTTGTAAAGATGTCCTTTCCACTTAGGGAGCCTTTCCACCGCAGATATCATGTTCTCAATGAATTCCGGCGCCTTTTCGGCCCCGGCAAGCTTCATGTCCATAGCGGCGAGAGCCGAAAGCAGGGCAAGCCCTATGTTTGTCGGCGAGGTTCTTTCGGCCGCGCCTATATAAGGCTCTTCCTGATAATTGTCAGGAGGCAGATAGTTGTTATGCGGTCCCGTCAGCTCGCAGAAGTACCTCCATATCTCGTTTGCCGCTCTTATCAGAAACAGTTTTTCATCCTCGGCAAGTATCTGCCTCTTCTTTTTTTCCCTGCTGAGGCTCGCGGCGCAGACCGGAGAAGCAAGCCATACCAGGCCCACCGCCGAACCAGCCGCCGACTTCGACAAAAAAACGGCGGCGGCGCCTATTAAAACCGGTGCATACATCCTTCGGCAGCACGGAAGCAGGCCATCGTTTTTCTTTTTTTCGCTCTCTGCCGCCGTCACCCATGACAGCAGGTTCTTTTTTGAAACCTTCATCCTGTATAACGCCGTGATAATGGCATGGAGGCTTATATATGCCTGGTACGGCAGGAATATAAGCTGAACCAGCGTTTGCGTGAGCGCGGCCCCGAAGCCGGATATTATCGTCGAATGATACCTGGCTTTTGTGTTGACGTCTCTCCTGAACACCAGCTCCGCGGATGAAATCAGCAGGGCGGAAACCGCAGACAGCTCGGCGACCGAGGCGGCCACGGTGAAATTGAAGCTCTTGGAAAGCATGCCGGTATAAAGCGCGGCGAATGAGGCAACCGGGGCCGTGCTTCGGCGCAGATTGTCGAAAATTTTCCACTTGTTCAGCTGATTCAAAGGGTTAGTTGCCTTTGAGCCGGCCCCGTCTGGTACTTTCGAAAAAAGCCAGCCCGAAATCTGCCAGTCTCCCCTTGTCCATCTGTGCAGCCTCTCGTAATAGGAGGACGTCTTGTAAGGATACCCGTCCGTGAATTCCACGTCCCCCGCGAAGCCGGCGCGCAGATAGGCGCCTTCCAGAAGGTCGTGGGAAAGCACCAGGTTTTCCGGAAAGCGACGGTCAAGGCAGACGCGGAAGGCGTTTACGTCTATAATCCCCTTGCCCATGAAGCTTCCCTCGTCAAAAAGGTCGTTATAAACGTCGCCGGCCGCGTTTCCGTAAGGGTCTATGCCGCCCTGACCGGCAAAAAGCCTTGTGAAGTCCGAACGGTTCGCCGCCTTGAGATCCACAGATACCCTGGGCTGGAGGATGCCGTGCCCCGCGGTTACGACCTTCCTCTCCGCGTCGATCTCAGCCCTGTTAAGAGGATGAAGCATGGCCCCAATAAGCTCGCGCGCGGAATCCACTCCCAGTCTTGTATCGCTGTCAAGCGTGATCATATACCTTGTGCCGTCGAGAAGCTCCCTGTTTCCTGATACAACGAAAAGATTTGATTCCGCGCCGCTAAGGAGCCTTACCAGCTCGGTTATCGCTCCCCTTTTCCGCTCCCAGCCCATGTACCTGCCGTTAGCCTCCGAATATACGCGGGCTCTGGTGAAAAGGAAAAAACCGCCGTATTTCCCGTTCAGCTTTTCAATCTCTTTTTGTATTATCCTGAGCCTGTGGTCGTCGGTTTCCGAATACTCCGTTTTCGCTTCGGGCAGATCCGCCAGTATGCCGAAAAGCAGATTCGCGCCGCATTCCCTGTTTGACAGATAGTATTCCTCAAGCAGCCTGGGCAGCTCGGCGCAGGCTTCGTCGGAGGAAAGCAGCGCGGATATCACGCAGAGCGTCTTTCCTTCGGGCGGCACGCCTTCCTTAAGCTCAAGCTTCGGAACAAGCCTCGGCTTGCAAAACTTTATTACCAGGAAATCGGTGACGTTTTTCACTATCTCCGAAACAGGAAGGAAAAGCATTATGGCTATCAGCGCGTTACTGAGCGCAAATCCGAGAAGAAGCGAGAAAAACAGAGATGTGATTACCACCGCCGAGATGTAGCAGCTTCCGCTTCGCTTTTTTGCCTCCTTGCCCAGAGGCCTTTCAAAAATGAAATATCCGACGTGCGACGACTTGCCGCTGCCCTCTCCGGCAAGCCCAACGATTATCTCGGCAATTTTGTGCTCCTCCATATCCGTTTTCCGGCTCAGCTCGGATATCTTCCTTCTGTAATATATCCTCGTCTTGTCGTCCATTTTGGGATATACCCCGGAGGGGTCGCCGCGGAGAGTCTGCTCCGTCTTGTTCACCGCTTCTAATATCTTTGAAACGTCAACACTGGACAAAAGCCTGAGCGACGTTATCACTCTTTCAGCGGCGGCGGCAAGGACATGCTCTTTCCTGAGCCTGCTTTCCTTCTCTCCGCAGACTTCGCCGGCTTTCATAAAATCCTCCGTATGTTCCGCGACTTCGGACAACTCTGAAACCAGAGCCGCCTTAAGCGCGGGCAGAAACATGGAAAGCTCGCGCTCGCGAAGAGCCACGGCATTCTGAAAGCCTTCAAGAAAAATCGACAGTCTTTCTCTGCTGACCTCTCCCGCGCCGGAGCGCACAAGCTCGCTCGCCGCATAGAGTATGAGAGGGGTTCCCTTCGCGTCGGTCGACCTCGTCAGCCTTATGTTCTTCAGATCGCGTATCGCACCCCTGCCTTCGCGCTCCGCAATGTACCAGTTGTCGGAAAGCCATTCGGCCGGCTTGGGCATCCTGTTTCCGGAAGCCGCATACTCCTCTGCCGTTTTGACTGCTGTCCTTATCGTCTTAAGATTCTCGTATATTCTCTTGCTTACGCTTTTTGCTTTATCAAACTTAGAAAGCTCCAGCATTTTTGCGGTATTCTCCGCAAAATGCCCGAGCTTGTCGTCGCTTACATAAAATGTACAGTTTCTGTTTGTCATTCTCTCTCTCCAAAGTAGATTTGTCCTTTATATAACCTTTATTTTTCCTATTAGCCTTGCAAATATGCAATTAAGCAATTTTTAAGACGGCATTCCGGGAAGACTGTAAAGCAAAAATACCTGTCGCAATTTCAAGTTTGATATTGACAGCCGCCCCGAAATAATATAAAATACGCTCCGTAAGGCGAATACACTTTACGGAGCTGCATCTGAAAGGGCGTCGGAGGTGCTTTATGGAAAAAACGGTGCACATGTCCATGCTGTTCGATTTTTTCGGCGAACTCCTTACGGACAAGCAAAAAGAGTATTTTGACCTGTATTACAACGAAAACCTCACTTTGTCTGAAATTGCGGAAAACGACGGCATAAGCCGTCAGGGCGTGCGGGACATTATCATGCGCGCCGAGGCGATACTGAAAGAAACCGAGCAAAAAACGGGGATAGTGAAGAGATATATTGAAATGCAAAACGATATCGCGGCAATTGAAGGCTATCTCCGAGACGTTAACGCTTTGAACCAGGCCAGGTTCAAAAACGGCAGGCTTCTCGAGCTTACCAATGAAATTTATGACAGGCTTCAGCTTTTGAAAGGATGAACGGAGGGCATAATGGCATTTGAAAGCTTATCGGAAAAACTTTCCGCTTCTTTTAAAAAGCTGCGAAGCAAGGGCAGGCTGACAGCCGCGGATATCAAAGAGGCGATGCGCGACGTGCGCCTAGCTCTTCTCGAGGCCGACGTGAGCTTCAAGGTCGTCAAGGACTTTATCGCAAAGGTCAGCGAGCGCGCTGTGGGTGCTGACGTGCTTGAGAGCCTCACTCCCGCACAGATGGTCGTAAAGATAGTCAACGAGGAGCTAATCGCCCTCATGGGCAGCGAAAACGCAAAGCTCAATATTTCTTCAAAGCCCCCCACCATCATTATGATGGTAGGGCTTCAGGGCTCGGGAAAGACGACCAACGGCGCAAAGCTCGCCGCGCTTATGAAAAAGCAGGGTAAAAGACCTCTTCTAGCAGCCTGCGACATTTACCGTCCCGCCGCGATAGACCAGCTCAAGACAGTGGGCAGGCAGGTGGACGTTCCGGTTTTTGAGATGGGAAAGGCCGATCCCGTGCACATTGCCAAAGCCGCGGTGGAGCACGCCAAAAAGCACGGCAACGACATGGTGTTCCTCGATACAGCGGGACGGCTCCATATCGACGAAGCCCTTATGGACGAACTAAAAAACATCAAGGCATCCGTATCTCCCCACGAAATCCTGCTTGTCGTGGACGCAATGACCGGGCAGGACGCTGTAAACGCCGCGTCCGCCTTCAACGACGCGCTCGGCATCGACGGGCTTGTCCTTACCAAGCTGGACGGCGACGCGAGAGGCGGAGCGGCGCTCTCGGTAAGAGCCGTAACGGGAAAGCCGATAAAGTTTGTCGGTACAGGCGAAAAGCTGGACGCAATCGAGCTCTTCCACCCCGACCGCATGGCCTCCAGGATACTCGGCATGGGCGACGTCCTGACGCTTATAGAAAAGGCGCAGCAGAACTTCGACGAAAAAAAGGCGCAGGAGATGGCGGCTAGACTCCGGTCCAACAAGTTTACGCTGAGCGATTTCTACGACCAGCTTCTTCAGCTGAAATCGATGGGTTCGATTTCCGATATCGCCGGCATGCTCCCCGGAGTAGATCCCAAGGCTCTTAGCGGCGCAAAAATTGACGAGAAAGACCTTTCCCATACGGAAGCAATAATACAGTCAATGACCCCCTACGAGCGCGAAAACCCCGGCTCTCTCAACAGCAGCCGCAAAAAACGCATAGCCGCCGGCAGCGGCACCTCGGTCGTCGAGATAAACCGTCTGCTCAAACAGTTCGAGGGCATGCAGGCTATGGCGAAGCAGATGGCGGGCGGCAAGCACAGCCGCTTCATGGGCAGAGGCAAAAATCCCTTCGGCTTTTAACCTGCCGGTTACATTGCAACCGCAGGTTTCAGCTATACAACCTTAAAAACCTGGAGGTGAGTTTCTTGGTAAAAATCAGACTTCGCAGAATGGGCGCAAAGAAAAATCCCTTTTACAGAATAGTCGTGGCTGATTCCCGTTTCCCGCGCGACGGCAGATTTATTGAGGAGATCGGCACTTACAACCCCCTTGCCAACCCTTCTGAGATTAAAGTCAGCGGCGAGCGCGCTCTTGAATGGATCAAATCCGGTGCGCAGCCCACGGATACCGTTAAAGCCTTGCTCAAAAAGGCCGGGGTGCTCTAAGGAGAAATCAGATGAAAGACCTGTTGCTTTACATCGCAAAAAATCTCGTTGACAATCCGGACGCCGTCACCGTGACCGAGGTCGAGCGCGACAGCGAGACGGTTCTGGAACTTCGTGTCGCCGAAGGCGATATGGGTAAGGTCATCGGACGTCAGGGCAGGATTGCAAAGGAAATCCGCACCCTAGTAAAATCGGTTGCCGCTAGAAAAGGCAAAAAGGTGTCCGTTGAAATCGTGGACTGACGAACAATGCCCCGCGAAAGCGGGGCATTGCCATCACATTATCATTTACAGGGTGTCAGAATGGAAAAAAAGAGGTTTCTTGAAGCCGGAAAAATAACCAATACGCACGGCGTAAGGGGCGAGGTCAAAATCGAGCCCTGGTGCGACAGCGCGCATTTTCTTACGGGCTTTGAAAAGCTTTATATAAATAATAACGCATACAGCGTATCCTCCGCTTATGTCCATAAAAACAGCGTGATAGCTCTGTTCGACGAGGTCTCGGACATCAACGCCGCGATGCGCCTGAAGGGCTCCGTCGTCTTTATCGACCGGGAGGACGTCAAGCTCGAAGAGGGCGAATACTTTATAGCGGACATAATCGGACTGCCGGTAATCGACGAGCAGAGCGGAGAAAAAATCGGCGAGCTGAAGGACGTTCTCGAATATCCCGCCTCCAGAATATATGTCGTTTCGGGAGAACCCGAGCGTCTGATACCCGCCGTGCCGGAATTCGTCAGGAAGGTCGACACGGAAAACGGAGCGGTATACGTCCGTCTTATCGAGGGGATGTAGCCGATGCGGATAGACATCATGACTTTATTCCCGGAAACGGTCGGAGACATGCTCTGCGAGAGCATACTGGGCAGGGCTCAGGAGCGCGGCTTCATACGCATAGAATGCCATCAGATAAGGGATTACACGACCAACAGGCAGAATCAGGTTGACGACTACCCGTACGGGGGCGGTCGCGGCTGCGTGATGCAGGCCCAGCCGCTTCACGCTTGCTGGGAGCACATCTGCAATGAGGCCGGAGAGCGTGTGCACACCATCTATATGTCGCCGCAGGGCAAAATATTTACGCAGGCGGACGCCAAAAGGCTCAAAAACGACTATAAGCGGCTTATTCTCGTCTGCGGGCACTACGAGGGAGTGGACGAGCGCTTCATCGAGGAATGCGTCGACGAGGAAATATCCATCGGGGATTTTGTTCTGACGGGAGGGGAAATACCCGCCATGGCTGTGGCCGACGCCGTGTGCCGCCTTGTCCCTGGCGTTCTTCCGGACGAGGAATGCTTCACAGACGAGAGCCACTGGGACGGCCTTCTGGAGTACCCGCAGTACTCCCGGCCGGAGGTCTGGAACGGCCGCCGCGTGCCTGAAATCCTGCTTTCGGGTCATCACGCCAACATAGCGAGATGGCGGAAGAAGCAGTCCATAATCCGCACAATGCTTCGCAGGCCGGACATGTTTAACAAGCTCGAGTTCACGAGCAAGCAGGATAAAAAGCTCCTCGCCGAAATCATGGCTGAGCTGGGTGAAAATAAGAAGCCGGAGGATTAATCCTCCGGCTTCGGCAGCTTGTCAAAGAACTTGTTTGCAGCAAAAAAGCTTCGCAGAATTTCCGCCGCGAACGGCGGAAACAAAGTCAAATCTGTCATTTCCGGCGGCGTGTACGTCGGAAATGACACCTCTTATGACGGGCGCGGCAGAGCGGCCGTCATGCAACCCCCT
>JAJUGN010000070.1 GCA_029265975.1 Clostridiales bacterium
AACCCGTCCCTTGTCAAAAGACAAAAGATGGAGACTTACCGAGATTATAGAGAAGGCAAAGTAAGGAGGCCGACCAATGATACAACAGGAAACGTTTCTCAAGGTCGCCGACAATACAGGCGCCAAGGAGATAAAATGCATAAGGGTTCTGGGCGGCTCCAAGAGAAAATACGGCAACATAGGCGATGTAATCGTGGCTTCCGTCCGTAAAGCGGCTCCCGGAGGCACCGTCAAGAAGGGCGATGTCGTCAAGGCCGTCATTGTCCGCAGCGCAAAGGGCGTCCGCCGCAGCGACGGCACATATGTCCGTTTCGATGAGAACGCAGCCGTCATCATCAAGGAAGACAAGAACCCAAGGGGTACCCGCATATTCGGACCCGTAGCCAGAGAGCTCAGAGAAAAGGATTACATGAAGATTCTCTCTCTCGCTCCCGAAGTCATATAGGAGGGCGCCGAACAATGAATGTGAAAAAAGACGATATCGTTGTCGTGCTTTCCGGCAAGGACAAGGGCAAAGAGGGAAAGGTCCTGTCCGTCGACCCGAAAAGCGGCAAACTCATAGTGCAGGGCGTGAATATGGCGAGCCGTCACCAGAAGCCCAGAAAGCAGGGCGAAGAGGGCGGCATCATCAAGAGAGAAACGCCGATATACGCCTGCAAGGTAATGCGCGTATGCCCGAAGTGCAAAAAGCCCACCCGCGAGGCTTATAAGGTTACCGAGGCAAACAAGGTCCGCGTCTGCAAAAAGTGCGGCGCCGAAATCTAGGAGAGGAGAGACGTTATGGCCAGACTTAAAAAGAAATACGCAGAAGAAGTCGCTCCCGCTCTTATGAAGAAGTTCGGGTACAAAAGCCCGATGCAGATTCCCCGCATGGAGAAGATCGTGGTGAACGTGGGCTGCGGCGATGCCAGGGACAATGCGAAGGCTCTCGATTCCGTCGTCAAGGAAATCAGCGCGATAACCGGTCAGAAGGCGGTTGTCACAAAGGCGAAGAAGTCCGTGGCGAACTTCAAGGTCAGGGCGGGCATGCCGGTAGGCGTTAAGGTCACGCTCCGCCAGGACAAAATGTGGGAGTTTCTCGACAGGCTTTTCAACATCGCGCTTCCGCGCGTCCGCGACTTCCGCGGGATAAGCGCCAACTCCTTTGACGGGAGGGGCAACTATGCCCTCGGGCTCAAGGAACAGCTCATCTTCCCCGAAATTGACTACGACAAGATCGACAAGATACGCGGTATGGATATAGTGATCTGCACCACCGCAAAGACCGATGAAGAGGCGAGAGAGCTTTTAAGGCTCATGGGCGCGCCCTTCGCTCAGGCATAAGGAGGAAGAGAAATGGCTAAAAAATCCATGATCCTTAAGCAGCAGAGAGAGCCTAAGTACTCTACCCGCGCTTACAACCGCTGCAAAATCTGCGGCCGTCCCCACGCTTACCTCCGCGACTACGGCATCTGCCGCATCTGCTTCCGAGAGCTGGCCTATAAAGGCCAGATTCCCGGGGTTAGGAAGGCGTCCTGGTAAAATGCCGCCGCGCTTCGCCTTGACGGCTCGCTGTATCTTGGTATAGCTTTGTCCTCTCGGCACAGTCTGACGGCGTTTTCACTAAGACGCAACCGCGTACGAGAACATTTTTAATTTACTTTCAGATGGCGAAAGGTCGGGTGGAAGGCCGCCCGAAACCTCGCCACGGAAACAGCCCTGGGCTGTAACTCTATTAAGGAGGATATATAAATGCAGATTACCGATCCTATTGCGGATATGCTGACCCGTATAAGGAACGCCAACTCCGCAAAGCACGATACAGTGGACATTCCGGCCTCCAATATGAAAAAGGCGATTGCCGAAATACTGCTGGAAGAAGGCTATATAAAGAACTTCCAGATCATAAACGACGGCATGCAGGGGATAATCCGCATAACGTTAAAGTACAACGCGGGCAAGGAGAAAGTCATTTCCGGCCTGCGCAGAGTATCCAAGCCCGGCCTCCGGGTTTACGCCGGCACAGAAGAGCTGCCCAGCGTACTTAAGGGGCTCGGCATAGCGATAATTTCGACATCCAAGGGCGTCATGACCGACAAAAAAGCTCGCGCAGAGCATGTCGGCGGCGAGGTCCTTGCGTTCGTATGGTAAGGGGAGGTCAGCAAATGTCAAGAATCGGAAGAGCTCCCATCGCCATTCCCGCAGGCGTAGAAGTAAAGCTTGACGGAAATGTCGTTACCGTAAAGGGTCCGAAGGGCACCCTGAAGAAAACCGTAAATCCGGAAATCACGGTCGAAATTAAGGACAAAGCGATAAACGTGCTCCGCTCCAGCGACGAAAAGGCTCACCGCTCGCTTCACGGCCTCACGCGCACGCTCATAAACAATATGGTCGAGGGCGTTTCAAAGGGCTTCTCCAAGGAGCTTGAGGTTAACGGCGTCGGATACAGGGCGCAGAAGCAGGGAAAGCAGCTTGTTATGAACCTGGGGTATTCCCATCAGGTGTTCGTGGACGAAATCGAGGGCATTTCGATAGACGTTCCCGCACCGAACAGGATAATCATAACCGGCATAGACAAGCAGCTTGTCGGACAGTTTGCCGCCGACGTGAGAGAAAAAAGACCCCCCGAACCCTACAAGGGCAAGGGAATAAAATACATTGACGAGGTCATCCGCCGCAAGGAAGGAAAGACCGGAGCCAAAAAGTAAAGAGAGGTGTGCCTAAATGATAAAGAGACCGGATACCAACGCTCAGCGTTTGAAGCGCCATAAGAGGGTCCGCGCTAAGATCTCGGGTACGCCTGAGAGACCCAGACTTAACGTGTTCAGGAGCAGCGCTAACATTTATGCCCAGCTGATAGACGATGTGAACGGAGTCACGCTCTGCTCGGCGTCGTCGGTGGAAAAGGGCTTTGAAGGCAACGGCGGCAACCGTGAAGCCGCGAAAAAGGTAGGCCTCAAGCTTGCCGAGCGCGCCAAGGAAAAGGGCATCACGTCGGTCGTTTTCGACCGCGGAGGCTATATTTTCCACGGCCGCGTCATGAGTCTGGCCGAGGGCGCCCGCGAAGGCGGACTCGAGTTTTAACGGGGAGGAGAAAAAACGATGGCTTATAATAACAGACGCGAGGAAGTTCAGTCCGAGTTTACTGAAAAGGTTGTTTCTCTGAACCGCGTTTCGAAAACGGTAAAGGGCGGACGCATTTTCAAATTTGCCGCGCTCTGCGTCGTCGGCGACGGAAAGGGCAGAGTCGGATACGGGCTCGGCAAGGCATCCGAGGTTTCGGAAGCTATCCGCAAGGGCATTGACGATGCAAAGAAAAACATCACCAAGATCACCCTTTTGGGCACCACGATCCCTCACGAGGTAATCGGCGATTTCGGAGCCGGAAAGGTCCTTTTGAAGCCTGCCGCCCCCGGTACCGGCGTCATAGCCGGAGGCGCCGTTCGTGCGGTAGTGGAGGCTGCGGGAATCAAGGACATAAGGACAAAGTGCCTGCGTTCAAACAACCCCCAGAACGTGGTCGCCGCCACGATGGTGGGACTTAAGACCCTGAGAAATGCCGAACAGGTTGCAAAGATCAGAGGAAAGAATCCCGGCGAGATCCAGGGATAGGAGGGCTAGTATGGCAAACCTTAAGATAAAGCTGGTAAAGAGCCTCTTCGGCAGACTCGATAAGCATATCGCAACTGCCAATTCGCTCGGGCTGAAGAAAATCGGAGACGAGACGGTGCAGCCCGATAACGAGCAGACCAGAGGCAAAATCGCCAAAATTGGCTATATGCTGAAAGTTACGGAAGAATAGGAGGTGCAGGCATGAAATTACATGAACTTGCCCCGGCCCCGGGCTCTACCCAGACGGCGAAACGCAAGGGCAGAGGAATAGGCACCGGAAACGGAAAAACTGCCGGCCGCGGTCACAAGGGACAGAACGCCCGCGCGGGCGGAGGCGTCAGAATAGGTTTCGAAGGCGGACAGATGCCGTTGTCGAGACGTCTCCCCAAGAGAGGCTTTACCAACGCTTTTGCGAAGCCCCTTGAGGCCGTCAACGTATCGGCTCTGAACAGATTCGAGAAAGACGCCGTAGTCGGAGCCGAAGAACTGCTTGCCGCCGGTATTCTTTCAAAATGCCGCTATGGCGTAAAAATCCTGGGTTGCGGCGATATCGACAAGCCGCTCACAGTAAAGGCTTCCGCGTTCTCCGAAACGGCTAAACAGAAGATCGAGGCCGCAGGCGGGAAGGCTGAGGTGGTGTAAAGTGTTTCAGACCTTTCGCAACGCTTGGAAAATTGAAGAGCAGCGCAGGAAAATAATCTTTACACTTTTCATTATGCTTAT
>JAJUGN010000049.1 GCA_029265975.1 Clostridiales bacterium
TCGCCGATCAACCCGAAAAACAACTGCCGCTTCGCCCCCCGCTGCCTGTACGCTAAGGAGGAGTGCTTCAACTCCTGCCCCAAGCTTCAGGACATAGGCGGCAACCACCAGGTCGCCTGCCACTTCGTAAAGGAAATCAACAAACTTTAGATTCCTTTATGTCAAATTCAGTATGGTAAAAAGAGGCATTGAAGGAGAACAGGCATTGTTCTCCTTCAATTTTCAAAGGATGTGTTCATATGAGCAAGGAAATCAGTATTTTTGCAGTTGGCGACCTTATATTGGACGAGCCCGGCCCTATGGAAAAGTATTTTGCAGCAAGCCTCGGCGTTTTGAAAAGCGCCGACGTGCTGATAGGCCACGTGGAGACTCCCCATACGAACCGTCCGCTGCCTTCTTCGATCGACATTCAGGCTCCTCCCTCGAATCCTGAGCATCTTAAGGCTCTGGTCGATCCGGGCTTCAAAATCTGTTCCGTGGCGGGCAACCATCTGTACGACTGCGGTCCCTGGGGCGTTATTGACACCGTAAACGGACTGAGGGAGCTCGGCATATCCCCCTGCGGAGGCGGGGCCAACATAGAAGAGGCCAAGGCTCCCGCCATAATTGAAAAGGACGGCATAAGCATAGGCGTTCTCTCATACAACGCCACCGGCCCCAAGCTGGGCTGGGCAATGTCGCAGAAGGCGGGCTGCAGCTATATCGACGTCCAGACCTACTACTACTCTCCGAGAGAAATGCCCGGAGCACCCGCAAAAACTTATACTTTCATATTTCCCGAAGCGCTGGAACAGATGCAGAGTGAAATTCGGGAACTCCGCAGGAAAGTCGATATAGCCCTCGTGGCGTTTCATAAGGGCAACGGCGGCTCCACCCCTAAGCTCGACACCTACGAACGCCCTTTGTGTTACGCCGCGGTGGACGCGGGCGCCGACATAATAATAGGACATCACCACCACCGCCTGAAGGGCGTCGAAGTCTACAAGGGAAAGCCCATTTACCACGGTCTCGGCAATTTCGTCACCGTCACCTATGCCATGACCGCCGGACACAACAACACTTCCGAGATGCTGGAATACCTAAAACTCCGCGCGGCTGAAGGGCGCGGCGACGGGCATTACGACACTGATTACTATCCCTGGGACAAGGCCTCTCTGAATACGATGATAGCCAAAATCTTTGTATCCAAAAACGGCGTTGAAGATTTCGGCTTCATTCCCGCTCTCATAGACTCCGAAGCCGTGCCGCAGATAAAAAGCCGTGAAAACGGGGGCGAGGAAGTTCTCAGCTTTATCGCGGATCAGACCGAAGGAGCCGGTCTCGGCGCAAAATTTGAATGGTCCGAAGACGGCTCGTGGGTGCGTTTCAGGTAAAAAGACATAAAAAGCGGCAGGCGGAGGATCTCCGCCTGCCGACAGCTTGTCGAAAAACTTGTTTACAGCAAAAAAGCTTCGCAGAATTTCCGCCACGAATGGCGGAAACAAAGTCAAATCTGTCATTTCCGGCGCGTGTACGTCGGAAATGACACCTCTCATGACGGGCGCTGCAGAGCGGTCGTCATCAACCCCCTTGTCGAAAAAGCCCTTTGGGCTTTTTCGACAGTCTGGCGGCAGGCGTAGGGTCTCTGCCTGCCTAATATTTTATTATGTTTCAGTCAGGATATATCGGTCTTCTCTTGAGCGGAAGTATATCGTCAAATACTATCTGGAGATATTTATCCCACATTACGAAGTCGTGTCTGAAGCCCTCGGCCTCGATGTAAGTCGAGTCATAGCCGAGCTCCTTAAGGGTAACGGCGTCGGCCTTGCAGCGGTCGCGGATAAAACCCTCCTCACTGCCGGCTATAAAATAGAATTTCGGCAGCTCTATGCCTCTTTCGAGGTTTTTCCTTGCCAGCGCATACATATCGTGTCTGGAGCCGTCCAGGTCCTCCGCCTTGCCGAAGCTCGCTCCGTAGAGCTTGAAGTCGTTTCTGAAATGATCGCTGTTCAGCTCGTCCTTCAGCGTCTGCATATTTACGGTCAGTCCTATGCCGCCGGACATATCGACGCAGGTATGGTAGTTCTGCGGATACATCAGCGCATTCCCGAAGGCCGCATTCCCGCCCATGGCGTAGCCTACGATGAAGTTGTCCTCCCTCTTCGGCGAGGACGCAAAAAGCGTCTGAATGACAACCGGAAGCTCCTCGTTTAGGAAAGTGGAATACTCAACCTCGTAGTTCGTGTTGATGCCGAAGCTGTTCGCAATATCCGGGGTCACCAGCATCACCCAGTTTCTCTGCGCAAAATACTCGGCGTTAGTGTATCGGTAAACAAGCGAATCGTCGTCTCCGCCGCCATGGATAAGATACACGGTCTGAAATTTCATTCCCGGCTTGTATTGCAGCTTCTCCGGCGCCGCCACCGGGTGCTTCTTTTCAAGAGCCGGGTCGAAATAGCTCAGGTTATCCGTCGGATAGACGACAGATATGTCTATGTATCGCCCGATGGCCTGACTTCGGTAGTTAAAACGCATAATTCCCATTTTTCTGTTTCCCTTCTGTATGGTTTTATTTTGACTTGAGCCGTATTCTGAAAACCGCTTTATTCAAAGCGCAAAAATCGGGCCGCTCTGACTGATGGAGCACCCGGGCAAATGCTGCTTTTCCTTTTTTCAGCCCCTGTCCGCAAGGCTTCCGTCGGGATTGCGGCTGAACCTCGAGACGAATGCCCATCCCAGTTCGCGCTCGGCCGGGTGCACCTCGTGCGCCTTTCCGTGCATCAGCATGAGGTTATAGTAGTCCTTTCCTTCGGCGGTGCGGAATATATGGTGCGTATATCTGTGCCGAGGATGCTCCGCCGAGGGGAAAAGCTCTCTGACCTCATCACCCGCCACGCCCACGGCGTCGGGCGAAAGGCCCTCCACGGTTTCCTTTACGGCAATTCCGTTGAATCTTTTCCAGAAATCATACTGAAGATTCTGATTGCAGCCGGGGCGGATCGGATATTCCATTTCCCTTGTGCCATAGAAATACATAACCGGCATAAGATAGGCCTTTTCCTTCTGCCTTTCAAGCGCCGCGTTAAGCGGCGCCATGTTGACTTCGGGATCCTCCTTCGGCATCACCTGCCTTTTCGGCTCCTCACCGGGCTTCAAAACCTCCGTGAGGAAAGGCTCGGGCCTCGGCCCGCCGAAAAACTTCATATTCACATACGGGAAAGTGCTGTCAACAGGGCAGATGGCGGCAACAAGCTCCGGATGCGCAAGAGCAAAGGTCATTGCCATTCCCGCGCCGTTTGAGAAACCCGACAGATAAATCCTGCTTTCATCAATCGGATAGGTTTTCTTCAAATAGGAAATCAGGGCAAGATAGTAATCCACGTCGCTGTAAACGCTTTTCGACATGTTAATGTTCCATTTATAGCGGTCTGACGAGAAAGGATAAACCGTTATAAAGCCCTCGCGCTCGCCTATTTCATGCATCTTTATCATGTCCGCCGCTATCATTGGATTATCCGACATGCCGTGGCTGAATATAATAAGCGGAACCTTTTTCAAGGGATCCCTCCTGACGCTGTCGGGCACATGCTCAAGCCAGTCGTGGCTTATCCCCCCGTTGTCGCCGAGGCCGGTATCTCCGACATGCCTTATAAAGCCGCACTCCTCCGGAATTATCCTTCTGTCAACGTCTCCGAAAGGCGATGTATTCGTGCGTCTTATTTTCTTGAAGAATTCCTCCCACATAATGCCGCAAAGCTCGTCGTCCATGCGCTTCGATTCGGAGACCATGACCTTCTGCAAGGGGTTATGTCTGCAGGCGTAGAGGTTTTTAACCTGCGTAGGCTCAGCGCCGTTTGCGGACTTATAATAGTCTATCGCACGGCTGTCTCCGTCGATTATAAGAGACGGGACGGGCGAGTTCGCAGCGTTTTTGAGCGCGGCCTCCGCCATCTTTCCTCCTACGGTGCATACGGCGGCCGCGAGAAGAGGGCTGGGATACGCCGCGGCGAGCGTATTAACCATCGACGCGCCCGAACCGAAGCCGAGAAGATAATGCACGTCGTGTATCGCGCGGAATTTTTCAGTATAAAAGCCCGAGTTGAGCGACTCGTTGAGAGCGGAAATGAACTTCGCGTCGTCCGGAAGATTCCCGTCAAGCTCATAGTTCCACCCGCTCACGACAGGATTTGGGAAGAGCATTATTATCTGCTGCTCGTCGATAAGTTTTTGAAGCGCGCCGGTTTTGATTATTTCAAGCGCCGAGGCCTCGTCCGCTCCCTCGCGCAGAACCGTTATTGCCGAGGTCTTGAGCATCCTGTCCGGCTCTCCGTCCGCAGTCGCGACATACATGGAGCGAATCTGCCCCGGAGTCTGAAGTTCCTTAAAAAACAGCCTCATTTTTCACGCGCCCTCCTTTTCAATCAGGTTATTTCAGATGACCGGCCTCCGGTACATCTATAAAGCTATTTTGATTGTCATTGCTCAATATTTTTCATGCAAATCCTTTATTCTAATGGTAAATTCAATATGATGCTGTAAAGTGTTTTTGCATTATTTATTCCAATTGTCTTTTTCGGGTGCGGCAACGTCTTTTCAGGCCCGGCAAAGCGTTTGGCACCGTAAAATACTCGCCTCCCAACCGATTTTTACGCTTAAATGCATCCGTAAGCCACTGCTCTGAGCCTGTGGTGGTAATACTTCTCCATGTTCGGGCTCATTTGCTGCATGTATACAAGCGAGAACCCCTCGCTCGGGTCTATAAGCGCATATGTGCCCATAAACCCGGTCCAGCCGAATTCTCCCACAGTTCCGTTGATATTGCCCTTTGCGGGGTCCATGAGAGTGCGTACGCCGAGTCCGTAGCCGTAACCGGAGAGATAAGGTGTGGCGGAATTGAAATCTGCGAGCTGCTCGTCGTTTAATTGGTTTCTTCTCATCAGGTCTATTGTCTTCCTGCCTATTATCCTGACTCCGTCGAGCTCTCCGCCGTTAGCCAGCATCTGCGTAAACCTTAGGTAATCGCGGACACTCGAAAAAAGCCCGGCACCGCCGCCCTCATAAATCGCGTCGGGCTCGTGATCGGGATCGAAATGCCCCTGGGATTTTGTAAGGGTTCCGTCGTCGCCGCGCAGATAAAACGACGCCATTTTGCTTCTTTGGTCTCCCCTGAAGCGGTATCCGGTGTTCTCCATTCCCAGCGGTTCGAAAATCTCCTTCTTCAGGAACTCTCCTACCGTCATGCCCGAGACGGCCTCAATAAGCCCCGCAACAAGCTCGTGCCCGTAGCCGTACATCCACCGGGTGCCGGGTTCGAAGGCAATCGGAACCTTTGACATCTCCCTTATTTCCGTGCGGAGAGTATATTTTTCCGGAAGGGCGTTGAGTCTGTCCTTAATTGTCTTCATTTCCTTGGACGTATATCCGGGTCCGCCCGGATACGGCATTCCGACCGCCATTGAAAATGCGTGCTTGACAAGCATGGGGTTCTGCACGGGCAGTATCTCGACCACACCGTGCTGATTAATGCAAACCTTGCTCATATATCTGTATTCGGGAAAAAATTCATATACGGGATCGTCCAGAAGATATTTGCCGCGCTCGAAAAGAATGAGCGCCGCAGTGCAGACAATCACCTTGGTCATCGACCAGAGCCTGAAAATGTTTTCTTCGCTCATTTGCTTTTTTGTCTCGAGGTCGGCATACCCGAAGTAATTTTCGTAAATTGTCCTTCCGTTTTTCGCGAGGGCGCAGCCGCAGCCCGCGGGTCCGTTTTTGACAAAGGATTCGAGGAGCATATCGAGGTCTTTGAAGTCCGACATCTTTTTTTCACTCTTTCATAAAATAATTAAAGACTCCATGATTTTCAGGAATATAGCAAGCCACTTATTTATGATATCTTAGTCGGAGTTGAAAGTCAATAAACCTGTAAATTATTAATGCCAGCATAAAACAGATGCCCAAAAAATATAAATTTTCCGACGCTCTTTCGGATTTTTCTTCCCAGAAGCAAAAATGAAGCAAAAGCTTCTTGCCGACAGGCTTTTTGGGGAATTTCGCCTCGGAATGCGCAGGCATGTCGCCGTCCGGTCCGACGCTCCGATACTCGGTATTGCAAAAACTGCGGACGCCTTAAATCGTCCGCAGTTTTTCTTCAGAACTGCACAAAAATGAAGTGACAGATGTATTAATTAATCATTTTTTTGAAATCGTACTGCTTTACATACTCAAGAAAAATTTTGAATTTCTTGTTCTTTTCCGCCGAGAGGTTCCATTTTATTCCTATCTTTATCGGTATCTTGGGGCGGAACGGTATTCCGATGATTTCCTCTCCGTCGTCTATCGCCTCTTTTATCTGGACAGCGCAGGCGGAGCCGTCGGTCACTATGCGCTTTATCAGGCTTATCTGAGCGGTTCTCATGATTATCTGGGGCACCAGACCGTGCGAGGCAAAAAGCTCCGCTATCTCCTTCTCGCGCTGCATGTTTTTTTCCATATAAATAAGCGGCTCGTTCTTAATATCCTCAAGTGTAACATGGTCTTTACGGGCCAGGTGGTGTTCTTTGGACACGCAGAAGACAAGCTCCGTATCGAAAAGGTACTGATACCCGCACAGCTTGCTGTCCCACGACAGATCAGAAGTAAACATGGCGTCGATTTCGCCTTCGGAGAGCAGCTGACGGGCGCGCTCGTTGCCGTATTCCACTACTTTCAGCTTGATATCCGGATGCGCCTCATAAAAGCTCCTGTAAAACTGCGGGAAAATGATTATGCCCGTCGCCGGAGTCAGCCCGACCCTTATAATATATTCGTCTTTGCTGTGGCAGATTTCAAACATGCGCTTTTCAAGCGCCTCTATGCGGTTTAATATATCGCAGCAGTTTTCATAAAATACTTTTCCCTCTTCCGTAAGCGCCAGCCCGTTAGAAGAACGCCAGAAAAGCGTTACCCCAAGCTCCTTCTCCAATTCGCTTAAAAGCCTGGAAATGGCGGGACGCGATACGAACAAATCCTCGGCGGCTCGTGTAACGCTGCCGTGAATACAAACCGCTTTGAAATACTGCATCTGCAAGATTGTCACTTGTGCGCCCTCCCCAAAAGATAAGTGCGGCAAAAAATCACGCAAATAAAAAGCCACTCGGCGTCACCGACGCAATGGCTTTTTGCTTGCTCGCTCACGCCCTCCGCAAGGGTGCGTACGCGTGGTATATTGTCCGGTACGCGGATATTATGCCATGAATTTTTTCAATTCATGGCATACAGCCTTGTTTTGCGTTTCCGCCTCTTCTAAGCGCAAGCAATACGGCTTTATTTTTATCGCGCGCCCTCGGAGGGGGCGCATGCGCATGGTATAATATCTGCTTTGCTGATATTATACCATATTTTCTCAGACCGCCGCAATCTTATAAGCCTTATCGAATATGGTTATTTTTTTTATTTCTTTTTTAATTTATCCATCGCCCGCGGTGTCAAAAATCAGTTACGTTTTCGTGTATATATTGTTACTTTTACGCTTGTAAGCGCAGGCATATAATTTTTGTAGCTGAAATCGCTTTGATTCTACCGCGTTAAATTTTTCAACGACAGGAGAGATAATATGATGCCTAACGTAACCGACGCATTCACAAGGTTTGCAACGGAATTCACCTTTGACAGGATACCAAAGGAAATACTGCACGAAACGAAGCGCGCTTTTCTGAACCATATCGGCATAGCCCTTGGCGGACTTGCTTCAGACAAGGGAAAGATCGGCATTGAGCTTGCTCATAAAATGGGAGGTGTGCCCGAATCCTCCATACTGGCCGTTGGGGGAAAATGCTCGGCGGCGGTCGCGGCCTTTGCGAACTCGGAGCTTATGAACGGACTCGACATGGACGCGGTCGCCCACATTCCTCCGATTGTCTTCCCGGCCGTTATGGCGGTTGCCGAAGCGAGGAAGTCTAGCGGCAGGGATTTCCTTGCTGCGCTCACCGTCAGCCAGGAAATTTCAAAGAGGCTAAGCAACGTGCTCCTCTCGATTATGGGCGTATCCATCTCTAAATACGGCAAAACGCCCGACGTTTTCGGAAACAGCAACGAGCATATAATAGGCGCAGCCGTCGGAAACGCCCTGCTCATGGGTCTTGACGAGCCGAAAATCCGCGAGGCCATGGGCATCGCCGCTTATTTCTGCTCGCTCCCAATCTGCCGCGACTGGGAGGCCACAAATCCCAAGTCCATGATAAAATACTGCCCCACCTCATGGATGGCTCAGGGCAGCGTCCAGGCGGCCCTGCTTGCCGAGCTGGGCTATACCGGAAACGCCTACACTCTCGACGGGGAGTACGGTTTTCCCAAAATCTACTGCCGGGAGGACGTATGGGATCCCGAAAAAGTTATAAAAGGACTCGGCGAAACCTGGCTTTTCCCGAATTACCACTACAAGCCTTACCCCTGCTGCACCTACATACACTCGTCGCTCGACGCTTTTGAGCAGCTCCAGGAAAAACACCATTTCTCCCCGCAGGAGATAAAGGAGATCCGCTGCTATTCAAAGAAATTCGTGGCGCATCCGGATCAGCATATGGTGACAAACCAGATAGACCTGCAGTTCAGCACCCCTTACTGCGTCGCCCTCATGCTTATGGGCTACAAATCCGGTCCCGCCTGGCAGGACAAGAAGGCTCTCGGCGACCCGCTCGTCCGCGAAATAATGAAGAAGGTCGTGGTCGGCGTCGATCCGGATTTCGACAAATACGCAAAGGAGTATCCCGGCTCATGGCACGCGAGGGTGGAGGTAGACGCCAGAGGCCAGACCTTTGTCCAGGAGCAGATGTACTCCAAAGGCACGAACAACGGGAAGCTTCCGTTCTCAGACGACGATTTTGTCGATATGTACCGAACCTGCGCGTCCTATATACTGCCCGATAATAAGATAGACAAATCCATTGAGCTCATATGGCGCCTGGAAGAGCTCGAAAACATCGACGAGCTCATGGAGAATCTCACTCTTTAGCTAAAACCGGGTTTATTGTCAGGAATATTTTTACCGATCAGATAAAAAACGGGAAAAAACAGTTTATATGTGATATGATTTCAATATTACATAACAAAGGAGGAGCATAAATGGACGAAAACCTCAAGAGTCCCAGGCTTACCGAGATGATCTGCGAAAACCTGGTAAACACCAGTTTCAAAGACCTCAGCGAATGGAACGTAAAGTGCTTTAAGGACCGCCTGCTCGATATAACGGGCTGCATTTTCGGGGGCGCCATCGTCGAGGACAACGATGTTTTAACGAGCCTGGCGAAGCGCTGGGGCGGCGCCGAGGAAGCACCGGTGTTTCTGAAAGGCTTCCGGGCTCCGGTCACCAACGCCGCAATGATAAACTGCGTCGTCGCCCGCTCTAACGACTACGGCAACATGTTTATGCATGTTTTTGAGGACAGGATAGCTTCTCACCTCGGCGAAACGCTTATTCCGCTTGGACTGACGCTCGCAGATATGTACGGAGTGAGCGGCGAGGAACTGATAACCAACAACGTCGCCGCGGAGGACCTGACGGGGCGGATACTCTACACCTTTGTAAACCGCTGGCCCTTCGACATGCTTCTTGTTTCCACGGCGGCGGCGGCGGAGGCGGCGCGCTACTACAAGCTGGACGCGGAAAGAACAAAGGCCGCCCTTTCTTATGCCGCGACGGGCAGCACAGACCCCGCCAACAGCTACTATGACTATTCCCAGGAATTCAAATATCACAACGGCGAAAGCGCACGCTGCGGCATCATGTCCTGCGAGCTCGCCAAGGGCGGATGGACCGGCCTTAAAGACCCGTACTTCGGGCACTGGGGCCTGGCGGTAAGGGATACAAACGGAGAAATGCCCCCGAACTACGAAAGGGCCGTCTCCGACCTCGGAAAGGTGTATTTCACAGAGGAAAGCTTCAAAGTCTTCCCCGGCGGGATACCGAACACGCCCGCTACAATAGCGGCGCAGAAGGTCCGCGCGATGTTTGCGGACAGGTATAAGATTTCAGACATAAAGCAGGTGGAGGTAGAGCGTTCGGAGCTTACGAACTACAACTACTATTCGGATCCCTTCACCTATCCTAACCAGATAAACGCCCTTTTCGCCTACCGCTTCCAGGCCTGCTGCGCGCTCTATTACGGAACCGTCAAGGTGGAATATGTGCAGACAAAGTCGATTCTGGAGCATCCCGACCTCATCGAGCTCGCGCAGAACGCTACAATGGGAGTATACAAAATCAAGGAAGGGGAGCCGCGCATACCCGGCATGCGGGTGCGGGTAATCATGAAGGACGGCAAGGTCTTTGAGCACACCGAGCCGGCGACCTCTATGCACACTTATCCCACCCGGGAATTCATCATCGGCAAATTTATGAACCAGTTCAACGCTTTCGGCAAGCTGCCCAAGTCTACCGCCGACAAAATCATCGAGCTTGCGCTGAATATTGAGAAGGTTTCCGATATGCGCGAATACACCTCCCTGCTGCAAATATAAGAGCATCGGCTTTTTGCCGCTTAAAACCGGAATTCCATAGCCGTTCAGCCCTTAAGCTTTATTCAGGCTTAAGGGCTGATTTTATTGGATTATATTCTATTCGGCATATTTTACCGTAATGGAAAAATAATAGTTAGTTTACTATTGTTTGCATCAGCTCAGGGTGCTATAATAGGATCTGGTAAAATTCGGCTTGAGCCGCGCATATTAAAAAAATCACATCCGGACTTTTGTGCAATAATGCGGAAAGGAACAGGCATATGGCAGACTTTTCAGATCTTGACGCGCTGCTCCGGGGCTTTGTCGACGGCGGACTGCCCGGCTGCGCGTGTCAGATATCCAAAAACGGCAAAACAATTTACGAAAACTACTTCGGATATGCGGACGCGGAGACGAAAGCTCCCGTTACGAAGGAATCGATTTTCCGTCTGGCCTCCATGAGCAAGCTTCCCCTTTACGTCACCTGCATGATACTCTTCGAGCGCGGCAAATTCCTGATGACAGACCCGATACATAATTATTTGCCCGAATGGAAAAACCTTAAAAAATATGTCAGGACGCCGAACGGAAATATAACGGCCGTTCCGACCGAGGGGCCAATAACCGTCAGGGATGTTCTCTCGATGAAGTGCGGGCTCCCCTACTGCAACTCTCCCGCACCTACCGAAAACCAGACTCTGGCTTCGATGCAAAAGTGTATGCAGCCGCTTTGGGAAAAGGGGCACTATACGCTCCGTGAGCATGTAAAGGCCATGAGTCAGGCAGTTTTGGCGTTTGAACCGGGAACTCACTGGATATACGGCTTTTCAAGCGAGCTTGCCGCCGCCCTCATAGAGGTTGTCTGCGACAAGCCCATAGACGACGTTTTTAAGGAGCTCATTTTCGATCCGCTCGGCATGAACGTCACTCGCTCGCGCTTTTTCGGCGATATACCCGAGCGTATGGTGAAACTTTACAGCAAGGGCGACGACGGCACTCTTCAGCCGGGCCCGACAAACTTTGACAAAAAGCACCTCCCCGGCGCGGAGAACGAATGCGGCTGGGCAAGGCTGTATTCAAACTGCAATGATTTCAGCAGGCTGATGCAGGCGCTCGCCTGCGGAGGCGTTTACGACGGCGTCCGGATCATCGGCAGAAAAACCATCGACATGATGCGCGCCAACGGGCTGAGCGAAGCCCAGCAGAGGGATTTCGACCTGGACGGCGGCTTCTACAACGCCGGCTACGGCTACGGCTACGGCGTCCGCACCCTCATAGATAAGCAGAAGGGCAACCACAACGGCTCTATCGGCGCGTTCGGCTGGACGGGCGGCTTCGGCACATGGTGCGAGGCGGATCCGGAGGAGGGAGTGTCCATAGTCTACATGCACAACCTGATGCCCAACATGGAAAGATACTATCATCTCCGTATGCGCGCCGTCGCCTACGGCTGCCTTAAATAAGGAGGCGATTTTATGGCTACGTTCAAAGACCTTGACGCCCTTCTTCAGAAATTTGTCGACGACGGACTGCCCGGCTGCGGCATGCAGATAGTCAAAAAGGGCAAAACCCTTTACGAAAACTACTTCGGCTACGCCAATATCGAGGAAAAAAAGCCTGTTACGAAGGATTCCGTATTCCGGCAGATGTCGCTTACGAAAATAGCGATGTACACCGTCGCGATGATGCTCTACGAGCGCGGCAGGTTCCTTATGACAGATCCCATATACGAATACTTCCCGGAATGGCGCAACACGATGAAAACCGTTTACAGGGACAACGGCGACGTTGAGGTCGTACCCGTCGAGCAGCCGATAACCGTCAAAAACATACTCAACATGACCTGCGGCCTGCCCTATGACATGATAATGGGCGACACTCCTGTAAAAATGCCAACCGCCGAGGCAATGTGGAGGGAGATGGCCCCGCTGCGCGAAAAAGGCTATTTCACTCTGCGAGAGCAGATAGCGGCCATGAGCCGGGTCCCTATTTCCTTTGAGCCCGGCACCCGCTGGCTCTACGGCTTCGCCAGCGAGCTGACCGCAGGTCTTCTCGAGGTAATATGCGGCAAAACGGCCGAGGACGTCATAAAGGAAATGCTCTTTGAGCCGCTTGGGATGTCAAGCAGCGCAAACTACATTTTCGGCGACATGGGCGAAAGGCTTGTAGCAAACTACTACATAAGGCCGGACGGAACCCTCGGGATATACCCTCCCGAGCGCGACCTTAAATTTGTCGGCCCGCGCGGCAGCGTTTCCGGTTTCCAGCGCGTCGCGACGACGGTAAACGATTATTCAAAGCTGATGCAGATGCTGGCCAACGGCGGCGAATACAACGGCGTCCGCCTGATAGGACGCAAGACCATAGACCTTCTCCGCACCAACACGCTGAGCGAAAAGCTGATTGCCGAGGACTTCAGCAACAATTATCTTGCGGGTTACGGCTACGGCTACGGTATGCGCACGCTGATGGACAAGTACGCGGGGCAGCATAACGGCTCGATCGGGGCTTTCGGCTGGACCGGCGGCTCCGGCACCTGGGCGGAAGCGGATCCCAGCGAGGGAGTTTCCATTGTGTATATGCACAACCTGCAGCCTAATCTCGAGGAATATCACCACCTCCGCATGCGCGCCGTCGCTTACGGCTGCCTGGAATAAAGCAGGTGCGGCTGGCGGGAGAGGCATAACGTCAGGCTTTCCGAAAGCTCAAAAAAAGTCCGGCCTCAGCCGGACTTTTTTCAGACTGTCAAAAAAGCACAAAGGGCTTTTTTGACAAGGGGATTGCATGACGGCCGCTCTGCCGCGCCCGTCATGAGAGGTGTCATTTCCGACGTACACGCCGCCGGAAATGACAGA
>JAJUGN010000048.1 GCA_029265975.1 Clostridiales bacterium
AACTTGTTTACAGCAAAAAAGCTTCGCAGAATTTCCGCCACGAATGGCGGAAACAAAGTCAAATCTGTCATTTCCGGCGGCGTGTACGTCGGAAATGACGCCTCTCATGACGGGCGCGGCAGAGCGGCCGTCATGCAATCCCCTTGTCAAAAAAGCCCTTCGGGCTTTTTTGACAGTCTAAGATAACCCTGAGATAATTTCAGTTATCCCAGGGTTATCGGTTTTTTTCGAAAATTCATTTGCTCTGGAGGCTTGAGGAAAGGTAGCGTATATGCTCCGTCAGCTCGGCTTCAAGGTCGTAGTTTCCGCCGGTGCTGTACCAGCTGAGCATATAGCCCCGGAGCACCACAAGATACATATGGCTTATTCTTCTGGAGGAAAGCTCCGTTGTGGCCCCGCCCTTTTTCTGCCAGTACTCGATGAGCCTGTTAAGAATGTTGATTATGCCTCTTGATTCGGAAATGTAGTTCTTGTTGTTGGGACTGAGCATCGCAAGGACGACGGTTCTGCACATTTTCAGCCCGCTTTCGGCGATGTATGTCGCGTAATACTCCGCAAACTGGCACATGGACTCTACAAAGCTGTCGCATTTATATAGCTCGTCCTCCAGGCTTGCAAAGTAATCGTCTATCGGGTAAAGAATCTGGTCGAGCAGGCTGTCCTTGCCCTCAAAATAGTGATAGAAGGTGCCCTTGGCTATTCCTGTTGCGTTGCAGATGTCGTCAACGGTGATGTTGTCAAAGTCGGAGTTTTTCATGAACTCCCTGACCGCCGCGGCTATTTCCTTGCGCCGCCGCTCTTTTCTCTCCGGTATTGTCATACTTATCCCCCTAATAAACTAACAAATTTACTATTTTTATAATATCATTTTTCTTGTTAAAATTTTATTCATATTGCACATTTACAAATAAAATAATAGGCGATGCTACCAATAGACATAACTGGAGTAATAGTTTAGAATTCAATTAGACCATTAGTCTATTATCGCGGTCTATTTTCATATTTCTTCCACTGATGAGTGCCATTATAATATATTTGCTTTTCTTTGTAAAATGTTATTGTAAATTTCGGCGAAAAATGTTATTTTTATTAAGTGAAGGAGTGGTCTTGTGTTCAGTGTGGCCGAAAAAACCAGGCGTTTTGAAGCTGCTGACAAAATGGTCAGGGAAGAGGGGCTCAGGGGACTGTTTATCGTCGGAAACGGCGTGGTAGGCGTCAGGGCATACGGATGCTACCGTTATTTCGTCGATAACAGGGTGTATTACCACATGCAGTTTTTCATAAAGACCCCCGGGGAAGAGCCCGTCGTCTGTGTCGGCACCCCCACGCACTCGCAGGCTCTCGGAGAAAGAGGCTTTTCGGACGTCAGGGTGGTCGGGGACAACCTCGTAGAGGCTGCGATCTCCATTCTGAGGGAGAAGGGTATAACAAGCGGCAGGCTAGGAGTATCCCTCGAAATGCTGCCTTCAGGGTGGTATTTGAAGCTTAAAAAGGAGTTCCCGGACCTGGAGCTCGTGGACGTCACGGAGAAGATATTCATCATCAGGGCTACGAGGAGCAAGGAGGAAGTCGCGCTTTACCGTAAGTGCTCGGAGATTGCGGACCTCGGCTACAAGGCGGTCTGCGAGGCCACAAGGCCGGGCATGGCCGAGCATGAGCTCTGGGCCGTTCTTGACTACACCATGAAGAAATACGGCGCGGAGGAGACGTTCACTCTGGTAGGCTCGGGACGCTTTTCGTTTAAGGACAACAAGCTGGGCTGCCTGCAGTTCTCAAGCGCGCCGACAAGGATAATTGAGAAGGGCGACAACGTAGCCTTTGAGATTACCCCCAGATACCAGGGCTACTGGACCCAGATCGTACGCACTGTCTGTGTAGGAGAGCCGAACGAAGATGCGAAATTCCTGCACGGCCTCATCTGCAAAACCATAGAAGAAACAGTAAAGCTCCTGAAGCCCGGCGTTCCGCTTAAGGACGTGATCGGCTTTATGTGGGATTACATAAAAAAGGCCGGATACATTCCGGCGCTGCCATGCGGGCATGTATGCGCCGTGGATCTCAACGAGGGCAGGGTCGATCCTAACAGCGACGTGATGCTCACGGACGGAATGGCGGTTATCATTCACCCCACAATCCTTGCGCCCGGCCTTGAAACAAGCATTTTCTGGGGCGAGACTTATCTGGTCACCCCTGAAGGCGGGGAGTGCCTTATGCACAGCAGCAAGGAACTGCTGACCGTTTAGTTGAAAGGAGCGACCTTCGATGTTTAGTGAAGCCGAAAGAGCGAGACGGTTCAAAGCCGCCGACGAAATGATGAAGAAAGAGGGGCTCTCAGCCCTTGTAATGCTTGGAAACGGCGCCGTCGGAACAAATTCCTACGGGGCGTTCCGCTACCTTGTGGACAACAGGACGTTTTACTATATCCAGATAGCCATATTCGCGCCGGGCAAAGAGCCCGTTTCTCTGGCGAGCACGATTATATCTCAACTCGAATTCATAAACAAGTCCTTTGTAAGGAACTGCCGCATCGCGCCCGATCCTATTAAGGGTATAATAGACGTCCTTAATGAGATGGGAGCGACCTCGGGAAGAGTAGGCACCATACTCGATATACTTCCCACATCCTGGCTGCTGCCGCTTCAGAAGGCTTTTCCGCAGATAGAGTGGGTTGACGTAGCCGAGCCTGTTTTTGAAATCAGGCAGAGGCACAGCGAGGAGGAGATCGCAACCTTCAGAAAATGCGCGGAGCTTGCGGACCTCGGATACAAGGCGGTCCTCGACACGATAAAGCCGGGGATGAAGGAGCAGGAGGTCGTCGCGGAGCTCGAATACGCGACGCTCAAGGGCGGCGGCGAGTACAATTTCACGCTAATCTCGTCGGGCAGGTACGGAATACGCGAAAACAGGCTTCCCTTCATTCATGCCGCCACCATGTTCGACAAGGTAATTGAAAAGGGCGACAGCGTGGCGATGGAAATAACCCCGCGCTGCAACGGCTACTGGACGCAGCTTGTCCGCACCGTAAGCGTAGGGGAGAAAAACCCCGAGCTCTCTGAGATGCACGGTGTGGTCACCGGAGCCATAAAGGACGTGCTTCCGGAGCTCAGGCCCGGAAATCCCATAAACGCTATCCCAAAGAGGATAAGGAAGTATGCGGAAAGCAGAGGTTACGCTTCCGGGGCCAACTGCGGGCACATCTGCGGCTGCGACCTGAACGAGGAGCGCCTTGAAATTACCAACGAAAGGATACTCCTGCCGGGTATGGCGGTGATAATCCACCCGACAATTACGGCCCCGGGTCTCTCAAACAGCATTTTCTGGGGCGAGACATACCTTATCACCGAGAAGGGCTGCGAAAGATTGATGAAAACGGGCGACGAGCTGGCTGTTGTATAGCCGGATCGCTGCGTGTTTCTCAGCTTTCGTCCTTATATATTTTTTATAAGGCGTAAAGGGGGTGTTTGCGACAGCTGACTTTTGCATAGAGGCTGTTCTGTGCGCGGCGCAGGAAGGGAGATTTGTTGTCGTCCGGACTTGCGGAGGCGCATAGGATGCCCTGTACGGTTTACTGAGGCTTTTTCCAAGTGAGGAGGATAATTTGATGGCGTCGCTCAGCTACAAGGAGAACACCCTGCTTGCTTACCAGCACAAGGAACCCGAATACCTTCCTCTTGCATCGGACATGGATACGTGCGTCCCAAAGGGAATGGATTTTGTCTGTGAGAACACCTGCGTTCCCGGAACCGCCCTGGACTGGTTTGGCCAGAGCTGGACCTTTGAGCCGAACATAGGAGCTCCGAATCCCACTCCCGGGATGCATCTTGTACCCGATATTACAAAGTGGAAGGAAAAAATGGTATTCCCGGATTTCAGCAAAATGGACTGGGAGGGCTATTCGTCCAGAGACACCGCAAAATGGGACAGGGAGAGGCGCCTGTCGCGCGTTATCGTCGGCTTCGGACTTTGGGAGAGAATGTTCTGCGTGATGGATTTCAGAGATGCGCTCATGGCGCTGCTCGAGGAGCCGGAGGCATGCTACGAATTCTTCGGCGCGGTGGCGGACCACAAGATCCGCCTGCACGACTATCTCATCAAATATTATAAGCCGGACGTACTGGTAATGCACGACGACTACGGCTCGGGAGCCGGGCTTTTCATGTCTCCCGAGACATGGCGCGAGCTTATCAAGCCTCATCTTCAGAGAGTGATCGATTCTATAACCTCGAAGGGCGTAATATACGAGCACCATTGCTGCGGATACTTTGCGCCGCTGGTTGGAGAGATCGCCGACATGGGCTGCTCCGCTTCGAATACCATGCACGTTTCAAACAGGCCCGCCGAGCTGAAGAAGGAGGTCGGGCACAAAATGTGCTTCGTGGGCGGCTTCGACACCCAGTACATGGATAAGCCGAGCACGACAGAGGAGGAGATAAGGGCTTCGATAAGGAAGACCTGCGACGAGCTGGCTCCCGGGGGCAGCTTCATAGTGGCGGCGGGACTTAAAACCGCTTCCCGCAACCCTATTATTGTTGACGAGCTCAACAGGATAAGCGCCGGCTACTACACCTGCGCGCGTCCGGCAGATTCGCCGGACCGCTCGATGGCGTTTCCGCAGTCCTCAAGATAATCACAGGATACCCCTATGATTCAACAGGCATTTTCTAATTGTTTTCAGGGTGAAAAACATAATAACTGAGAGGAGATCAATTGATGACAACAAAACGCACCGGTTTGACAAAAACAATCCGCTATTTCTACGGTATCGGCGACTTTGCTTTTGCTCTCATGACCAACGTCAGCGTTTATTACAGCACCTACTTCCTTACCGACGTCGCAAAAGTAGGACTTGCGAGCGCCACCTTCATCACCGGAGTCTCAGCCATAGTGGATTCATTCACCGCATGGATATACGGAGCGATAATGAACTCCGTAAAGCCGTTGAAGTGGGGACGCTACCGCTCCTGGCTTATTATCATGGCGCCTATAATACCATTTATATTTTTCTTCCAATACGTCGTCGTAACGGGCTCTCCCGTGTTCGTTACAGCATATTACTTTATACTTATGCTGCTGGGACGATTCTCGCAGAACTTCGGCTATGTTGCAAATATGACAATGATAAACATAGTTGCGAAGACTCCCGACGAGAAGGTTGCGATGGCCTCCAACCGTTCGACTTACAACAACGCCTCAAAGTTTGCGTGGTCTTACATCGGCGTTCCCTTCCTTGCCCTGCTTACGGCTAAGTTCACGCCGAAGTATTCGTACGCGATACTCTCCTGCATGCTCTCCTGCCTCATGATAATTACCTATTACGGCCACTTCAAGATGTTTGAAGGCTATGAGGACACGGGCGCCGAGGAAATGGCGAACAAGATCAAGGCAAAGCGCGCGAAGACAAGCCCCATGGATCTTATCAAGAGTCTTATCCTGAATCCGCCGCTTCTCATTCTCCTCGTTGCCGACTTCGGCAAGTGGTGCTTCAACTTTGTCGTTGCGGGTACGGTCGTTTACTACTTCAAGTACGTTGCCAACAATATGCCCGCGCAGGCCTGGTATACGCTGATAATCGCTTTCTGCTCGGTCATAGGAGCGTACTTCAGCCGTCAGATCGGCAAAGCGCTCGGCGGAAAGATGACCCTTGTCGTAGGCTTCCTGTTCATGGCGGTCTGCCTCTTCATCGCCAGGGCCGTACATACCCAGATGTGGCCTGTCATCATCCTCATTTCAGCGGCTCAGCTCGGATACGGCGTGACCTATTCCGTATCCTCGGCTATGTACGCGGATACCGCTGTCTACAACGAGTGGAAGACCGGCAAAAACGCTTCCGGCTGGATAATGGGTCTTGCGAACATTCCGCTTAAGGCGGGCTCGACCATCAGGACATTCATTATTGCGGCCGCTCTCGCCTCCGGCGGATTCAACGCAAAGCTGACGCCGGCCCAGGCTCCCATGGCCATGAAGGAAGCCATAAGCACGGCCCTGATGGTTGTTCCGGGCATAATACTCGTCGCCGCAGCGCTCATTCTTCTCTTCGGCTATAAGCTCACGAAGCCGAAACTTGAGGAGATGCAGAAGGAAATCGACGAGAGAAAGGCCGCTGAAGAAGCCGCCGGCGCTTAGCAGTAAAAGCGCGACAGAAAATGGAAAATGTGTTGTTGAATCTTATTTGATCATATTGTAATATTCGGCCCCGGGTGTCTGACGCCCGGGGCCGAGTTTGCTTAAAGGCGTTGCCGTACCGGGCTTTTCAGCATAAGATTTCAAAGGCGGAGAGAGCTCCGCCTTTGAAATCTTATGTGTTCCTATTTTCTCTTTTCCTGCCAGTCGGCTTCGTCCTTTATTTCCCGGCGCATGCCTGAAAGAGCCGCCTCTCTTCTTTTGTTCTTTTCAATGAGCTCTTCTTTTGTTTTGGGGTTTGAGGTCTCGGCTATCATTTCCTCGGCCATTTCCATATTCCTTATGGTCGAATCAATGTGCTTCTGGATTTTCTTAACATTGTCTCTGCGGTCGTCTGGTTTGCTTTTCATAATTTCTCTCCTTATTGTTGCGTAAACGGAAGTTATTTTTCGATGAATTCCTCAGTTTTATGTATGTATTTTTGCGAGGACGTGATAGAATACCTTAAAATAAATAAACGAGGAAGCTGAATGAAACAGGAAAGGTCATATCCCAGGGCAATTGTAACTAAAAAGGCGCAGGCGGCGCTTGAGGCCGGGCATCCATGGGTCTACGACACAGAGCTTTTGAACTGGGGAGAGCTTGAGGGCAAAATTGAAAACGGTTCCCTTGCGGACGTGGTGAGCGAAAAGGGTAAGTACCTCGGAACGGGCTTTATAAGCTTCAACTCCAAAATAAGGATAAGGATAATATCAAGGAACGCGAACGACCGCTTTGACGAAGCGTTTTTCGAGCGCAGGGTGCGCTACGCATGGGAGTACCGGAAAACGGTCATGGGAGAGGATGCGGAGGCCTGCCGGCTGATTTTCGGCGAAGCAGACCATTTTCCGGGCCTCACGGTGGACCGCTTCGGAGACGTTCTGGTCGCGCAGACGCTTTCGTACGGAATGGAGCGTATAAAGCCCCTCCTTTTTCCGCTTATTTACAGGGTGCTGACGGAGGACGGACAAAAGATCAGGGGCATTTACGAGAGGAACGACGCTTCTATAAGGGAGCTGGAGGGCCTTGAGCAGAACAAAGGCTGGTTCGGGCTAGAAGGCGTACCGGAGCCTCAATCGATTCCTGCCGTAATTAAAGAAAACGGCATCGAGTACGAGGTCGATTTTGAAAACGGCCAGAAAACCGGCTTTTTTCTCGACCAGAAATATAACCGCAGGGCGGTGGCGCGCATCGCAAAGGGCAGGAGGGTCCTCGACTGCTTCACCAACACGGGCTCCTTCGCGCTGAACGCCGCGCTCGGCGGCGCGGAACGGGTCTGCGGCGTGGACATTTCCGCCTCCGCAGTCGAGGCGGCGCGAAGGAACGCAGAGAGGAACAATGTCAAAAATATTGATTTCAAAAACGAGGATATATTTGACTTGCTCGCATCGCTTGACCGCGGGGGCGAAAAATGCTATGATTTCATTATACTCGACCCTCCGGCTTTCACGAAATCGAAGAAAACCGTCGAGAGCGCGATGCGAGGCTACAAGGAGATTAATTACAGGGCGATGAAGCTCCTGCCGAGAGGCGGATATCTTGCCACCTGCTCCTGCTCGCATTTTATGAGGGAAGACATGTTTGTTAAAATGCTGAGGGCGGCTGCGGCGGACGCCGCGGTGGAGCTGAGGCAGATAGAGGCAAGGCAGCAGGCTCCGGATCATCCGATACTGTGGAGCGTTCCGGAAACTAATTATCTTAAATTTTATATTTTCCAAATCGTATGACAAAACCCGCAGACCGGACGAATTCGACGGGCTGCGGGTTTCTCGGATTTCCGGGATGTGAAATGATGAAAAAATTCGTCCCGAATCAGAGAAGTATTTTCCGTATTTTTTGCTGTTATTTTATTGCTACGATGAAATGCATTACATTTTGCTGAACTTGTTCACGTAAAATAATACCTTTTTTTGCTTTTATTTTCTTCGTTTTTATTAAAAATTTATTAATTTTTATAACTATAAAATGCAATTCCGGCGGCAATATATGAAAAAAGCTTAAGTTGGTTTATTATTTTTATTGTTATCTTACCTAAGGAAAGGGTGACCTCGTTGTTCGAATCATTTTTCGGAGATTTGCATCCCCACGATTTCAAGGAAGCCACATCGGGAAAAGCAAGCCGCCCGATGGCGGCGCCGCCTTATGTCGTAATTCCGATGTCTCTTCATTTGGGAGAGCCCTGCTCTCCGTTAGTCGCAGTCGGCGATTATGTAAAAATGGGGCAGAAGATCGGAGATTCCAAGGCTCCCATATCGGCGCCAATTCACGCTTCCGTATCCGGCAAGGTTATCGCCGTAGAGCCAAGACTTCATCCCAACGGAACAAAGGTCATGTCGGTGGTAATAGAAAACGACGGCCTTGACACGCTTTCGGAGGAAGTTGTGCCGCACAAATCCGAAAACCTCACGGATCCTGAGGTGCTTTGCAGAATCGTGAGGGAGGCGGGCATTGTCGGAATGGGCGGAGCCGTATTTCCGACGGCTGCGAAGATAAGCTCGAGTATAGGAAAGGTGGATACCCTTATCATAAACGGCGCGGAATGCGAACCGTTCATAACCTCGGACCACAGGCTGATGCTGGAGCGCCCCGAGGAGCTGATGGAGGGCATACGCATACTGAAGAGGGTTTTCGGCATCCCGTTCGCGCATCTGGGAATAGAGAAGAACAAACCCGACGCGATCTCCCTGCTCAGATCCAAATGCGGAGCCGACATCAAGATCGTCCCGCTGAAGTCCGCTTACCCGCAGGGCGCGGAAAAGCAGCTCGTCTATTCTGTTACAGGGCGCGAGGTGCCGCCCGGAAGTCTGCCAGCGGCAGTCCGTTGCGTTGTCTTCAACGTGTTCACCGCGTATTCCGTCTACCGTGCCGTGCATGAGGGAATGCCGGCCATCGAGCGTGTTGTGACAGTTTCGGGCGATGCGATAAGCAATCCGATGAACCTTATATGCCGCATAGGCACGCCGATAGAGCGGCTTGTCGAAGAGGCCGGCGGATTTAGAGGCTCTCCGTTCAAGCTGCTTATGGGAGGACCGATGATGGGCTCGGCGCAGTACGATCTTTCGGTTCCGGTGACAAAGGGCACAAACGCGCTGCTTGCGCTGACAAGCAGGCGCGACAGAAGCGTGAAGGAGCCGAACTGCATACGCTGCGGAAGATGCGCCGAGGTTTGCCCCATGCGTCTGACGCCCATGTATATCCATATGTACGAAGAGAGAGACGACCTTAACACCCTTGAGAAGCTCAACGTCATGGACTGCGTCGAGTGCGGTCTTTGCACATATATATGCCCCGGCAGGCTCTATCTCACCCAGTCCTGCAGATTGGGCAAAAACAAGCTGAGGTCCGCCAAAGAGGCTGCGGCAAGAGAGGCCGCGGCAAAGGAAGCGGCCGCAAAGAAGGAAGAGGAGGCGATAAAAAGTGGAAAATAAGCTCGGTACCGTAGTGTCGCCCTCGCCTCATCTGAGGTCCCCTGCCGGAACGCGGAACATCATGCTGGACGTAATAATAGCTCTTGTTCCGGCGCTCGCAGCCTCCGTATATATTTTCGGCTTCAGGGCCCTGGCAGTCACCCTGGTTTCCTGCGCGGCCTGCGTGTTTTTTGAGTGGGGCTACCGCGCACTCATGAAGAAGCCCCAGAACGTGGGAGATCTCTCCGCGGTCGTAACGGGAATGCTCATGGCTTTCTGCCTGCCGGTCACGGTGCCTTACTGGCTGCCGGTCATCGGCGCGTTCTTTGCCATAGTCATAGTAAAGCAGCTTTTCGGGGGCATAGGCAAAAACTTTTTGAATCCCGCTCTGGCTGCGAGGGCCTTCCTGTTCTCTTGGCCCGTGCTGATGACGAAATGGGTGGCTCCATTCAGCTATTCCTCGATAATGAACATTTTCGGCGGAGCGGACGCCATAACGAGCGCCACGCCCATGGGCGCGCTTCACGCCGGGCTTCTCCCGAACGCTACGGTGGCGCAGGCCTTTCTCGGAGAGATAGGCGGCTCGTTAGGAGAGGTTTCGGCTCTGATGCTTCTGCTGGGAGGAGCATACCTTGTGTTCCACAAGGTCATAAGCCCCAGGATTCCGCTCGCCTATATTTTGACCGTTGCCGTAATCACATACATATTCCCGAAGGGGGAGGCCGACAGGCTTTCGTGGATGCTTTACAACCTTTTCTGCGGCGGGCTTATGCTCGGAGCCATATTCATGGCCACTGACTATACCACTTCCCCGATAACAAAGCTCGGCCAGATAATATTCGGAATAGGCTGCGGGCTTATAACGGTTCTGATACGCTATTTCGGAACATATCCGGAAGGAGTGTCATACGCCATACTCGTTATGAACACTACGGTATGGCTCATAGACAGGGCGACGCTTCCGCGCCGCTTCGGCGGGAAACCTAAATTTGACCTGAAGGGAGGCGCCAGGTAATGGGAGCTAAGTATTTCGGAAAGCTTACGCTCATCCTCTTCCTTATCTCCGCGGTCGTGGCCGCGCTTCTCGGAGCCGTGAACGCGATCACCGAAAGCAGGATAATCGCAGCGAAAAGGGAAAAGACCGTAAGCGCGATGAAGGTCGTAATGCCGGAAGCCTCCTCTTTTGAGGAGTTCGGATACAAGGGCAAGGATCCTCTCGTTGCCGAGATTTATCTTGCCAAGGGCAGCAGCGGCTCCATAGGATATGTAGTCAAGGTTACCCCCACCGGCTTCGGCGGCGCGATAGACATGGTCGTAGGAGTGTCCTCGGCCGGAAAGGTCACCGGAGTTTCGATAATCAGCATGAGCGAAACCCCGGGTCTTGGCACAAATGCTCTCAAGGACTCGTTCCGGGAGCAGTTCGTCGGCAAATCCGGAACGCAGGCCGTGACAAAGGACGGCGGCAAGATTAATGCGATTACGGGCGCTACCGTAACTTCCAGAGCGGTTTCCAAGGGCGTCACCTCGGCGCTTGAAGCCGTAGCTGCTTTGAGTTAGGAGGGGATTTGCCTTGAATATAGGAAAACAGTTTAAGGACGGGCTGGTCTCGCAAAACCCCGTTTTGGTACAGCTTCTCGGAATGTGCTCGACCATGGCGATAACGACCACGCTTTTTAACGGCATAGGCATGGGAATTTCTGTTCTGGTTATCCTGACCTGCTCGAACGTCGTAATCGCGGCGCTCCGCAAGGTCATACCCCAGAAGATCCGAATCGCCGCCTACGTTGTCGTGATTGCGGGCTTTGTGACGATGGTTGACCTTCTCATACAGGCTTTTGTGCCAGAGCTTTCAAAATCGCTGGGCGTTTTCATACCGCTCATCGTCGTAAACTGCATCATACTCGGACGCGCGGAAGCTTTCGCGTCAAAGAACACGGTTCCGGCCGCCGCCATCGACGGCATCGCGCAGGGCATAGGCTATACGATAGTGCTCGTGGTTATCTGCATCATCCGCGAGCTCCTCGGCAGCGGCACCTTCGGAGCCGGCATATTCGGCGTAAACGGCGGCGGTATAAGGATCATCGCAGAGGGATATCCCGCGCTCTTCCTCATACTCCCCTTCGGCGGCTTCCTCACTCTCGGCTGCCTTATCGCATTCATGCAGTGGACGGCCAACCGGAGCGCGGATAAGGCTCGTAAAGAATCGGAGGCGGCGAAATGATTGCAAGAATTTTATCGATATCACTCGGAGCAATCCTTGTTGAGAACTTTATACTCGTCAAGTTCCTGGGCATCTGCCCCTTCCTCGGCGTTTCAAAAAAGACGGACACAGCCGTCGGCATGGGCTTTGCCGTAATATTCGTAATGGGCATGGCCTCCGTGTTCTGCTGGCTTGTCAACTACCTGCTTCTTGTGCCGCTTAAGCTGCAGTACATGCAGACGGTCGCCTATATTCTCGTTATAGCTGCGCTGGTCCAGTTCGTCGAGATGTTCCTGCAGAAAACCATGCCTACGCTTTACCAGGCGCTCGGCATATACCTGCCGCTGATCACCACGAACTGCGCTGTCTTAGGCGTCGCGCTTCTCAACACTCAGTACAACTACGGGCTTATTGAGAGCCTCGTCTACGGAGTTATGGGCGGAGTCGGCTTTACCGTCGCAATATTCCTGTTTGCAAGCGTCAGGGAAAGGCTTGAATTCGCCGACCTGCCGAAGGCTTTCGAGGGATTCCCGATAGCCCTTGTGTCGGCCGGTCTCATCGCCCTGGCTTTTATGGGCTTCTCCGGCCTCAAGATATGGTGAGGGTGAAGCTATGAATAATATTTTATATGCCATACTGGTCCTGGGCGCAATCGGCGCGGTATTCGGATTCGTGCTCGCGTACGCCTCAAAGGTTTTCGCCGTAAAGGTTGACGAAAGGCAGGAGGAGATATTGTCCGTGCTGCCCGGCGCAAACTGCGGAGGCTGCGGCTTCCCCGGCTGCAGCGGATACGCGGCGGCCGTGGTAGAAGGCAGGGCCGCGACGAATCTCTGCGTTGCCGGCGGAGCGGAATGCACCGCAAAGATTTCCGCGATAATGGGCACCGAGTCCGGCGCGACGGAAAAGAGCGTGGCGTTCGTAAGATGCTCGGGTATGAAAAACTCGGTAAAAAAATATGACTTTGCGGGCGTTTCGGACTGCCTTTCGGCGTCGCTGCTGCCCGGTAAAGGTCCCAGCGAATGCACATACGCCTGTCTGGGGCTCGGCTCCTGCGTCTCGGCCTGCAGATTCGACGCCATCGGTGTAATAGACGGCGTCGCGGTGGTGGACAAGGAAAAATGCGTCGGATGCATGGCCTGCGCGCAAAAATGTCCTAAAAATCTCATAACAAAGGTTCCGTACGACGCAAAGGTGACGATACCCTGCTTCTCGAAGGAAAAGGGGCCGGTCACCACGAAAATGTGCTCGGTGGGCTGCATCGCCTGCAAGCTCTGCGAAAAGGCCTGCCCGCTCGACGCAATCCACGTCGTAGACAACCTCGCCGTCATAGATTATGCAAAGTGCGACGGCTGCGGAGCCTGCGCGCAGAAATGCCCGAGGAAGATAATAAAGCTCGCCGACATGGCGGCGAACTGACCGTTGCTGAAAAGCTCCGGAAGCCGTTTTAACGGCTTCCGGAGCTTTTCGGATTGTCAAAAAACTTGTTTGCAGCAAAAAAGCTTCGCAGAATTGCCGCCGCGAATGGCGGAAACAAAGTCAAATCTGTCATTTCCGGCGGCGTGTACGTCGGAAATGACACCTCTCATGACGGGCGCGGCAGAGCGGCCGTCATTAAGCCCCCTTGTCAAAAAAGCCC
>JAJUGN010000069.1 GCA_029265975.1 Clostridiales bacterium
GCGCCCGTCATGAGAGGTGTCATTTCCGACGTACACGCCGCCGGAAATGACAGATTTGACTTTTTTCCGCCATTCGCGGCGGAAATTCTGCGAAGCTTTTTGCTGTAAACAAGTTCTTTGACAAGCTCGTTGAATTGTCGGGAATTTTGTTTTTCACGGCTTCACGCTCGGAGACGGCGCTGGAGTCGGCTTCGGGGACGCCGAAGGCGCGGGCGTCGGGCTGGGTTTCGGAGTAACCGGCGCAGACGGCGAGGGCTTGGGGCTGCCCGAAGGCACGGGCGTTCCCGAGGGCACGGGGCTTTGAGAAGGAGACGGGCTGCCGGAGGGCGCAGGACTGTTAGACGGCGTAGGTGTCGTCTGTTCTTCGTAGCCCGAGTCGCGCCTAGTGTCCTTTACTTTTTTCCCCGTGCTTGAAACGATGTAGCCGTTCTGCAAAGTGACAATATCGAGCTCCGAAAGCGCTATATCCTTCCTCCACGGGTTCAGGTACTTATTTACAATCGTGAGAACCTCGCTTGCCTTCAGCAGGTAATAAGAGGCTCCGTTGTACGAGCCGGTAGTGCCGGGGAGAGTCATCGTCGCAATGTCCTCCGGCTTCACGGAAAGCATTCTTTCTCCCAGCCAGAGCAGGTTTCCCGTCGTAAGGTCGGTCTTCATGTTTTTGGAAAAAATTCCCGCAAGCTCGTTTATCTTCATTATGTTTCCGACCTTGAGCGTCTGCGCGAACAGAGCCTTTATGAACTGCTGCTGCACAGATATCCTCTTTATGTCCGCCTGAGCGTAGCTGCGGTATCTTATGAGCTGCATGGCCTTGTCGCCGTTCAGAGTTTGCTCTCCCGCACGGAGGTTTATTACGAGATTCTGGTCCGGGTCCTCGTAGTACATATCCTCGGGGACGTTGAATTTGACGCCTCCGACAGCGTCCACAATCTCCTTGAAGGCGTTGAGGTTCACCACGGCGTAATAGTCGATCTCAAACCCCAAGAGATTTTTCAGAGCCTCCATGAGCCCCTCTATCCCGTCGAGCGCATAGGCGGAATTAATCTTTTTTACGTTCCAGCTTACGTTTATAAGGGTGTCGCGAGGCACGCTCACGATGTTAATCTTTTTGTTCTCTATGTCGTAGGCCGCGACCATTATGGTGTCGGTCCTCAAATCGCCGACGTCCGTGCCGCAGAGCACGAATGTCAGATAATCGCTTTTTCTGGAGCCGGAGGTGACCGATATTTTTGTACCGTCGTTTTTGATCGTAGGCGCCTTCACAAACAGCTTATGGAGCAGCGTCCAGCCGGCGGCGATAAGCACGATTGCCGCCACCGCGATGATCAGCGCCTTTTTCCATGCGCTTTTCCGCTTGCCCTCCGGTCTTATATTCTCCCGCTCCGCCGGAGCGTCGGCAAAGCTCCGCCTTTCTCTTTCTCGCCTGCTTGTGTTGCCGTAAAGCTTTATACTCATATGTATCGACCTTCTGCGGTCCGCCGCAATTTTTCATTATGCTTCATTTTTCGGTTTTTGTACCATATCACATTCCGCGGGCGATTTCAACCGCAATAAGTAAACAATTCGTTACAATAATCGATAATATGATATTTTTTTGCAGCGGTATCGCAATCCGGAAACTCAAAGTGTATTATTATATTAATAATACGGGATGTGGGGGCTTTCCGCCATCGGCGGGTCCGGACACTTTCTTCTTTTAGGAGCGAAAATATGGAAAATATCGGAGAATACAGGCTTGAAGCTTTTCCGAAAAGCAGGCTTTCCACCATAGATATCGGCAGGGCGGCGGCTCAGAAACACCACATGCGGGCTTTGCTTGAGCTGGACGTCACCGAGGCACGCAAAAAGCTGCGCGAAGCCAAAAAGGAAAACAAAACGATTTCCTTCAATTCATGGCTGATAAAATGCATCAGCCTTACGGTTGAGGATTTCCCCCGTATACACGGGATAAGAAAGGGCAAAACGGCTGTGGCGTTATTTGACGACGTCGACATATCCGTCGTAGTGGAAAGAGATGTGGGCGGCGAGAAGGTTCCGCTGCCCTATGTCCTGAGGAAAACAAATAAAAAGACCGTTTCCGATATCTGCGGGGAGATACGGAGCGTACAGCGCCAGGAGATTGAAAGCGAGCGGGACTATGTTCTCGGAGAGAGAAAGAGCGACCTTGCCATGAAGCTATACTATCTGATGCCCGGTTTCCTCAGAAAGGCGGTCTGGAATTCGATTATCCGAAGCCCTTTCATGACAAAGCGGAATATGGGAACAGTTATTGTTACCTCCGTCGGCATGATGGGACGGATATCCGGATGGGTGATTCCCGTAAGCGTACACCCGCTGTGCTTCGCGGTGGGCTCGATAATAAAGAAGCCGGGAGTGAAGGACGATCGCATCGAAGCAAGAGAATATCTATATGTCACGGTTTTGGCCGACCATGACGTCATTGACGGCGCGCCCGCTGTAAGGGCGCTGTCAAGATTTACTGAGCTTGTCGAAAGCGGCTACGGCTTGCCGGAGCTTCAGCACGCTTACCCTTCCGTCAAATAACAGCCGGATTCCATGCCGGCATAAATAAACGTCTCATGAAATATAATTACCTTATAGTAATTGACTTAATACTATTGTAATGATAAAATTTAGTTAATTATATAATGGAAACGGAGGCTGGTCTGTTAAATGAAAACTTATCATGAGCCCGCATGCGACCTTCCGGTATACGACGAGTGCGACGTGCTGGTCGTAGGCTCGGGCTGCGCTGGGCACAGCGCGGCGGTGGCGGCCGCCCGCGCCGGCTGCAAAAACATTATCCTTATGGAGCGCTACGGCTATTCCGGAGGAGACGTCACCGGCGACTATGTACTTATGGTTCCCAAGCTTTCGTGGAAGACTCTGCCCTTTGTCCGCGGCATACAGGAAGAGTGGTTCGACCGCATGGAGAAAGCCGTACCCGGCTCCACCTGGGGTCCGCGGATGGAGGACATAGGCAAGCAGGACAAAGCTCTCATGTTCAGGTGGCAGCACAAAATGGACACCGTAAGCCCAAGCGAGCCGAAAATGCTTGTCCGCTCGGTCTATTTTGACGGCCCTCAGCTTGAAATCGAGCTTGACCTGATGCTGCTGGAACTCAAGGACCGCATCCGCGTGCTTTACCATTCCTGGGGCACAAAGCCCATAGTGGAAAAAAACGTGGTGAAGGGCGTTATTTTTGAAAGCAAGGAAGGGCGCAAGGTAATCCTTGCAAAGGTCGTGATAGACGCGACGGGAGACGGAGACCTCTTTAGTCAGGCCGGGGCCCCGTTCGAGCATCTTTCCGACGGACAAACCCGCTCCACCAACACGACGCTTGCGTGGCGCGTCGGCGGAGTAAATACGGACTATCTGCTTGAGTGGCGCTATTCGCATCCCGAGGAGTGGAAGCAGCTCAATGCGAAGGTCAACGAGATCACCGGACTTTCCGGCTCTGCGCCCTGCTGGGACGAGCCGAACGGCAACTGCCTTGTTTTCAACAGGCATTCCAACAAGGACTGCGCCAAGATCAAAGACCTTACTGACACGGAAATCGACACCAGAAAATCCATCCGCCAGGTCATAGAGTACTGCAAGCAGGCCTGCCCCGGAGCTTACAAGGACATGTACCTCCTCAGCATAGCTCCGCAGACCGGTCTCCGCTGCAGCCGCCGCCTTAAGGGCGAATATGTGATGAGCCCCTCGGACTGGGCATTCGCCACCAAGCACGAGGACACGATAGCCTGGCACTCCACCATCTGCCGGATAAACGACTGCGCCCCCATAGAGATCCCCTACAGGGCTATATTGCCCCAGAAAATCGACAATCTCCTGGCTCCGGGCCGCCATGTCTCTGCGGACGAGGTTTCCATAGACTGGATGAACCTCATTCCCCAGTGCATAGGCACCGGCCAGGCCGCCGGAGTCGCCGCAGCCGTCTGCATCAAGGACGGCACCGGAACCCATGACGTGAACATAAAGACGGTTCAGGACATTCTCGTGGACCAGAACGTCCCGTTGCCCCGGAATCCGAGAGTCGACAAGGCGTATACGGAGCTTGTCGAAGAGTATCAGTACGGTCTTTACACAGAGCTGGCTAAAAAGGCGCGCGAGAATCCGGAGGAGTTCAAAAAGTACCGTCAGGGATAAACCGGCAATGCACCGCATTTTTTGCCGGACGCAATATGAATACTGCAAACGAGTGTTAAGAGGGCGCGCTTTGGCGCCCTCTTCAGCTTGTCGAAAAACTTGTTTACAGCAAAAAAGCTTCGCAGAATTTCCGCCACGAATGGCGGAAAAAAGTCAAATCTGTCATTTCCGGCGGCGTGTACGTCGGAAATGACACCTCTCATGACGGGCGCGGCAGAGCGGCCGTCATGCAAGCCCCCTTGTCAAAAAA
>JAJUGN010000024.1 GCA_029265975.1 Clostridiales bacterium
CAAGTACAAGAACAAGGAGATAGTCAGAAGGCTGCATATAGCCGGAGTGTTCAGCGTGAAGGACAGCGTGGCAAAATGCGCCGAAATACTCGGGACCAGCAAGAACACGGTCTACATGCATTTGAGAAATATCGGCGCGTAAAAGCTGCAAATAATAAACTATTCAAACGAGCAATCGGTTATTCCGATTGCTTTTTTGCTTTCCCGGTCAAATATCCTGACCGCCCTTGGAGCTGATCAGATAGCGGCAGCGGGTTTCCTTCAGCGTGCAGCAAATTATCAGGCCCAAAATTCCGAGCAGGCAGGGCAATAAAAACACCTTTTTGTAGAGCGATATGCCCGTAAGGCCGATGAAACGGTACTTATCTATAAGAGCGCCGATAACAATGGGCAGCGCGGCCGCGGCGGACATTCCTATGGTATTCGTGGCGCCGATGGAAATGCCGACGAACCTGGGGTCGTTGACCTCCCTGACAAGGGCGAGCAGGAGGCCTATCATGGAGTTTGAAGTTCCGGCGAGCAGCATGACGCAGACTAGAACCCATCTCGTCTCAAGAAGCCTGTGTCCGAAAGCGAAAAGGAACCATGTCGATGCGCACACGGCGGCCTGAAATATGAGAGGCTTTTTCCGGCTCCTTATTCTGTCCGAAAGCATGGGGAAAATAAAGCCGCCGGCAAGAGTGCCAACAGTCATGTAGGCGGTGAACGAGGACGCCTGAATCGTGGTGTACCCGAAAACGTCTCTGAGGTAGGGGATGCCCCATGTGCCGAGCAGGTTTGTTATCCCCATCTGGAGCGGCATGAGTATTATCAGCGGCCAGGTATATCTGTTTGTGAAGATCGACTTGAGCACGTCGGGAAGGCATATCCTCTCCGCCCGGGGCTGCTTCAAAGGCTGCTCTCCGTAAAGCTCCCGGATGCCAGGCAGTCCGCATTCGGACGGGTCGTTCCTGAGCAGGGTAAAAATCAGAAGGGCCAGCAGGGCGCTCGAAACGGCCACGGCTGCAAAGGTGTACCTCCAGGTGAAAACGCCTATTGCTACGGCGAGCGGTGTCTGCGCCGCTATGTTCCCGGCGGAAGAAATAATGTTGCCGAAAGACACGGCGGTCATCACCGAGGTTTCCCGGAACCATGAGCTTGTGATTTTTATGCTGGATATCATTCCGGCGGAAACGCCTATTCCTATGATGGCCCTTCCTATGCATATAGCGGCGAAAGAGGTGCCGGAAGCGAACACAAGAGTACCCGCCGCGCAGACAATCAAAGCCGCGGAGAGCGTTTTCCTCACTCCCAAAATATCGACAAGCGAACCGATTGGGAACTGCATAATGACATAGGGCCAGAAATACATTGAACTGTAAGAGGAAAACTGCGTTGCGCCGAGCCTGAATTCAGATGAAATCACTTCCTGGATAGTGCCCGAGCTCGACCTGTGGAACATGGTGACGGCAAGCGCGAGGTAGACAAGGATTATCATTAGAACGCCCCTTCGCGTCACCCTTGCGGCTGCTGTTCGATTTACGGGGCCTGGGGCCGCAGGCTCCTGAGAGGCTGTAATATTTTTCATTATCCCATCCTTTCCCATTAGAAAATAACATATTTTTCAGCTATTTGCAACGGTAAAATGCAAATAATTTTATTTTCAATAAACTGCGTTTTTTGTTCAAGTTGGAAAATATAAAAAACCGCAAACGATTTCAGTTCCGGAAATCAATCCGGCAAATGCCGCAATTTTCAGCTAAAAAGAAACAAGGTAATTAAAATTAAATAAAAAATATAAATGGATAAGGACAAATTTCAGGGAATGAGCAAATCGACATTCGGAAAAACTCGAATAAAATATATTTTATTTTAATTTTGCTACCCCCAGACTTAATTAAACAATCTGCATAAAAGTATATGTATATATTTATTTTTATTATATAAATAGCTGCATTTTTCCATTCCTTTAATTGACAAGAAATAAAATGAATGATATACTCCAAAGCAAATATAAGATTAAAACTTAATTTTTTTTCATCTTATTTTCGGGGCTTGCCTTTTAGGCCCCAGCTTGCAGAAAAATGAAAATATTAACGGGAAATTCTGATTTGTGAAAAAACTTCAGGCGAGGAGGCGATATATGAAGCTTGTCCGGCGGCATTTTTTTGCGGAGCAGTCTTGTTTGGTTGATCCGAATAAAAAGGAGGTAATTTTATGGCTAGAAAAGTGCTGGAACTTAACTGGGATGACGGCAAACAGTATAAATTTTTATCAAAGGAAATTCTGATACCTTTCGTATGCCTTATACTTATGGCGCTTGGCCCGATATTCGCCATGAATATCGAGAGCGGTATAGTCCCTTACATGATGGCCGACCTCAACGCCGCAAAATACAACAGCCTGCAGAATATCATAGGGCAGATATTCAGAGCCTGCTCGGCCCTCGCCTGGGGCGGTCTTTTTGAGAGATACAATAAAAGGAATATCCTCATAATGCTCTCTCTCATATCCATAGTATCTACCGTGATGCGCGCAATGGTCATCAATCTTCCGATGCTTATCCTCGCAATACTTATAGGAAGCGTGGGGACGGGCGGCGCGCAGGCAGGGCTTGTCGCGATGGTTGCCTATCTGCTTCCTCAGAAGTACCGCGGCTGGTTTTACAGCGCGCGAGTATTCTTCAACTTTGCAATGACCCTGACTTCCCCCTTGGCCGGCTGGCTTATTCTGAATATGGGCTGGCGCTCAAACCTGTGGTTCGCAGCCGCGGCCAATGCGCTTGTGCTTATCGCTCTGTTCCTGGTCGCGCCGTCGATGCCGGCTACGGTCAAAAAGGAAGACAGGAAAAAGTTCGACATTGTCGGCACCTGCATTTTCCTGGTCGGAACGGTACTTATTTTTGCCGCAAGCTATATGGGCGGAAGCATACTGCCGTGGTCAAGCCCGATAATCTATATTTGCATTATTGCAGGGCTTGTCGTCTACTATTTCGGCGTTCAGTATGAAAAAAGGCACGACGATATTGCGCTTGTATCCACAAGACTCCTGAAAAACCGCTACTTCGTCGCTGCAATGCTTGTCGGCTGCCTCTATTACGCAATGTTCTCCACAAAAAGCTACCAGCAGCTTTATGTAGTGCAGGGGCTTGGGATGTCGCTGACCGCATGGTCTACGGTCAGGGTCATACCGACCATGCTGGGGCACGGAATAGGAATGGTATTCCCGGTGGTAATGGAGAAGACCGGCAAGGTCAAGCTTGTAACCGGAATAATAGTAATGATGAACATTGTGTCGGCAATCTGGTTCTTCATGCTCAGGGATCCTTCCAACATAAGCGTATTTATAGCTCTCTGCACAACGGCTGCAACGCCTCTTGCGCTCGGACAGATGCTGGCCGCGAATTCGGTGGAGCGACAGGATATATCCAAAGCCGCGGGAACATACACCTTCGTGTATTATTTCTCACAGGCTATATTCTCGCTCATATACAACATTCTCCTCAATAATATACATGCTGCCAGCCTGAGGCCGTTTGCCGAAAAAGCGGGTATTCTCGCAAAGCTTTCTCCCGCGCAGCTAAATACTATGTCCACTTACACCATATTGTCAAACGCAAAGAGTCTTGCCGCATTCAAAGCGACATTTGGAAACGACACCGCGACATACGAAAAAGCGGTCAAGGTCGTTCAGGACTGCGTCGCCGCATCAGTTCGTCCGTCGTTCCTTGTGGGCGGGGCCTTCTGCGTAGTCGCATTCTTCTTTGTCTTCCGTCTTAAAAGCGATATAAAGATTACCGCAAAAAAGAAAGGCGCGTAACGCGGAGCCGCGCAAGCGGCTTATTCGAAGACGCCGATAAGATTATATCCGCAAAAGAAACAAAAAAAGCCAAAATATACATAATAATTAACCAAAATTGATATAAAAAAATAACTCTATTTATATTATTGCGCGTTGATTTTTTACATTTTATCTTGCCACAAGTGATTGCTTGTTAATAATCATGCAAAAATTGATAAGCGGGCATTGTTGACATTCTGTTTCAAAAATAGTATAATTTTCATCAAAAAAGCTGGATTGGATGAAATATTTTTTAATCTAGGCCAGTATAAGGTGCGTATTTCTGCGGCAATACCAATAAGCGCCATTTTTGAAAAGGGGTGATACAGGCCTTAAGGGCTTTCGATAACGCGTATATACCAATGCAATAAGTAGAAGGAGGAAATCCAGTGGCAAAAAGGGAACTAATACTCGATTGGGATGACAGTAAGCAGTACAAATTCTTTTCAAAGGAAATTATGATTCCATTCCTGGCACTGCAGCTCATGGCCTTCGGCCCGATAGTCAATCTGGCGTTTTCGGGCACGGCTACGCCTTATCTGATGGCCGACATCAACGCCGCGGCATACTTAAACCTCCAGAACATCATTAACAGCGTGTTCCGCGCGGTCGCGGCTCTTGTCTGGGGAAGCATATTCGACCGTTTCAACAGGAAAACTGTTCTTCTCCTGCTTGCGCTTTTCCAGATGGCTGCAGGACTTGTTTACGCAGCTATCGTAAATATCCCGATGCTGATTATAGGAACTCTCCTCGGAGCGATAGGATCGGGAGGCGCTACGGCTGGTCTTGTAACTTTACTCGGTATGCTGCTTCCGATGCAGTACCGCGGAACCTACCACAGCGTGCGTTCGCTAGTGCAGCTCGGCATGACCACTCTTACCCCGCTTGGAGCATGGATAATCGAAAAATTTTCGTTCCGTTATGTTTACATTTTGAATTTCTCTTTATATACTCTTATCTTTATTGTAACGCTTCTTCTCATACCCTCGATGCCGGCGAGTCTTGAAAAAATAAAGACAAAGTTCAGGTACGACTGGGGCGGTTCGATCATATTTATAGTCGGAACTACCGTACTTTTCGGCGCTTCGTTTGTCGGCGGCAAAACAATCCCTTGGAGCAGCCCTGTAATTTATTTGTTTATACTCGGCGGCATCGCCATTTACGGGGTAGGGCTCTGGTATGAGGGCAAGCACGAGGACATCGGTCTGATTTCGGTTAGGCTGCTTAAGAACAAAGCCTTTATCAGTGCGGTTCTGGTCGGATGCATGTATTACGCCTCGTTCACCGTAAAAACCTACGAGCAGATATTGAGCGTTCAGGGACTCGGAATGACGCTCACTACATACACCGCCGTAAAGGTTATTCCAACAATGCTTGGACACGGAATCGGCATCGTATATCCGATACTCATGCAGAAGACCGGCTGGTACAAGGGCATATCGGGCTTTGTGGTCATACTTAACGTAGTATCGATGATATACTGGGCCACAATGAGGGTCGCGACCCCGACCACGGTTTTCATAGCGCTTACCCTTTCCGCTGCGACTCCGCTTTCCCTGGGCCAGCTGCTGGCGGTCAACTCCGTTGACAAGCCGGACATGGGACGTGCCGGAGGCACCTATACTTTCATGTACTACTTCTCGTCGGCGCTATTCTCCCTTATTTTCAACATACTACTGAATAACATCCATTTGCAGAGGCTTATACCGAACGCAACCGCCGCCGGAATAGCCGGCAAGCTCACCCCGGCTCAGCTTCAGACTATGGAAACCTACACCGTTCTCGCAAGCCCGAAAAGCCTTGCGGCTTTCAAAGCCACATTCGGCGCCAATACTGATTTGTACAATAAGGCCGTAAAGGTAATTTCGGACTGCGTTACAGACGCCAGCCGCGTGATTTTCTGGGTTTCCGCAGTGCTCACCGCGACCGCCATATTCGGCGTATTCGGACTCAGAAAGGATATGAAGTTCGCCGGAAAGCCGAAGGCTCCCAAGGCGGAAGCTCCAAAGGCAAACAGCTAGGTCTTTTATTTCTTGCCCCCCAAGAAAAAGAATAGACTGTATGAGAAGTTCTTGTAAGAAGCGGGATTTTAGTTTTGCGGTCGTGTCTGCCGTCTTAATGCTGAAAATCCTGCCGCCGCTTTCGCAATGGCGAAAGCGGCGCTTCTTTATAAACGATAACCGTCTGTTCGTGCAGGCGTTATATGAAAAGGTTTGATTAACCTTCGGAAGCGAGAGGATTTGATAACAAAAACCCTGTGCAAAAACGCACGGGGTTTTTGTTATCAAATCAAAAAACACTGGTTTGAACGGTTCCGGCTCGAAATAAATATAAAAATGTAAACCTGCTTAATGCGCTCCGGCTTTTTTGCATGGCATTAAGACTTGCCGCCCGCGAATAAAATATAGCACTAAGCCGAAAGGATATGAAAGCATATGCTGAGCGCCGCTTTTGCTTTATTACTTAACGGTGCCTTCCTGCTCTTGCGGCTTGGAGGCAGCAGCGGCTCTTTTCCGCGGCCGCTTAGCGCCGTGGAGGAGCAAAAGTATGTGAAACTGTATAAGCAGGGGGATTTGAACGCGCGAAACGTGCTGATAGAACATAATCTGAGGCTTGTCGCGCATATCATAAAAAAGTACTACACCCAGACTGCGGACCAGGACGATTTGATATCGATAGGCACGATAGGCCTTATAAAGGGGATATCCACATATAATCCCGAAAAGGGCGTGAGGCTTGCCACATACGCCTCGCGCTGCATAGAAAACGAGATACTGATGCACTTCAGAAGCAGGAAAAAAACCGCCGGTGATCTTTCCCTCTCGGAGGCGATAGATACCGACGGAGAAGGCAACAGCCTTTCGCTGATCGACGTAATTTATGTCGAAGACGATATGATAGACAGCATAAGCGCGGAAGAAAACAGCAGGAATCTGAAAAAATGCATAGACAGCATACTGAGCGAGAGGGAAAAGGAGATAATCGTCCTGCGTTACGGTCTTGAGGACAATCCGCCTAAAACCCAGCGCGAAATAGCCGACATGTGCGGCATTTCGCGTTCGTATGTTTCGAGAATAGAAAAGCGCGCGCTTGAAAAGCTGCGCGCCGAATTCGGGGAAACGGCCTACTGATTCTTTTCGATGTGCTCCTTCAGCTTAAGTATCGCCTGCCGGTAGCCCTCGAAGCCGAGTCCGATAAAAGACGCGATGCAGGCGGGGGACACGAAGGAATGGCGGCGGAACTCCTCGCGCTCATGAATATTGGAAAGGTGGACCTCTGCGGCGGGAATGCTGACCGCCTTGAGGGCGTCCAGTATGGCGACGCTTGTATGAGTGTAGGCGGCGGGGTTTATGACTATTCCGTCCGCGCGGCCGTAGGCCGCCTGTATCGCATCGACTATCGCGCCCTCGTGATTGGACTGGAAAAGCTCGACCTCTATGCCGTTTTCAAGGCAGACCCTCGTGATAAAGCCGCAAAGCTCCTCGTAGCTTTCTTTCCCGTAGATGCCCTTTTCTCTGATTCCCAGCATATTTATATTGGGGCCGTTAATAACCAAAAACTTCATTAAAATCCTCCATCAAGCAATCTGCGGCCTCTGACAGCGCGCCGTTGTTCTCTATTGTTTTGTCCGCCGCGGCTTTATATACCGGCTCCCTTCTGAGCCATATTTCCTTAAGGGCGTCGAGGGATGTCGAAAGGGGACGGTTGTCCCTTGCAAGCCTTTCAAGATCTCGGACAATATGGTATATACGGCCGTTCTGCCTCAGGGCGTCGCGGTTTTGCGCGTCCATAACGGCGCCGCCGCCCGCTGAGATGACAAGCCCCTTTTCTTTGCCTGCGTCGGCGACAGCCTCGCGCTCAAGCCTGCGGAAATGCGCCTCGCCGAAGGTTGAGAAGATTTCTGAAACGCTCATTCCGGCGCGCTCCTCGACAAGGGAGTCGGTATCCACAAACTTCCTTTCCAGCCTTTTTGCGACGGCGCGCCCTATGCTTGTCTTTCCGCTGCCCGGCATTCCGATAAGCACTATGTTTGTTATTTCCCCGAGAAGCGAGGAACAGATTCTGTTCGTTTCACCGTCGCTTATCGGCCTTGAAAGAAACAGCTCAGCGGCCGCCTTGGCCTGGGCGACAAGCATGGGAAGACCCGAGGTTCGGGGAAGGCCAAGCCTTTCGGCCTGGAGCATCGTTGCTGTCCGCAAAGGGTTGTATATTACGTCGATAAAGCCTGAGAGATGCGGAAAGAGGCTGAGGTCAAGAAGCGAGGCTCCGTTCTGCGGATACATCCCCACCGGAGTCGTGTTTATTATTATTTCGGCGTCCTTCTCTTCATAAACGTTTCCGTAGTTGCATTTTCCGTTTCTGGAAACGATGATCACGTCGGAAGCGCCGGAATCCTCCGCCGCCGCGCAGGAAGTCAGGGAGGTGCCTCCGCTTCCGAGCACGAGAACCTTTTTGCCCGCAAAGGATATGCCCGCGCTTTTTGCGGCGTATAAAAAACCGTCATAATCGGTGTTGTGCCCGTAAAGGGAGCCGCCTTCCCGCAAAAGCAGCGTGTTCACGCTCCCTATGCGCTTTGCGGACGGGCTGAGCTCGTCGCAGTAGGGGATCACGGCTTTCTTATACGGAATTGTCACGTTGAGCCCCTTGAAGTTACGGGCTTTCATGAAGGCGTCGAGCTCTTCGGGGGCAAGGCTTATGAGATCGTATCTGTATCCGCCGAGACGGCCGTGGATAATCTTCGAATAGCTGTGAGAGAGCTTTTCGCCGATCAGCCCGTATTCTATCGTCGTGTTTTTTTCGCTCATATTCAAATCCTCGCTCAGCGACTCTGTTTTGCGATATATGCGACCCCGAGTGCTCCGGGACCCACGTGAGAGCCGATTACCGGACCGACGTCGCCTGTGAGCACCTCAGCGCCCCTTATGTAAGGCTCAAAAAGAGACATCAGCTCTTTCAGGCGCTGAGGAGAATAAGAGTGGCCGAAGGCTACCCCGTGGCTCAGGTCCGCAGGCTCGGCAAGAAAGCTCTCGAGCAGCTTTGAAAACGCCGCCTTGTAGCCCCTGGCCTTCCCGAGCACGCTAATTGATCCCTTGACCTGGATAATGGGATGTATGCCGAGGATCTCGCCGATTGCGGCGGCCGTGCCGGAAACCCGACCGCCCATTTTCAGGTATTTAAGGGTATCCACCATGGCGAAAAGCCGCACTCTGTCCGCAAGGCTCTGGGCGTTCTCGGCGATTTCCTTTGCGGATATGCCCATGCTGCGCATTTTGACTGCCTCGTTGATAATTAAATATGCGCCGAACGTGGCGCATCTCGTGTCAACGCAGAATATCCTTGAAGGGTCAACCGCCTCCGCGGCGGTCAAAGCCGAAGAAAGCGTTCCGCTCAGCTCCCTTGATATGCATATGCATACGACCTCGTCGCCTTTTTCGGTAATCTTTCGGAAGACTTCCTCAAACTCGCTGGGATTGACCTGGGAAGTTGTGGGAAGCTTCGATACCCGGCTGAGCTTAGCATAAAACTCTCCAACGGAAAGGTCTATTCCGTCCCTGTATACCCCGTCGTCAAAATTAACCTTCAAGGGAACGGTCGTCACCCCGAGCCTGTCCCGAGTCTCCTTTGAAATATCGCAGGTGCTGTCAGCTACTATCCTAACCATAATACTCTAATACTCTCCAATACTCATGGGTATAATACGAAATATTCGTCAGCGCCTCGCTCCGGCGTTTGCCTTAAGCACCTCTTCCAGAAAATCTTCCTTTGAAAGCGCCTTGCCGAAATAAAAGCCCTGTATGTAATCTACGCCGTGATCGGTCAGAAATCTTACCTGGGGCTCGGTCTCGGCGCCCTCGCCGATTATTTTGAGGCCCATCTCCTTAAACATTTTTACCGTGTTTCTGTAAATAATATTCGCTTTTTCCGACTCGAGCGCGTTCCAAAGAAGCTCCTTGTCCATTTTTATGGCGTTGAACGGGAGACTGATTATTGCCTGGATGTTGGAATAGCCCTGGCTGTAATCGTCAAGAGAGAACTTGACACCGAGAGGCTTGAGAGTGTCCATAATGCCGGCAACGTGATTTCTTGCGGCTGCGGCAAGGGTTTCGGATATTTCAAAGGAAAGAATGCTTTTATCGAATGGATAGCTTGTGAGAACGTCCTTTATGTATTCGGCGTAATTTTCCTGCATGCACTCGGCGGCGGAAAGGTTCAGCGCCACGGATTCAAGACCCAGGTTTTCCAGCCTGTTGTCATAAATGAATCGGCAGGTTTCCTTGAGTAAAAAGCGCCCGATGCGGTTTGCAAGCCCGAGCTTCTCGGCGACATGGATAAATTCGTCTGGCTGGACGGCGCCGAGCTCCGAGTCAAACATACGCAGCAGAATTTCCGCGGATACTATCCGCTTTTTTCTGACGCCGTAAATGGGCTGAAAGAAAAGCTTGAGGCAGTTGTTTTTCTCAAAGTCGTGCAGGCTGCTTTCAATCTTTATCTTCCGCTTGATGGAAGCCGCAATGTCGCTGTCCACAAAGACGTAAGAATTGTTTCCGGCCTCCTTCGCAAGCAGGATGGAGTTTTCTATGAGCTGCATCAGAAATTCCCTGTTGAAATAATGGCTCGTTGCGGAGATCTCGGCGATGCTTGCGGAAAGGTGGAGCTTGTTGTCCATCACGGACCAGCTGTATTTGAAACGGCGGCGTATCTGCTCCACGCATTTCTCCGAATCCTCGTCGCTCAGTATCAGAGCAAACTGGTCGCCGCCTATTCTGAAAAGGCTTCTCTTGCTGGGAGCGATTGTCTGAAGAAATTCCACAACGCTTTTTATAAGATTGTCGCCCACCAGATAGCCGAAATGGTTGTTAATAGTCTTAAAGCTGTTGATGTCAACGGTAACGATCCTGCAGGAATCGTTCTGCCATCTGAGATGCTGGCCGACGACTACAAGAAACGCGGAGCGCCCGAAAATGCCGGTCAGTCCGTCGATATAAGTATCGGGGTTCTGGAAAGTGAAATACATGCATAAAAGCCCGAGCGCGGCAAAAGCCCCTACCAAAAGATATTTTGGGTAGAAATATTGGAAAACGATAGCCGCAACCGACAAAATCGCATAGAGAAATATTGTCGCTATCTGGGCGGCGGGGATGTACCTTCTGTTGTAGATGGCGTAGGATGCGGCGCTGAGTATGTAAAAAAACGCCAACAGACAGAAGTGCAGATAATAGGGGCCGTGATGGTAGATGCGGAACCTGTCGAAGTAGAAAAGGATGCCGGTTCCGTAATTTGCGATTATGGCGGCAATTCCAATGACAAAAGGTATGAGAAGTATGATGAACAGGAGCTTCATGCGCTGGAGCTTCCAGATCCCGTCCGACAGCGCTATGACGAACAGAAAGAATATCACCGAGGAGACAAGGTTCAGAGCATAAAGCAGAGTGTTCAGGATCATATTCGTGGTTAGCAGAATGTACCTGCTGTAAGTTATCGTGTATGCGGTGATAACGTCAAGAGCGATAGCGAACAGCGTTATCACGAGAAGAACGGCATATAAGACGCTTCGGGTCGTGAAAAGCTTTTCCTTTATAAAAAAGAAAACGGTTATCATCAGCAAAAAACCGAAGGCGCATATCTCAATAAAAGGCTCGTACAGAAGCTGCATCGAATTTTCACCTCCGGCCCGCAATAATGGCGTTATTATATGCTATTATACATTAGCGCCGGCACAGCCGCAAGCAAAACATTAGCCCTAAGGCGCTCTGTGCGGAAATTCCGATATGACGCGGAGCGGGGGACCTTCGAAATATACGGCCCTGCCCCCGAGCAGTTCGATTTCGTCCGCCGAATGGGTAACGATTAGCGAGGGGGCGCTCTGGGAGGTTATTATCGAAGCCATCTGCAGCACCAGGGCCTTGTCAAGCCCCTTGAAGGGCTCGTCCAGAAGGAGAAGGTCGCCGCCGTAGGCAAGCGCCCTCGCGAGCGCAAGCCTGCGCCTCATGCCGCCGGAGAGCTCAGAGGGGTATGCGCCGCGCTCGTTTTTGAGCCCCACTTCGTCAAGCCATCGCAAAGCGGAGGCTGTATCGCCCTCGGGAAGCACTGCGGACACGTTTTGGAGCGCGGTGAGCCAGGGCAGCAGCCTGTCCTCCTGGAACATAAGCGCGGGTTTTTTGTACGGGGACGAAAAATCGCCGCCCTGTAACGGGATAAGCCCTGCGATCACCCGGAAAAGGGTGGTCTTCCCGGAGCCCGAAGGGCCGGAAAAGCAGGTCGCGCCCGAAGCCTCGATGTCAAGAGAAAAATTGTCCAGTACCTTCTTTTCGCCGAAGGACAGGCTTGCGTTTCTAAAGCTTATCATATTTCCGCCCCCTTTTGCGCAGCAGGAAGCCGAAGGATTTTTCGAGAAGGAAGCTGAGCAGAATGACCACGATGGTCCAGGAGAAAAGTGCGGGGGTTTCCAGGTAGATTTTTGAATAGTAAAGATATGTTCCCACTGAAAGGCGTGGGAGGCATAATACCTCCGCCGCAATTCCGGATTTCCAAGCAAGGCCTATGGAGGTGCTGCACGCGGAAGCAAAGGCCGGCAGGGCTGACGGTATATAGACCAGCTTTACGGTTCCGAGCTTCCCGAAGCCGTAAGCCCTTGCCATTTCAAGGAGGTCCCTGTCCGTCTCCTCGATCGCGGTGCGCATGCTGCCCCATACTATTGGAACTACCATAAGCGTAGCCATAAACGCAGGCACGGCGGAATGATTTATCCACAAGAGAGCAAGTATAATGAACGACGCCACGGGAGTGGCCCGAACGATGCGTATGATCGGAGAAAACAGCGAGTCCATCAGCTCAAAGCGGCTCGTAAGCACGGCGAGCAAGACGCCCAGCAGGATGCCGGCCACGCAGCCGGTGAAGATGCGCAGCAGAGAAAGGCCGGCGGCCTGCCAGAACAGAGTCTGTGAGCTCAGGGAGGCAAGCGTTTTGGCTACGGCGAGAGGAGTGGGTATGATAAGCTCCTGGCCGACGATAAGGGCGGCAAAGTACCAAAGCGCGATCCAGAAAAGAGCCGAAAAGATTTTTTTTGCCGCTCCGGAGGCTTTACTTCGCGTAATAGAAGTCGTCATTGGGCATGCGTCCTCCGATCGATGAAGGATCGGCGTCAAAAAGGACCTTGTAATAGCCGTCTATCGAGCTCTTTATTTTCGAGCCGGTTATGCAGACGAGCTTGGAATCGGGTATCGCCGCGGCCGCTATTTCGGCGCTGCCGGTTATCTGATACTTCGCGACGAGCTGCGATGCGTCCTTTATATTGTTGTTGACGTAATCGATCGAGGACTGGTACTCCTTCAGAAAGCTTGCTATCACGGCGTCGGAAAGGTTCGCGTTTTTGCGTACAACGATGCAGCCCATGGTGAGTGTGCTGCCCTTCGAAACCTTGTTCCACTCCTCCGTGAGGTCGAGGGCTTTTCTGACGCCCGTATTTTTCATGAGCACGGTGGTGGCGTTCGGTACCGGCAGCATGCAGAGGCTTACGGTGCCGGCCGCCATCCTCGTTGCAAGCTCGGCGCTGTCCATATAGACGATCTTGAGATCGGTCTTGGGATCCAGCCCGTTCTGCTTCAGGATGTAGTTCAGCACATATTCGGGGTTAGAGCCCTGCCCCGTGGCGTACAGAGTCTTGCCCTTAAGGTCGGAAACGGATTTTACGCCGACGCCGTTTTCAAGTATATACAGCACTCCGAGCGTATTGAGCGCGATTACCCTGACGTTGCCGTTCGTTTTGTTATAAAGCGAAGCCGCGACGTTAGTCGGCACTGCGGCGATGTCCAGCTCGCCGGACACTATCGGGCCCGTTATGTCCGTAGGGGCGGCGTAGCTTGTAAAAGTGTAGTCGAGAGCGGAGGAGCCTTTTGAAGCCTGTTCCATCAGGTATGCGGCGCCTATACCCGTAGGACCCTTCAAAACACCCACCTTGACCTTAGCCTTCGGCTGCGGCGCCTCGGAGCAGGCGGCAAGCGAAAAGACCAAAACCAGTGAAAGAAGCAATGCGAAAATTCTTTTTCCTCTCATTTCAAAAACCCCTTAACCTTTCTTTGTCTAAAATAGTTATTTTTCGGCCGTTTCTGACCAAAGCCTTTTTGTTTTCCAGGGCTTCGAACGCCCGGTACAGGGAAGCCCGGCTGATGTTGAGCGCGGCGGCGAGCTCGGTCATGCCCATGTCAAGCTCGAAGCTCTCTCCCGAATGCTCAAGCTTCATCTCAAGGTAATGCGCTAGAGTATCCGAGGAACGCCCGGCGATAAGGCTCTGTATCTTGTCGTTCAGGAAACAGACCCTGCCGGTAAGGAAGCGTATGTAGTTCAGAGCGAGCTCGGGCTCCGCTTTCATTGCGGATTCCATAAGCTCCTGCGAAAAAAACAGTATTCTGCATTTTTCGAGAGCGGTAAGGCTCGCCACATAGCCGTCGTGACCGTCCCATAAGGCCGCGGCGCCGAAAAGGGCCCCGCGCTTCAAAGCGTTCATAAAAAGCTCCTGGCCGCCCGGCGAAGCTTTCGTAACCTTTACGCTTCCCGAAAGTATCAGGCCGCAGCTTTTGAGAAATGCTTCCGGGCTGTAAATCACGTCGCCCTTTTCAAATTTGAGAAGCGTGCACCCGTCAGCAGAGCATATCCTGCGCAGCTTATCCTCGGATATGCCCCTGAAAAGGAAGCCGCCGAGGATGGTTTCGATATCACGGTCCTTCAGATGCCTTGGGTCCATAATACACCGCCAATTTTGTATCATATGATACAATAATTATACATTTTCTGATACCGATGTCAATATATTCTTTACCCGGAAAGCATAAAATAATGTATGGGTGAAGAGGAAAAGGCATTCCGGAGGTAATTATTTCCCGCGCGACTTAAAAAAAGCGTTTTCGATAATAATAAAATTGCGGAATTTACTTGCATTTTTCGGTAAACTGTGCTACAATCCAATCGTCGGTAATGTTGGCTTTTCTGGAGTGGGTTGTGCCCACTCTTTTTAATTGCCAAACAGCCGGCGCAAAATTAAAAAGGGATATATATTTATGAAAAAAGTTACGGAAAAGGTTGCGGAGCTGGCGAAGCCCGTGGCCGAGAAGCACGGCTGCGAGCTGTGGGACGTCGAATTTGTCAAAGAGGCGGGACAGTGGTTCCTCCGAGTTTACATCGACAAGCCCGACGGGATAGGAATAGAAGACTGCGAAGCGGTCAGCAGGGAGCTTGACCCCATACTCGATGAAGCCGACCCGATATCGGAAAGCTATGTTTTCGAGGTTTCGTCGGCAGGGGCGGAAAGGGCGCTTAAACGCCCGTCGGACTTTGAGCGTTTTATCGGCAGCGGCGTGGCCGTTCATCTTTACAGCCCAAGGGACGGCAAAAAGGAATTTGTGGGTATCCTCCGCTCGTACGAAGGCGGAGATATTGAAATAGAGGGCAAAAGCGGCCCGATCGCTTTCAAAAAGGGCGAGGTGTCGCAGGTGCGGCTCAGAATAACAGTCTGATCGATACTTTTGAAGATAATATGTGCGGTTTCAGCACAGCATTGGAGGTTAAAAAATGAACGCTGAGTTTTTCGAGGCGATAGATGATCTTGAGAAGGAAAAGGGAATACCCAAAACATATATGCTCGAAAGAATCCATCAGGCTCTTCTCGCCGCTTTGCGTAAGGACAATCCGGAGGCTGCAGAGAACGCCGTGGTTGAAATAGACGAGTCCAAAAAGAAAATAAACATGTACATCCTCAAGACGGTGGTCGAGGAAGTCGAGAATCCCGCTACTGAAATATCTCTCGAGCAGGCGAGGAAAAAGACCGGGAAGCTGAACGTCGGAGACACCGTCCGCGAGGACGTGGAAACCAAAAAGTTCGGGAGAATAGCCGCCCAGGCGGCAAAGCAGGTCATAATCCAGGGCATACGCGAGGCGGAGCGGGGCATTATATACGAGGAGTTTACTTCCAAGGAGCACGAGATTCTGACGGGAGTGGTTTCCAGGATAGATCCCCGCAACGGCAACGTATACATCAAGATTTCAAGCAGTTCGGAGATAACCGAGGCCGTGCTGCTTGCGGGAGAGCGCGTAAAATCCGAGGTTCTTGCCGAGGGGGACCGCATCAAGGTCTATGTAATCGAGGTCAGGAAGTCAACCAGAGGGCCTCAGGTCATTATTTCAAGGACGCATCCGGGTCTTGTAAAGCGCCTGTTTGAGCTTGAAGTGCCCGAGATATTCGACGGCACGGTCGAAGTCAAGAGCATAGCCAGGGAGGCCGGCAGCCGCACTAAGCTCGCAGTCTGGTCAAACGACAGCGAGGTCGATCCGATAGGCGCGTGCGTGGGTCCAAGGGGCAGCAGGGTCGGCGCCATTGTGGATGAGCTCAGGGGCGAAAAGATTGACATCATCAAATACAGCGAAAACCCGGAGGAGTATATAGCGGCGGCTCTCTCGCCGGCCGAAGTATACAGCGTGACGATGATGGAGGACGGAAAAAGCTGCCGCGTCATCGTTGCCGACAATCAGCTCTCGCTTGCGATAGGCAAGGAGGGGCAAAACGCGCGTCTGGCCGCGAGGCTTACAGGCTTCAAGATAGACATTCGCCCGGCGTCGGAGTTTATGGACTCATCAAGAGCAAAATAAGTTTTTTACGGGGGCTTAAAGTGCAGAAAAAGATACCTATGCGCCAATGTACGGGATGCCGTACAATGAAGGAAAAAAGACAGCTGATTCGGGTCGTGAAAGCTCCCGACGGGGAAATAAGCCTTGACTTCAAAGGCAAAAAGCCCGGCCGGGGAGCCTACCTGTGCAAAAATCCCGAATGTCTTGCGAAAGCGAGAAAGTCGAAAGCTCTGGAGCGCGCTTTGGAGACCCCGATACCCGAAGCGGTGTATGCGGAGCTGTCGGAACGGATGGAGGCTGCGGATGGATAAGGCGCTGGGTGTCCTGGGACTTGCGAAAAGAGCCGGGTTTCTAGAGATAGGAGAGGAGTCTTCGGGCATAGCGGTGCGCGCCGGAAAGGCGAGAGCGCTGATGACCGCATCTGACGCTTCGGAAAACACGCTGAGGCGCATCGATAATTTCGCCGTCAAAGCAAAGATACCGCACCTGAGGCTTCCGTATACCAAAGACCAGCTTGGGGACGCCCTCGGAATAAGGGCCTGCGCCGCGGTGGCGATATCGGACGCGGGGATGGCGGCGAACATAGCCGAAAAGCTGGAGACCGAGGCGCCCGGGCGGTATGCCGAGGCTCTTAAAACGCTTAAGGAAAAATCGGAAAAGATATTGCTGAGGAAAAAAGAGGCCCTCAGGCACGAGAAAAACGTAAGAAAAGGCATGCATGCTTCTTCAGAGCATAAAGGGAGGAAAATCAATGGCTAGTTTAGTGAAATACAGGGTTCATGAGGTCGCGAAGGATTTCGGCATGAATTCCAAGGTTATAGCGGAGATACTTAAGGAATATGCCGTCGCGCCGAAGAACCATATGCAGGTGCTTGAAGAGGCTGAGCTAAACATAATATTTGAATATCTCACAAGACACAATCAGGTGGAAAGCATAGAGGAGATATTTGCGGACGTCCCCAAAGCGGAGCCGAAGCAGACCTCCGCTCCGCAGCCGGTAAAGGAGGAGGCCCCGTCCCCGGCGCCGCAGCAGCAGGCCGAAACGAAGCATGAGAAGGAGACAAGACCCGCCGCGCATCAGGAGCAGAAAAGGCCGGAAGCCCACCCGCAGCAGCAGGCGCAGAAAAAGCCGGAAAAGGCTCATGTGCCAAAGGTGCTTCCCCAGAAAAGGGTAATAGATACCCGGGGAGTCGTAGTCAATATAGAAAAGTACGACGAGCGGCTGGAGACCCTTGTGCCGGAGCGCGCCGACAAAATGCGGCACGGCAAGGAGAAATTCTCGAAGAAAGGTCAGGGGAAGCAGCAGAGCGTTTCAAACAGCGCGAAAAAGCGCCAGGAGGAGCGAGACAGACTTCAGAAGCTGCAGCTTGAGATAGCGAAGAAGCAGCAGCTTAAGGTTATGATACCCAACGAAATAAGCGTTGGCGAGCTTGCCTCCCGAATGAAGAAGACCGGAGCCGAGGTCGTGAAGCAGCTCATCAAGATGGGCGTAATGGCATCCCTTTCGGACATCATAGACTATGACACCGCCGCTCTCGTCGCTCTGGAGCTTAACTGCAAGGTCGAACGCGAGGTAGTGGTGACCATAGAGGAAAGGCTGTTTGACGAACACGAGGACTCGGAGGAGGAGCTCGTGCCGAGAGCGCCCGTAGTCGTTGTGATGGGCCACGTCGACCACGGAAAAACCTCGCTTCTCGACAAAATAAGAAGCGCGAACGTCGTCGAGGGCGAGGCCGGCGGCATAACCCAGCACATAGGCGCGTACAGAGTGGAAATAAACGGCAAGCCCATAACCTTCCTCGACACGCCGGGACACGAGGCGTTTACGTCGATGAGGGCGCGAGGCGCCATGGTGACCGATATCGCAATCCTTGTAGTAGCCGCAGACGACGGCATCATGCCCCAGACCGTCGAGTCCATCAATCACGCGAAAGCGGCGGGAGTATCTATAATAGTCGCGATAAACAAGATGGATAAGCCGGGTGCAAATCCCGACAAAATAAAGCAGCAGCTCACCGAATACGGCCTCGTAGCGGAGGAATGGGGCGGAGACACGATAATCTGTCCCATATCGGCGAAAATGGGTACCGGCATAGACAATCTTCTGGAGATGGTGGTGCTGACGGCCGAGATGAAGGAGCTTCGCGCAAACCCGAACCGTCAGGCCAAGGGAACAGTTATAGAAGCCAAGCTTGACAAGGGCAGAGGCCCGGTTGCCACCGTGCTGGTGCAGAACGGAACGCTCAGGCAGGGCGACATAATGATTGCCGGCACAGCGGTAGGACGCGTCCGCGTCATGACCAACGACAGGGGAGAAAGAGTAACCGAGGCGGGCCCTTCGGTGCCCGTCGAGGTCATGGGCCTCGGGGAAGTGCCGGGCGCGGGCGACGTGTTCAACGCCGTAACCGACGAGCGCATGGCGAGGGAGCTTGTGGAACAGCGCAAGAATACCGCGAAAGGCGCGGGGGAGAACAAGAAGGTATCGCTCGACGACCTGTTCGCTCAGATACAGCAGGGCGAGATCAAGGATCTCAACATTATTGTGAAAGCAGACGTGCAGGGTTCCGCCGAGGCCATTAAAACCTCTCTTGAAAAGCTTTCAAACGATGAGGTTCGCGTAAGGGTAATACACAGCGGAGTCGGCGCAATCAGCGAAACGGACGTCATGCTTGCGGCCACTTCGGGAGCGATCATAGTCGGCTTCAACGTGCGCCCGGACAACGCGGCCCGCGACAGCGCTGTGCGAGCCAACGTGGATATCCGCATGTACCGCATTATTTACGAATGCATAGACGAGATCGAAGCCGCGATGAAGGGACTTCTCGCGCCGAAATTCAAGGAGGTCGTAATCGGACACGCCGAAGCCAGGCAGATATACAAGGTTTCGAAGGTAGGCACGGTTATAGGCGCCTATGTGCAGGACGGCAAGCTCGTACGCAACGCACAGGTCCGGGTTGTAAGAGACGGCGTCGTAGTTCATGAAGGGGCGCTTGCCTCTCTCCGCCGATTCAAGGACGACGTCAAGGAAGTGGCCGCGGGCTACGAATGCGGTATTTCCATAGAGAAATTCAACGACGTAAAGGAAGGCGATATCGTCGAGGCTTTCGTCATGGAGCAGGTTAGCCAGCAGTAGCAGGTGGGAGAATGAAAACGAGAGTAATTGTCGCCATAATATTAATTCCGATACTTATCGCCATAGCCGTCTATCTTCCAGTCTGGGTGATGGCGGCGGCTATGGCTGTCGTGTGCGCGCTTGCCGCTTTTGAGTTTATGCGGGGGGCCGGCTTTTCAAGCGATGTCGTAAGCACCCTTCTTGCGGTGGTTTTCGCTTTTGCCTCCCCTCTCGCCGTATATCTCAACATCAACAGGTTTTATTCAACGGCGGTGTTCATGCTCTTTGTTTTCGCGGTGTTTTTGAAGGCGGTAATAGATTACCGGGGCGACAGCAGGGTGATATACGACCTTTTTTCCACCCTGTTCGCGGCGGCTCTCATCCCTTATCTTTTTATGGCGGTGCTTAGGATAAGGCTGTTCCCGCGCGGAGAATATTTTGTCATGCTGCCGTTCATAGCGGCGTATTGCAGCGACACGGGGGCGTTTTTTATTGGAAAGGCCTTCGGCAGGAGAAAGCTGATACCGTATGTAAGCCCGAACAAGACTGTCGAGGGCGCGCTTGGAGGACTTTTGGGCGCGGTCGCGGGTATGCTTTTATACGGGCTGATCCTGCAATATTTCTGCAATCTCAAAGTGAACTATCTGTTCCTTGCAATCTACGGACTTATCGGAAGCCCGATAGCCCAGCTTGGCGACCTTGCGTTTTCGCTTATGAAGCGCGAATTCAAGATCAAGGACTACGGGAACCTTTTCCCGGGTCACGGCGGGATGCTCGACAGGATAGACAGCGTGGTGTTTACGGCGCCGGTCATCTTCTGGCTTATACTCTGGCTTCCGGCGATAGGGGTGAGATAATGTCGGAGCGCATTTCGGTTTTAGGCTCGACCGGTTCGATAGGGACTCAAAGCCTTGCCGTAATAAAACACCTGGGATTATCCGTTTCCGCGCTGGCGGCACGCGGGAATATAAAGCTTCTTGAGGAGCAGGCGAGAGAATTCAGGCCCCCGCTCGTGGCGGCTTCCGATGAAAAAGCAGCAAGGGAGCTGAAAACAAGGCTTTCGGACACTTTCGTTCGCGTAGCCTCAGGCATTGAAGGGATAATAGAGGCCGCAGCAGACGATTCCGATACGGTTATTACCGCAATGTCGGGAGCGGCGGGGCTCCTTCCTACCATGGCGGCGATAGAGAAGGGCAAGAGGATAGCCCTCGCAAACAAGGAAACCCTGGTGTGCGCGGGAACGATAGTCATGGCGGCGGCGCGGAAGCACCGGGCCGAGATAATTCCCGTAGACTCGGAGCATTCGGCGATATTCCAGTGCCTGAACGGGCAGGGCGGCGAGATTTCGAGGATACTGCTTACGGCTTCGGGCGGCCCGTTTCTGGGTAAAAGCCGCGCGGAGCTTCAAAACATGAAGAAAGAGGACGCCCTGAAGCATCCCAACTGGAGTATGGGCAGGAAGATCACCGTGGATTCGGCCACGCTTATGAACAAGGGGCTTGAATTCATAGAGGCGATGCATCTTTTCGGCGCGGCTCCGGAGAACATAAAGGTGCTCATTCATCCGCAGAGCGTGATCCATTCGATGGTCGAATTCGAGGACGGCTCGGTTATCGCACAGTGCGGGCTGCCGGACATGAAGCTGCCCATACAATACGCCCTGACATATCCCGGGCGCGCAAAGTCGCTTACGGCCGCGCCGGATTTTATAAGGAGCAGCCCGCTGACGTTTCTGGAGCCGGATCTGGAGGCCTTCCCCTGCCTTGCAACGGCGATGGAGGTCGCAAAGCTCGGCGGCACGGCTGCGGCGGTCATGAACGCCGCAAACGAGGAAGCGGTCAACCTTTTTCTTCAGGATAAGATCGGCTTCAACGAAATATATGAAAAGGTAGCGTTCGCACTGGAAAACCTGAAAAATATCGAGGACGCGGGCCTGGAGGAGATCCTCTCGGCTGACAGACAGGCAAGGGAGCTTGTCGGAAAGGCATAATCTCATGTATATTGCAATCGCTGTAATAATTTTCGGAGCGCTTGTCGTAATTCATGAAATCGGTCATTTTACGGCCGCAAAGCTTCTCGGCATAAAAGTTAACGAATTCGCGGTAGGCATGGGACCCGCCATTCTCAAAAAGCAGGGCAGGGAGACGAAATATTCCCTGCGCCTGTTTCCGATAGGCGGATTCTGCGCGCTGGAGGGCGAGGACGAGGAATCGGGCGACCCGCGTTCCTTCAACGGCAAGCCGCTGTGGAAAAAGACCGTAGTGCTGATTGCGGGCTCCTTCATGAATTTCCTCGCCGGATTTCTTATAATAGTCATACTTTTCTCAGGCTCCGCCGCTTTTTCGACCACCACGATTTCGGGCTTTATGGACGGTTTCCCGAATCAGCCGTCCAATCCTCTCATGAGCGGCGACACGTTCTATTCGATAAACGGCGAGAGGATTTATCTATCCAGCGACATATCCACATTCCTTTCAAGAGGGAACGGCAAAACTGCGGATATTGTCGTCGTGAGGGAAGGAAAGAAGGTACTTTTGAAGGATTTTCCCTTAAGCCTCAGGGAATACACTGTCAACGGGCAGAAATATATGCGCTACGGCTTCTTTATTAAGTCGGAGGAAGCGACATTTGCCAACAAGCTTAAATATTCCTGGTACAACTCGCTTTCCTTTGTGCGCCTCGTGCGTTTGGGCATCAGCGATCTTGCAAACGGGAAAGCCGGCATGAAGGACCTTTCGGGACCGGTCGGCATAGTCGGCATTATCAACGAGGTCGGAACCTCGTCCCGAAGCGTTTCGGACGCTATCGAGAACATACTGTATATCGGAGCCTTCATAGCCATTAACCTTGCCGTCATGAACATGCTCCCGATACCGGCTCTTGACGGGGGACGCATATTCTTCATGTTCATCACCTACGCGATAGAGAAGATATCCAGAAAAAAGGTAGACCCGAAATACGAGGGATACATCCATGCGGCGGGCTTCATACTGCTGATAGGACTTATGGCAGTGGTGATGTTCAACGATATTGTAAAGCTGGTAAGATAATGTCGGAAAAGACTAAAAAAATAAATGTCGGCGGCGTTCCCATCGGAGGCGGGGCGAGGATAACCGTCCAGTCCATGACCAACACAAAAACGGAGAACGTGGCCGAAACGGTTTCGCAGATAAAGCGCCTCAAGGCGGCCGGCTGCGATATAGTGCGCGTTGCCGTCCCTGAAACAGAGGCGGCAAAAGCCATTTCTGAGATAAAAGAGCAAATCGATCTGCCCGTCGTGGCCGATATACACTTCGAATACCGGCTTGCGCTGCTCGCGGTAGAGCGGGGCGCCGACAAGATACGCATAAACCCGGGAAACATAGGAGGCGACGACAGGGTAAAAGCGGTTGCGGACGCCTGCCGCGCGCGTTCCGTGCCGATAAGGATAGGCGTCAACGGCGGGAGCCTTGAAAAAGACATCCTGAACAGGCACGGGGGCGTCACGCCGGAGGCCATGGTCGAGAGCGCGAGGCGGCATATCGCCCTTCTCGAACGCTGCGGCTTTTACGACATCTGCGTTTCGATAAAAGCTTCGTCGGTTCCTCTTACGGTCGCTGCGTACAGGCTGATGGCGGAAAGCTGTGATTATCCGCTGCATCTCGGCGTCACCGAAGCCGGAAGCGAGTACATGGGCGTCATAAAATCGGCTGCCGGAATAGGCGCTCTGCTCCTGGACGGCATAGGCGATACCATAAGGGTATCCCTCACGGCAGATCCGGAGGCGGAGGTCAGAGCAGGGATAGCCATTCTCAAAGTGCTGGGGCTACGGCGTGGCGGGGTGGAGATAATATCCTGTCCCACCTGCGGAAGGACGGAAATCGACCTTATTTCACTGGCCGGCGAGATCGAAAAACGACTTTCCGGGTGCAGCAAAGATATTACCGTAGCCGTTATGGGCTGCGCTGTCAACGGCCCGGGAGAAGCTTCGCACGCGGATTTCGGAATAGCGGGCGGAAGGGACAAAGGGCTCATATTCAGCCGCGGGCAGATAATCAAGTCGGCGCCTTTTGACAGGCTGGCCGACGAACTCATGGAACTTATAGACAGAGATTAAGGTGTTTTAGATGGGCGAAAACAAGGCGATACCTTTTTACGATATATTCAAGAGCTGCCGGGGCGACGAGGCGGTTTTCGGTCCGCTCAAGGACGCTCTGGTGCTGGGGGCGACGGTTGACAGGAGCAAGCGCGAAATGCAGCTTTTCGTACAGTTCAAGGAACCGGCGCCGCCCCTTCTCGCGGGGCTGATGGAAAGCGAAATAATGGCCGAATTCGACCTGAGGTCCGTGGATATAAAGATTACATATCCGAAGGCCGAAAAGTCCTCCCACAAAGCAGAAAAAACCCAAAAATCCGAAAGCGAAGTCATCATGGGACCGCCGATAAAGGGAAAAACGACTCCGATGAGCGAGTTCTCCGAGGCGTCCGGGAAGATTACGGTTTGCGGAGAGGTTTTTGCGGTCGATTCGAGGGAGCTTCCGAAGCAGAAAGCGTGGGCGCTTTCTTTTTATATCACCGACTATACCGGCTCCGTTCACGTTTCCCGCTTCATGCGCGAGGAAAATTCAAAGGAGATATGCGACAGAATAAAGGAAAAGCAGTGGCTCAAGGTGCAGGGCAGCGCCCGATTCAACCGCTATGAAAACGACGTGTCGCTCGAGCCGTCGAGCATCGAAATCGCCGAAGCGCCGCGCCGCAAAGACACCGCGGAGCATAAGCGCGTGGAGCTTCATCTGCACACGAGCTATTCCGCGATGGACGCGCTTACCAGCGCGGAGGAGGCGGTCCGCCAGGCCGCCGCCTGGGGGCATAAGGCGCTGGCCATAACAGACCACGGCGTCGCGCACGCCTTCCCGGAGGCCTGGAAGGCCGGAAAGGCTTCCGGCGTAAAAATACTTTTCGGAACCGAAGCCTACTATATAAACGACATGGACGACAGGGTGGTGGTCCACGGTTCATCGGACCAGCCGCTGGACGGCGAGTTTATTGCCTTCGACATAGAAACGACGGGGCTTGACCCTGAACGCGACCGCATTACCGAAATCGGCGCGGTGCGCTATAAAAACGGCGAGATAGGCGAGCGTTTCCAGACATTCGTCAACCCGGAGATGCACATTCCGGGCAATATCACGCAGCTTACCGGCATAACGGACGAGGACGTGAAAAACGCGCCGAGGCTCAAGGAGGCGCTGGAGGCCTTTCTGGAATTTGCGGGATCTTCGCCTCTCTGCGCCCACAACGCGGACTTCGACATGGGCTTCATTTACAAGGGCTGCGAGCGCGAGGGCATCAGATTTGAAACGACGTCGGTTGACACGCTTGTGCTCTCGCAGAACCTTCTGCCGGAGCTGAAGAAACACAAGCTTGACATAGTGGCGGAACACCTGGGGCTTCCGGAATTCAACCATCACAGAGCCTCGGACGACGCGGTCACCGTCGCGCATATGCTTGGCAAATTCTTTGCGATGCTGAGGGACAGGGGCGTGACCTCGCTCGGAGCGATAAACCCGTTGATGGTGGGCCTGCGCATGAATAACCAGCCCGCCAGATATCCCCGGCACATGATAATACTCGCGAAAAACAAAGCGGGCCTAAAAAACCTGTACGAGCTTATTTCAGCGAGCCACCTCAAATACTTCAAGAAAAACCCCATCATACCAAAGAGCGTTCTCGTAAGGCACAGGGAAGGGCTTATCATCGGCTCAGCCTGCGAGGCCGGAGAGGTTTTTTCGGCCATCGTTGCGAAAAAGAACTGGTCAGAGCTCAAAAGGCTGGCATCGTTCTACGATTATCTTGAGATCCAGCCGATATGCAACAACAATTTCATGCTGCGCGACGGAACGGTGAAGGACGAACAGGAGCTCCGCGACCTAAACCGCAAGGTAGTGAGGCTGGCCAAGGAGCTCGGCAAGCCTTTTGCCGCCACCGGTGACGTGCATTACCTGCATCCCCAGCACGAGACATACAGAAGGATACTTCTGGCGGCCAAGAGCTTTCCTGACGCCGACCGCCCGCTGCCGCTCTACTTCAAGACGACGGACGAGCTTCTGGAGGAGTTCTCGTATCTCGGGGACGCTGACGCGTACGACGCCGTCGTGCGCTATCCTAACGAAATCGCTGACATGTGCGAAAATATAGAGCTTCTTCCGAAGAAGCTGTTCACCCCGACCGTCGAAAACTCGGCTGAAGACTTAAAAAGCCTGGTTTACGGCAAAATGGCCGAGCTTTACGGGGAAAATCCTCCCGAAATCGTAAAAAAGCGGGTTGAAACCGAGCTTAACGACATACTGTCAAGAAAATACGACGTCATATACATGAGCGCGCAGAAGCTGGTCAAAAACTCCCTCGACGCGGGCTATCTCGTGGGGTCGAGGGGGAGCGTCGGCTCGTCGATAGTCGCGTTCCTGTCGGGGATAACGGAGGTTAATTCTCTGCCGGCGCATTACCGATGCCCTAACTGCAGGAACAGCGACTTTGAATCCGGCAAAAACTACGGCTGCGGAGCCGACATGCCGGACAAGAACTGCCCCGTGTGCGGCACGCTGTACGACAAGGACGGCTTTGACATTCCCTTCGAGACATTCCTCGGCTTCGGCGGGGCGAAGGTTCCCGATATAGACCTTAACTTCTCCGGTGAATATCAGGCAAAGGCGCATAAATACACGGAAGAGCTTTTCGGCTCCGACCACGTTTTCAGGGCGGGCACGATAGGCACGCTCGCCAGCAAAACGGCCTACGGGTATGTTAAGAAGTATCTGGAGGAGCGCGGCATGACGGTGACAAAGGCCGAGGAGAACCGCCTGACGCAGGGCTGCGTCGGCGTAAAGCGCACCACGGGACAGCATCCCGGCGGTCTTGTGATAATACCGCAGGATATGGACGTAACCGATTTCTGCCCAGTGCAGCATCCCGCTGACGACTCGGATACGGACATAATAACAACCCATTTTGAGTATCACGCCATGGAGGACAACCTTCTAAAGCTGGACGAGCTGGGGCACGACGACCCTACGATGATAAAAATGCTTGAGGATCTGACGGGCGTTGACGCGAGAAAAATAAGGCTGGACGACCCGGAAACGATGCTCATATTCAAATCCCCGGCGCCGCTCGGACTGCCGGACAACGACCCTGTAATAGGCGGCACGGGCACGATAGGGATACCCGAGTTCGGGACCGGCTTTACCAGGCAGATGCTTGTGGACGTTCAGCCGGAGACCTTCGACACGCTGGTGCGCCTTTCGGGTTTTTCACACGGGACCGACGTTTGGCTCGGTAACGCAAAGGATCTGATACTCGAGCGCACAGCGACTATCGACCAGACAATAGGGTGCCGAGACGACATAATGCTTTACCTCGTTTCCATGGGCATGGACGAGATGAAGGCCTTCAAAATCATGGAGGCGGTCCGGAAAGGCAAGGGCATAACAGACGAGTGGGAAAAGGATATGCTTGCATTGGGCGTACCTGACTGGTATATAGGCTCCTGCAAAAAAATAAAGTATCTCTTTCCAAAGGCGCACGCGGTTGCTTATGTTATGATGGCCTTCCGCATCGCCTGGTTCAAGGTGCACCGGCCGATAGCGTATTACAGCGCCTATTTTTACCGCAGGGTGGATTCATTCGACGCCGAGCTGATGACAAAGGGCATAGAAACCGTTTTCCAGAACATAAAGAAAATATCCGAGAACCCGAACCCGACGGCAAAGGAACTTGACCTTCTTACCACGCTCGAGGCGGTTTACGAGTTTTACCTGCGCGGCTTTGAGTTTCTGCCCATAGACTTGAAAAAGTCTGACGCGACTAAATTTCTGGTGGAGGGCAATGCGCTGCGCCCGCCTTTCATAGCAATAAGCGGCCTGGGGGAGTCGGCGGCGCAGGACCTGATGGCCTGCCGCGACATGGAATTTGTGTCCATAGAGGGGCTTTCATCCGCCTGCCGCAAGGTCTCGAAAACCCATATAGAGCAGCTGAAAAATCTGGGCGCGCTCGGCGAGCTGCCCGACACCAGCCAGCTTTCGCTTTTCTGACAAAGACATGAAATCCCCGCTTATTGCGGGGATTTGAGACTGTCAAAAAAGCCCAAAGGGCTTTTTTGACAAAGGGGGCTTAATGACGGCCGCTCTGCCGCGCCCGTCATGAGAGGTGTC
>JAJUGN010000038.1 GCA_029265975.1 Clostridiales bacterium
CTGCAGCTTTCTTCCGGCTTTCCTGCGTCCTCTCGCCCTGAATTCGGACTTGAGGCGCGGGTCGATCGCGGCGTAGAGAAGGTCCATTATGAGCATGATTATGCTGAAAGCTATGGCGAGCAGTATTATTCCGCCCTGCACAGCCGGCCAGTCTCTGGCATTGATGGCGTCGAGCATGTATTTTCCGACGCCGGCGACGGAAAATATGTTCTCAGCAATTACCGCTCCTCCGAGGGAGATGCCCACCACGTTGCCGACATTGGCTACAATGGGAATGAGCGCGTTGCGGAGACCGTGCTTGATTATTACTGTCGTTTCCTTTTGTCCCTTTGCCCTGGCGGTCCTTATATAGTCCTGCTGTATGACCTCGAGCATGCTGGCGCGGGTTGTGCGGGCAAAGTTGCCCATGTTTCCGACGCCGATCATCAGAACGGGCAGCACCCAGCCCTTGACGCTGCTGATGCCGCTTGCCGGCAGCCATCTGAGATTGACGGCAAACAAAAGCAGTGTAAGGAGAGCGAACCAGAATTGCGGTATGGAAACGCCGATAAGGGACAGCGCCATTGAAAGGTTGTCTATCCATGAATATCGCTTGACCGCCGATATGATGCCGAGCGGCACCGAAAGTAGCAGGGCTACTATTACCGAAGCTATTGTGAGTTTCAGGGTCACGGGAAAACGATCCAATATTTCCGATATTACAGGCTGGTTGGTTGTGTAGGAATTGCCGAGGTCGCCTTTAGTCACAATCTTTACGATATAATTAACAAACCTGATATAGACCGGGTCGTTGAGGCCCAGCTTGGCGCGCATTGCCTCCTTGGCCGCCTCCGAAGCGTCCGCGCCTACAAGGGTGGTCACCGGGTCGCCCGGAGTTACCACCGACAGGACAAATACGATGCAGAGGACGCCGATGACCACGGGTATCATCCACAGCAAGCGCTTGAATATGTATCTAAGCATATATTTTGCTCCTTAAAAAGTGAATGCATTCCATTTTTCAAACGTAATGCTATTCTCGTGGTCCTCCCGGCGGATTTGCTCCGCCGAGAGGACCGCTGTCAAAGCGAGGGTGTGCCGGGGAAAGCGTTATTTGCGGGCCGCCTTTGAGAGGTTGATGTCGGCAAAGGGGGTAAGGGAGATGCCGGTGAGGTTTGCATCCGCAACAACGACGCGGTTCTGCGAGCCGAGAGTAAGGGCGGGCACGTTGGAGTTAATCGTCGCCTGGATTTGCTTCATAATCTCGTTTCTGGCCTTGTCGTCCATCGTAATCTTCGCCTTGTCAAGAAGTGCGTAGAACTGGTCTCCGCCCTTCCAGCCGCTGCCGCCGTTGGCCGACTTGAACGAGAGTCTGCCGTCAAAGAATATAAGCGTTGCGAACGGGTCGGGGTTTGCGGGCGCCGCAAGATACATGTCAAAGTTTCCGGAGGCGGCGTCGTTGTAGAAAACGGTTGAAGCCGTGGGGGCGAGCGTGACCTTGATGTTCAGCTGGGCGAGCTGGTTCTGCACAAGCTGGGCAAGGGAAGTGAATATCGCGTTCTCCATGTACTTGAGCGTGAAGCTGAAGCCGTTGGGATACTTGGACTCGGCGAGAAGCTTTTTCGCAGCCGCGAGGTCATAGCGGTAGTAGTTTGTGTAGGAGCCGTCGGGCTTCGCGTAAGCGGGGCTGAGGTTCGCAAGTACGCTGTCGGTTACATAGCCGTATTCGCCCATGGCAACCTTGGCGTTGGAGTTATAGTCGATTGCGAGAGCTATAGCCTGGCGGACCTTGACATCGGAGAATATATCCTTGGTGGTGTTGAAGAAGGCCATGTTGAGGTTTTTGGTCTTGTAATTCTGGACCTGGAACTTTTTGTTTGCGGCTATCGTCTTTATCTGGTTGAGATCGGGGTCAAGCACGATGTTGACGTCGCCGGACTCGAGGTTTATCATACGGGCCGAAGCGTCGGTGATTATGCGGAACTCGACGGTGTCAAAGTAGGGAGCGCCGCCCCAGTATTTGTCGTTTTTCGCAAGAACAACCTTTGAGCCCTGATCCCAGCTTACAAACTTGTATGGGCCGCTGCCCGAAGTGGGCTTCTGAGTCTGGCCGTCAAGGCCGCCGGCGTTCTTAACCGCGGTTTCGCTGACTATGCCCATGGCGTTGTTGGCGATAGTGTATAAGAGATAGGGGTCCGGAGTCTTAGTCGCGAGAATTACCGTGTAGTCGTCTACTACCTTGCAGTCCTCAAGCTTGAATCTTGCGTAGTAGTTGTCAAGCTTTCCGGACTTTACGCCCGTCGTGACCGTGTAAAGGACGTCGCTGGCTTTTATGGGGGAGCCGTCGTGCGCCTTTACGTCGTTGCGAAGGGTGAACTTGATATGGGTGCTGTCTACCTGCTCCCATTTTGTGGCTATGCTCGGCTTGAAGCTGTCTGTTTCGCTGTCATAGTTTACGAGGGTGTCGTAAAGAAGGTGGCCGAGCGGGCCGTTGACACTGACGTTTGAGACGGTCAGGTGGTTAAGGCTGGTGGGGTTGCCCTTGTGCGCTACGGTGAGCTTCTGGGGGGTCTTTGCGGCTGGCGTGGGAGTGCTTGAGGCGGGCGCCGGCGAGGAACAGGCGGCTGTCGCCAGAAGAAGGATTGCTGCCAACACGATTGCAAGGATTTTTTTCATTCAGGTTCTCTCTCCTTTATAAAATTATTAATAAAACAGATGGTAAATACCTGCTGGGAATTTAATAACCGATAAAAGGGGCTTGATAGGTGCGCAGAGAATTACCTGTTTCGATTTTCGCTTGTCTATATCGCCTTTGCGTTTTTAAGCTCGTCAATTTCCTTGTCCGTAAGACCGAGAACATCCTGGTAGACCTTTTTGTTGCCGCTTCCGAGATCCGGGGAAACCCTGTATTCTATATGGTTTTCCGAAAGACGGGGAGCAAAGCCGGGGAGCTTCAGCTTGCCGTAGTCCTTGTGCTCAACCTCCACTATCATTCCGCGCTCGAGATACTGCGGGTCATTCGTTATGTCGCCGACGTCCAGGAGCGCGCCTGCCGGGATGTCCTGCTTGGCAAGAATGTCCATCGCTTCCTGCTTGGTGTGCTTGGATGTCCATTCGGATATTATTGCGTCGAGCTCCTCGCGGTATACATAACGGCTGCGGGGTGTCTTGAAGCGCTCGTCAGCAAGGAGATCCTCGCGTCCCATTACCTTGCAGAGGTTGTCGAACTGCTTGCTGCCGGGATGACGCGAGCAGTAGATATGCACATAATCGTTGATCCCGAAGGGCTTGCAGGGGTAGGTATTGGAAGGGGCGACAGGTTCAAGCGGCATTCCGTTGCCTACGCGCACAGGCGGCTTGCCGGTGTCGTAGTAGGGCTCCCAGCCTGAGCGGGAAAGGCCTATTATGAAATCCTGCATGGCAACGTCCACCCGCTGGCCGATGCCCTGTGTATTGCGCTGATAAAGAGCCGCGATGATCCCCATCGCGCAGGTTATTCCGCTGCCTGAGTCCGCCACGCTCACGCCTGCCTTGATAGGCATGTCGGGGAGTCCGGTGGCCGCGACAAGCCCGCCCGTGTGAGTGGCAATGGGGTCGAAAGCCGGATAGTCGGCATAGGGTCCGTCGAGCGCAAAGCCTTTGATCGAGGCGTAGATTATTTTCGGGTTTATTTTTTTGCATTCCTCGTAGCTCAGACCCAGGCGGTCCATGGAGCCGGGACCCATGTTTTCAACCATTACGTCCACCTTTTCGACGAGGCGCTTTATGAGCTTGATGCCTTCCGGCGACTTCAGGTTGCAGGTGATGGACTCCTTGTTCATATTCATTATAAGAAAGCCTACGGTGTCCTTGTCGGGCTTCTCCACGGAGTGGCGACCAAGCTCCCCGAGTACGGGACGCTCAACCTTCCAGACCTCGGCGCCGAGCCATGCGAGAGTTTCGGTGCAGACCGTGCCGGACTCAAATTGCGTAAAATCCAGCACCTTCACACCGGTAAGAGGACCAGTTCCCATTATTTTTTACCTCCCATAATAATTCTTGTTTCTATAAAGTCTTCGACAAGCCCCGTCATGGTCTCTCTGTTCCATTTCCTTGCGTCCACAGGGTCTGCCTTGAAAATGAGGACCGGGATTCCGGCGTCTTCCAGAGTTTTCTTGACGAAGTATGAGCCCTCGAGCGCCTGCATGCAGTTTTCCGGAACCATGTAAACTACTCCGTCTATCCTGTTGTGCTTGGCCTCGTGAAGGAACCAGTTGGCGTTCCAGGGCGGCATGTGCAGGAAATCCTCCATTCCGATGTAGCGGGCGGCCAGAGCGCGGAGGGGGTCCGCTTCGACATTGTTTCTGATGTAAGCGTCGGCGCCCATCGCGAGATACATGCTCCACATGAAAACCGCGCCGTACTTTTCCTCAAAGTTCTGGTAGAAGGCGAAGTCATGCCAAAGGCCGCGTCCGAGCCACATCAGGCGGAGCCTTTCGTTGGGAACCGAGCTGCGTTTCTGGTCAACAAAAGCCTTTATTTCCTCGTAAAGGCTTTTCGCGTGGTCGGCGGCCCATCTTGTGCCGCGCTGCCACTGGGCCTGCATCACCGCGTTTATGGTATCGACTACGGTTACGGGCGCGGGCTGGGTCTCAGCGATGAGATCCCTCGTTTTCTTGTACCAGCTCTCCTGCTCGTTTATGAGGTTCATAACCTCGATGAGCTTGTTTATGTCAAACATCTTGCCGGTTTTGGCTTCGAGAAAGCTTATGAGAGCCTTCAGCTCCTCGACCGCGAAATCAAGCCTGTCGGGGTCGTAGAGCTCCTCCCATCTGTCCGGGGCAAGCTCCCACCAGTTCGGCGGAACCCTGCGGGGCTGGGTGTTTTCCATAACGTAAAGCTCCGAGCCGTGATTTTTAGCGAAAAGCTCGAAAATCTTGCTCTGACAGTCGCAGGTAAGCCTCGTTATCGCTATCGTGGGATCGGGGAGCCCGCCCCAGGGACCGCTGACCTTGTCGTCGGGGTCGAGGCTTTCCGCAAAAGCCGTGGCGCAGTAGGAGCAGAGATCGTCGCGGTAGCCCTGCTCGTTCAAAAGGCCGTAATACTTTGGGGCCATGCGCTTTGCAGCGCAGATTGCAGCCCACCACTGGTTGACGACGAAGGGTATATCCATCGCCCTGAGTATCTCCATAGGCACGTCTGCGTTGAGATAGCCGAAATCCTCGCCCTTTTCGACGCGGGCCTTAAGACCGGCGAACCATTCCTTCTGATATGCTCCGGCCACAGCGGTCGCCTTGAGCGACTTCTGGGCGCGTACCGGTTCGGCGTTATTTTTATTATCGTTGTTCATTCTGCATCATCCCTTCAACGACTCTATAAATGTCTTCAAACCGGGTTCCAGCGCGCTGTTTTTGGATACAGGATAAGACATTTTCGTAAAAGCGCGGGTCTTGATCCCCCGCGCCGCCAGCGATTTCCTCTGCGAGGGCATATCCCAGGATGCGGCCTCCTCAAATGCGTTCATATAAAACATCACGGCTTCGGCGCCGCATGCTTCAACCTCTCTGTCCAGCGCCTCGACGCGCTGGGACACAAAAGCCTTTTTTGAGCTGAATTCGCGCATCATGTACTGATCCACGACTGCGCGGACCGGAGAATAGCCGAGGTTGCAGTCGCGGTTTACAAAGCGTTCGCCCCAGTCATGGTCTTCTCCGACTATCACGGCGCCTTCGTTTTCAATCAGCTCGTAAAGCTCCGTATTTTCCTGGGCGCTGCCCGTGAGGAAGATGCGGGGGCCGTTTATTTCGGGCCACTTTTTCGCATCCTCATAAAGCTGCCTTGTGAGAGCCGCGTGTTCCCTCCTGTCCATGTAGAACGCGGAGCCGATGATTACAAGCGCTTCGGAGCCGGTTACGCGGGGCTTGTAGGCGCGCCTCAGCTTCATTATCTCGCGGATTGCCACCCTGTCCTCGTTGCATATCGAGGCCGCCTCCGCGAAATCCTTGTAAGTTATTTTCCTACCGGACCACTCCTCGAGCTTCTCCCAGAACAGCCTTACCGTAAATTCGTTTCTCGTCTGATGGATAAGCCTGCGCGTGAAAAGCCAATCGATGAACTCGAGGTCAGGGACGGGCTTTTCGGGCTCGCTGCGCTTTATTTCCTTGAGATACAGGTATATCCTTATAAGCGTGTCCGTTGAATTTGAAATTGCGAGGTAGTCTATTTCATTGTTAAGGGTGCCGTCCGTCAGCTTTTCAAACTGCATGCGGACCACCGGATCAAAAGAATACTCCAGATACCTGTCGGCCTCGATAAGATGGCTGCATTCGCCTGCATAGATGCGGTAGGGGAACATGCCTGCGGCTATTATAAGCTCGTCCGGCACGTCGCAGCCCAGCTCTCCAACCACCTTGCCGCCGTTTTTGCGAAACAGGCGGGCGGCTTTTTCGCGATCGGAGTAATATTCCAAAAGGCGGCGGAAGGTTTTATTATCCCTGGCGCATACTCGAATACTCAAAGCTTCACTTCCTCTGAAAAAATTATACTGAATGCACTGGCTTTTAATAGTTCTGCAATAAGTATAAATGCAATATGCATAATAATCACCGTATACAGTGAACATTCTTTTTCACTTGTGATATATGCATTATGCATAGCCGCGCTGAACCGCAAACGACCGAAAAATTAACCCGAAGCTAACAGACGCAATACAAAATGGACGTGTTGTTATCAATTTATATAGTTTGATTGTGCATTCTCAACATATTTTTGCCGACGATTATGAAAATTCATTTTTCCGCTTCACAAAAACGGGGCAGATGATATAATGCACTATGCTATATTAACGGGGGGAGGTAAGGCCGTGCTGTCGGTTCCCGTATTGATCAACCCTATTAAAAACTACATAAAGCGCTCTAGCGTCTCGAACCAGTCTCTCGAGTTTGTCGAGAGCATAATGCTGCTTGATGCGGATACCCCGCTTAATCCGAAGCATGTGTACATCGGGTCCCCGGAAACCGTAGCGAAGGCCGTAGGGCGGGTTTCTCCCGGACACACCGTTACTTTCATGAGCGCCGGCGATTGCAGGGAGCTGGCCGCTATTGGGCCGAACCCGGACGTCAATCTTTTCGTTTCGTCGCTGGAACTTGTTCCTTTGTTCAATATGGTGCAGCAGCAGCTGACGAAGTATCTTAAATGGATAAAGGAACTCAGGGAAATAGTAACCTCCGACAGGGGGATACAGAAGCTCGCCGAAAAGGGCTACGAGATGCTCCGGACGCCCGTAACAATTCTGAATATGGGCTTCAAGGTGCTCGGCGGCTACGTTCCGGAAGGCTTTGACGACGATATACTGCACGAAATGAAGAAAAACGGGTTTTTGTCATACAACAGCGTTCTCGCGCTTATCAGCGAGGAAACTCAGAATATGTCGTTTGCGCCGCAGATAGAGTATGTTTCGCAGCGTACCGGAAACCGCATAATAATAAGGCGCATTTACTATAACGGGAATCTTATTGCACGCGTGCTGGTCACATTGCACGGTTCCGCCGAGAGCGAATACCATTCGCTTTTGTCGGCGGACCTTGCGGAGCACCTTCAGCAGTATTTCCTGAGCAGCAAGGCCAGCCAGTATATGACCAACAACGAAATCGGGGCGTTTATTTCAGATCTGATCGAGCTTAGGCTTACGGATCCGGAGGAGCTCCAGCACAGGCTCAAGCTCATACCGGCGATGATTGTCGAGAAATATTACCACACGATGGTCATGTCTTTTGAGGAAAGGACCAAGGCGATACCGTGGAACTATGTCATAAGCCAGCTTGAGCAGATATTCCCGAACAGCTGCATAACGGTATATAAAAACGAGATAATCATCCTGGCAAAAAAACAGAAGCACAACGCCGAGCCCGAATATGACAGGGCCAAGCTTACTGAGCTTCTCAAGCTGTACGACGCCTACATAGCCATAGGAAATTATTCCAAGTTCCTGACCTCGCTCCGCCCTATTTACCTTCAGACAAAGGAAACGATACGTCTTGGAAAAATATTCAGGAAGAACCAGCAGGAGCGCATTTTCCAGTATGAGGATTACAGCGTCTATCATACGATAGACCTTTGCTCTGACGTGAACGAATTTCACAGCGGCAACCTCATATATCTATGCCATCCCGCGCTTATCTCCATAGAGAAGTATGACAAGAAATACGGAACCAACCTGCGCGAAACGCTTTACGTCTATCTCACCAACGACTGCAACACGGTGAAGGCGGCAAAGCTCATGTATGTGCACAGAAACACAATGTATTACAAGATAAACAAGATAGAGGAGCTTATCGGACAGAGCCTTGAAAACGGCAAGCTCAAGGAGAGGCTGCTTTTCTCCTTCCATGTCCTCGAATATGCTGAGAAATACAAAAAAGAGGACCCCCTCGTCCTTAAAAGGCACTTTGATGATCCCGTGTATGATTAAATCTAAGGCCCGTGTGCTTTCAGCACGCGGGCCTTCGTTTGGTGCAGCCGTAAAGCAAGAAAACTCAAAATGGCGCTGTTTCCGGCGGAAACAGCGCCATTTTGAGCGTGTCGAAAAACTTGTTTACAGCAAGAAAGCTTCGCGGAATTTCCGCCACGAATGGCGGAAAAAAGTCAAATCTGTCATTTCCGGCGGCGTGTAGGTCGGAAATGACACCTCTCATGACGGTCGCGGCAGAGCGGCCGTCATGCCACCCCCGTGTCAACACAGCCCTTGGGGCTTTTTTGACAGTCTGAACAGGGCGCTGTTTCCGGCGGAAACAGCGCCCTTTTTTCTTTGTTTTTTCGGATATACGCTTCAGGCAAGCCTGAAACTGCGCGCTCAGATCCTGAAAAGCAGGTCGGAGTATACGGGCACGGGCCAAACGTCCGCCGGAATCATAGGCTCGGTCTGGTCTATGACCTCGCGCAGGGCGCCCATTGCGGCGACGACCTTCTCGCGGTAATTGAGCGCCGTCTCAAAGGCGTCTTTGCCCTCGGCGGCTTTAACCGCCGCCTTGAGGGCCTCGAGGCGGTCGTACATCAGGTCCGCCTGAGCGTTGATTTTGTCGAGGCAGGTTTTGGCGGTCCTGCTGCCCGCTGCGGAGGATATGCTTGAGAGCTTGAGGGCGTAGCCAAGTATTGAGGGGAGGAGCTGCCTCTCGCTTATGTCGACGAGAGTCAGAGCCTCGATGTTGATGGTCTTTGAATAGTTCTCAAGCAGGATCTCATAGCGGGATTCGATTTCCTTCTCGTCCAGAACGCCCATTTCCTCAAGCACGGACATGTTCTTCTCGGAAATAAGCTCTCTGATGGCGAGCACCGTGTTGCCGATGTTGGGAAGGCCGCGTTTTTCGGCTTCCTTTACCCACTCCTCAGAGTAGTTGTTTCCGTTGAATATGATCTTCTTGTGCTTTGCGAGATACTCCTTTACGAGCGCGAGCGCGGCGGGCCGGAAGGATTTGGCCTTTTCAAGCACGTCTGCCGCCTCGGAAAGGGTTTTCGCCACTATGGTGTTGAGCACGAAGCAGGGCTCGGCGACGTTGGCCGAGGAACCGCACATGCGGAACTCGAACTTGTTTCCGGTAAAGGCGAAGGGAGAGGTCCTGTTTCTGTCCGTTGCGTCGTGAGTGATGACTGGCAGCGAGGGGACGCCGAGGTTCGTTTTGAGGCGTCCGGCATCCTTGTATGTATCGCCGCTTACGAAGGCTTCAATGACGCTTTCGAGCTCCTCGCCGACAAACATGGAAATAATTGCGGGGGGAGCCTCGTTGGCGCCGAGCCTGTGGTCGTTGCCCGCGCTTGCGACAGAGAGCCTGAGCAGCGAGGCGTATTCGTCTATTGCCTTGACTACCGAAGCGAGGAATACGAGGAACAGCAGGTTTTCGGCGGGCTTCGTGCCCGGGTCGAGCAGGTTTATTCCGTCGTCGGTGGCCATGGACCAGTTGAGGTGCTTGCCACTTCCGTTCACGCCTGCAAAGGGCTTTTCATGCAGCAGGCAGGTCAGGCCGTGCCTTTCGGCGACCTTTTTCATAAGCTCCATGACCAGGAGGTTGTGGTCTGCCGCCATGCTGGCCGGATCGAATATTATGGCGAGCTCGTGCTGGGCGGGAGCCACCTCGTTGTGCTTTGTCTTCGCGGTGATGCCGAGCTTCCACAGCTCCCTGCCGAGATCCTGCATATATGCGGATATTTTGGTTTTGAGAGCGCCGAAATACTGGTCCTCAAGCTCCTGGCCCTTCGGGGGCTTCGCTCCGAAGAGGGTGCGGCCCGTGAGCATAAGGTCAAGCCTCTTTTCAAAAAGCTCGCTGTTGACTATAAAGTATTCCTGCTCGGGCCCGACGGTCGCGATGACCCTCTTGCTGGTCTTGTTGCCGCTGGCCCTGAGGATTCTGAGAGCCTGCTTGCTGAGAACTTCCACGCTTCTGAGAAGAGGAGCCTTCTTGTCGAGTATCTCCCCGGTATAGGAGTAGAAAGCGGTGGGTATGCAGAGGGTCCCTTCCTTGACAAAGGCGGGGGAGGTGCAGTCCCAGCAGGTATAGCCTCTTGCCTTTGCGGTTTCGCGCAGACCGCCCGAGGGGAAGGAGGATGCGTCGGGCTCGCCTTTTATCAGTTCCTTGCCTGAGAATTCAAGGATAACGGTGCCGTTGCTCTTCGGTGATATGAATGCGTCGTGCTTTTCTGCGGTGATGCCTGTCATGGGCTGGAACCAGTGGGTATAGTGCGTCGCGCCCTTGCTGACCGCCCAGGCCTTCATGGCAGAGGCAACCTCGTCCGCGATGCTGGCGTCAAGCGGAGCGCCGGATTCTATAGTCTCGTTAAGAATTTTGAAAGCCCTTTTGGAAAGGCTCTGCTCCATTACGGACTTATTGAAAACGTATTCTCCGAAAATTTCTTCGACTGCTAATTTTTTCTCACAACTCATTTTCTTTTTACCTCCTGAAAAAATAATAAGGCGCACCGACTCAAGATCGGAACGCCTTTGTTTCGACTCTGCTATTTTATGTGACCACGCTCAAAAAAGATTTTGCCTATGCTTTGAAATTACAGGCCGGGAGCCGCGATGCCGCCGCCGTTGGCGGGCCTGGAAGCAAGACATGTTCCGGCGTTTTCACCAAAAAACATATTCGCATTCAAGCTAAAATCGCCTGCTTAATGCCGGGTCTCTGATTGAACTAATAATATACGATAATTTTGAAAAAAGCAATAAAAATTTGAGGAAATTCAAAAAATGACCCTCATTTTTTAGCCAGAGGCCCGTTTTTGAGGCCTGTTCGGGGCTTTTAGCCCCCTTTTTCAGGGCCTTAACGCAAAAACGGGCTTTTTCCCGTTTGCAAGGAAAGCGGTGCTTTGCATCTTAAAATCAAAAAGCGGAGGAAGTAAAAGCGAAGGCCCGCCCGTCTTGGACGGGCGGGCGGGAGACTGTCAAAAAAGCCCAAAGGGCTTTTTTGACAAGGGGGTTAAATGGCGGCCGCTCTGCCGCGCCCGTCATGAGAGGTGTCATTTCCGACGTACACGCCGCCGGAAATGACAGATTTGACTGTGTTTCCGCCATTCGTGGCGGAAATTCTGCGAAGCTTTTTTGCCGTAAACAAGTTTTTTGACAAGCGAAGGCCCGCCCGTCTTGGACGGGCGGGCCGGTTTGCCGATTGACAGCGCAGATAAGCGGGAGCTTCCGATTCAGTTCTTGGTCGCTATAATTACCCGTATCTTTCCGCCTGCGCTGTAACCGAAGCCGTCGTAATAGCCTGTCAGCGTATATTTGCTTAGATCGGACACCGCGCTGATATTCACATAATCATATACGCTGTCCGTTTTAATATAGACCTGGACATTGTCTGCAAGCCTGTACTGAGTGCTGTCGCTCGAAGCGTAGAGAGAATTTATTGAAGTAATGTTTGTCCTTTTGAGATTTCTTACGGTGGAAATCGTACCGTCGGAGGCATATCTGAACTGTACGGGAGCCGCCTCTACCTCAAAGTAGCGGGTGGTGCTCAAAGTGGCCGAGTTCCCGTTAAGGAGATAGCGGTAAGAGCCGGATGCGACGCCCGAGCTTGAGTTCATGCTTTTTACGGAGGTAAGAACCGCGTAGGTGTCGATGTCGCCCGTCGCATCGTCGAGAATAAGGTGCGTTATTCTTCCGCTGGAGTCAAGCTCATAGTAGCGGACGTCCTCGCTCCTTATGAGTGCGCCGGCCAGACGCGAGGGGTATACGACCTTGTAGCCCGCCTCGGAGTGCGTGTCAAGAATCTGGACGTTCGGGGCGAACGAATAAGAGCCGAGCTTTGTGCCGTCGCTGCTCACGAAGCCGGAGATGCTCTTCCGGCTGAGATCCGAAACGCGGACGCTGCCGCCGGATGTTGTCACGCTTACAAGGGAGCCGGAGGAGGTGTAGCCGGCAAACTGGCGGACCGTGCCGTCCGTGCAGGCGACTTTTATATTATTCTGAGAAATGAGGTTGCCGCTGCTGTCGGTGTAGCTTGAAACGACCGTGGAAACGACGATTCCGAAGTAAACGGAGGGGGAGCTGCCGGCATCTGCGACCCCCGGAGCCAGAACGTCCACGACGTTCCCGTTCATGCCGAGAAGGAGCGTTACCGTATCGCCTATCGAGAACAGACCCATAGAGGAGAGCTTATAGGCGGCGCTCGAGGTGCCCAGGGTATAGCTGTTCCCGGCTACCGTGACGGAGGTCGGCGATACGCGGCTCGGAGACGCCGCTGTGTAGGTGCCCACTACCCTGTTGTTATAGAACCAGACCGTTCTCATGTTTGCGTTGTAATAGTAGACGTCGTAGGGACCGGCGGCGGAGAGCTCCGATAGGCTGCCGTTCTTGTAGACCGAAATATTGGAGCTTGAAAACGGTATCTTTGACGCCAGAGAGGCGTCCTTCTCAAGCACGAAGGGACCCTTCATGTTTGCGGCTACAAGGGAGGAGAAATCAAGCTCGCCTGCGCTGTTTATGGTGTAGCCCAGAGATTTGGCGTATATCGTTCCGCTTTTGTTCGACGTAGTCATGAGATTGTAGAAGATGGTCATGCAGTCGTCTCTGGTAATCAGCTCTCCCTGGCTCCTCGAGAGGTTCTGGTTGAGGCCGAGGGCGTTGAACTTGGAGAGCTGGGCGTAGGGGAAGGCGCCGACGATGTCGGAGGAGGTAAAGCCCAGGAGGCGAAGAAGCGACGTCGCGGCCTCCTCAAGCGTGATGTTGTTGTCGGGACGGAAGCTGCCGTCGGAATAGCCGACGAACCAGCCGTTGCTTACGGCCACCTTTATGTATTCGACGGCCCAGTGGCCCTGCTTCACATCCTTGAAAAGGGAGAAACCGGAGCCACTTCCCACGCTGTCCTTGTAAACAGAGGCCGCGACCATCATTTTCGCGAATTCTGCTCTTGTGACATAGCTTCCGAGATTCATATTGCCGTTCTCGTCGCCGACGATTATGCCGAGAGCCCGTATGGTCTGCTCGACGGTTTCGCGGCTTGAGCTTCCGGCCGCCGAGGCCGCGGGAGCCGCGGAGACAAGCGAAAATATGATTGCAAATGACAGAAGCGCTGATACAATCTTTTTCATATGTTTACCCCTTATTCATTACGAAGTGCGTCTATGGGATTGAGCGCGGCGGCCTTTTTGGCGGGCAGATAGCCGAATATTATTCCGATGCCCGCGGATATGCCGAAGGCCATGAGGGCCGAGCTCGCCGTCGGAGATACGGGAAGGTTGGCCTGAAGCGCCGCTTTTATAAAGTTCGTCGCGATGCTGGAGAGTATGTAGCCGAGGGCGATTCCTATAAAGCCGCCTATCGCGCTCGTGGTCGCCGCCTCGATGACAAACTGCGTAAGAATATATCTTTCTTTGGCTCCGAGCGCTTTCCTGATGCCTATTTCCTTGGTCCTTTCTGTTACCGAGACCAGCATGATGTTCATGATGCCGATGCCGCCGACGACCAGCGAGATGCCGGCGATTATGGAGAGAACCATGACCATGATGTTCACCATGCTCGTGAAGGTGTTGAGTATCTCGCCCATGCTCCTTACGGTGTAGTAGTTTGAGTTCATGAAGATTTCGTAAAGCGCGTCGTTCATTATCTGCATCGCGGCGGAGCTGTCGTCTACAGAGGGGATCTCGACGACGTAGGAGGTGATTGTGCCCGTGGAGGAAAGGCGCGCTGCGGTGGTATAGGGCACGAATATGTAGTCGTCGGTGGTGCCGGAGGCGTTGTCACCCTGCTTGCTGTTGACTCCTATTATTTCGAAATACGCCCCGCCGATCTTGAGAGTTTTGCCGACGGCGTTGTTCCCGAAGTAATTCTCGGCTATATAGCTTCCAACCACGCAGACGTAGCTGCGGTCCAGAATGTCGCTGTACTGCAGTCCGCGACCGCTTGCGATGGTATAGGATTTTATCGCGAAATAGTCCTCGCTGACGCCTATCGAAACGGAGGTCGAGGAGGTTTCGTTGCCGATTTTTACAGTTCCGGTCATCCTCACTGAAGGGGAAACGCGCAGAAGATATTTGGGGTTTTTCGCGACAAGCGCGTACATGTCGTCCACGGACATCTTACGCGACGACGAGCCTCGCCCGGTAATCATAACGTTTATCGTATTCGTTCCGAGGCTCTTGAAGCTGTCCGCCATGTAGATATTAACGCCGTTTCCGAGACCGATTATCAGGATGACGGCGGTCACGCCTATGATGATTCCGAGCATCGTGAGCAGAGCGCGCATCTTGCTTGCAAGAATGTTTTTTATCGAAAGCTCAACGGATTCAAGCAGACTCATGTTCAGCGCTCCCTTCTGCCGGACCGGCGTGGACGAGCTTTTCCCTGTCCGTCGGACCGTCGTAAACTATACGGCCGTCCTCCAGACGGATAATCCTTTCCGCGGTGGAGGCGATGGAATTGTCATGCGTTATCAGAACTATGGTGTGGCCGGCTTCGTGCAGCCTCTGGAAAAGCGAAAGTACTTCCCGCCCGGTCTTAGAGTCGAGGGCGCCTGTGGGCTCGTCCGCGAGCAGAATCGCGGGGTTGCCGACCAGGGCCCGCGCTACGGAAACGCGCTGCTGCTGCCCGCCCGAAAGCTGGTTCGGATAGTGCCTGAGCTTTTCGGCGAGGCCGACGCTGGAAAGAACCTCCGTAGCCCTTCTGCGCCTTTCTGACTTTGATACGCCCCCGTACATAAGAGGAACCTCGACGTTTTCGATTACGCTGAGCTTTGGCAGCAGGTTGTACTGCTGAAAAATGAAGCCGACCATCTGATTCCTTATCTCGGAGAGCTCGTTTTTGTTCATTTCGCCGACGTTGCGGCCATTTATAAGGTACAGGCCGTCTGTGGGGACGTCGAGGCAGCCGATTATGTTCATGCAGGTGGATTTTCCGGAGCCTGACTGGCCGACGATTGCCACGAACTCGCCCTTCATTATTTTGAACGAAACAAGATCCAGCGCTTTTACTACGCTGTCGCCCATTATATAGTGCTTTGAAACCTCGCGGAATTCAATAAGTGCTTCTTCCATTACTTATCTGGCCCCCGTGCCGCCCGCAGCGCTGCCGCCCGTTCCGCCGGGCGCACCGCCCGTTCCGCCCGCGCCGCCTGTTGTGACGGTTACGTTACCGCCCGTAGTGGAGGTTCTGGCCTGGGTAGTCTGCTGGGGAGCGGGCTGTCTCGGCCCGAACAGGCTGAAGTTCGATGTTCCGGAGGTGGGTTTGGTGTAAGCAATAACGTCGCTTTCCTTGAGTCCGCTCTTTATTTCTATGTAGGCGCCGTCGCTGAGACCGGTTGTTACGGTGACGTATTCAAAGCCAGCCGGCGTGCTTCCTGAGGCGACGCTTATCGACTCGCCCGGAGTCGCTGTAGCTCCGCCGGATTTTACAAGAACGCGTCCGCCGCGCGCAACCGCGTTTACGGGAACCGCAAGCACGTTCTGGCTCTGGCTGACGACTATCTTGGCGTTGACGTTCATGCTGGGAAGGAGCGAGCCGAAATCGTCAATCTGAATGGTGACCGGGTATGTCGTTACGCCGCCTGTCGTTGTACCGACCGTGCTGACCTTAGTCACCTTACCTATAAAGCTCTTTCCCGAAATGGCGTCGGCGGTGATTGTTGCCGTTTGTCCGACCTTGACGTTCGCAATATCAAGCTCGTCTACATTCATCGTAACCTGCAGGTAGGAGAGGTCGTAAACCACGCAGAGCTTGAGGCCCGTGTCGTACAGGTTGTCGCCCTGCTTGTAGTTTTTAAGCACTACCGTGCCGTCGATAGGAGAGGTGATGTTGTAGTTTTTGAGCTTGGTGCTGTTGTTTTCAAGGGCGAGCTGAGCGTCCTGGACGGAGTTCGCCGCATTTTTGAGGTCGTTTGAGAGCGTGTCGCTTGTCAAAGTGACTATTGTCTGGTTTTTGGAAACGCGGGAGCCTTCCGGAGCGTTTATCTTAGAAACCGTTCCCGCCACAAGCGCTGTAACCGTTGTGGTGTTTTTATATGAGAAGGTGGCGCTCGAGCAGCCCGCCGCTTCGCCTATCGTCGCGCTCGCGGTCTGGGTATTAGATATGGCGCCCGGGTTTTTCACCTCTATGGTCACGTTGCGCGCCATAATGTTCCCGGTGAGTATGGTGTCGGTGGCGGCGACCTTGGACACGCTCCCCTTGAGCTTTTCAAAAGAGCCTTCGAGCGTCACGTCAACCGGCTGGCCGACGTAAAATTTGACCGCGTCGTCGGACGGGAACGGCACTACGAGCGTCATCGTTTCGCTGTCGACTACCGTAGCGATGGTCTGCCCCGCCTTGACCTCGTCTCCGACTTCAACGGCGATGTTGGTCACCGTGCCTGCAACGGTGGTCTTGACGTTAAGGTTGTCCATATTTTTCAGCTTTGTCTGATACGAGGTCTGCGCATTTGACAAAGTGATTTGGGCCCGGTTGATGGTGGAGGCCATATCGGTGCTGTCGATTGCAAAGAGCAGGTCGCCCTTTTTGACTTTGTCGCCTTCCTTTATGGGCGCGTTGAGTATCTCGCCAGTAACAAGCGTAGTTACCGTATATGACGCCGCAGGCTGAAGAGTGCCGCTGCCGCTCAGCGTCTGGGTGATGTTCCTCCGCTCCACCGCGACGGTGGAATAGCTTACGGTTGTGGTTTTCTTGCTGCCCAGAACGTTTTTGATTACAAAAAATGCGGCCAGTACGACAACAACCGCAATAATAATAATCCTTTTCCTTGACAGTTTCTTCTTTTTCTTGGGGCTCTGCGGCGCGCCGCCTTCGGATGGAGCGGCCGAAGCGTCCTTGTTTTCCTTTTTTCCCGGGATGCGAAGATTAATCATTGTAATGTGCCAACCCTTTCTGTCTGTGGAGTCTGAGAAAGCCGCTTTGCCGGCAGGCTTCGCGTTGCGTCTAGGCGCTGAAAAATATTAATCCTAAATATGTATGCATGGGATATATATTACTACCTGCGCTAATAATTTACAATCTAATAATTGTAAATTTATTATGACAAAATTATATATTCGGGCGCGTTCCGGGCCTTGCGTGGCAATACCAATAATATATCATGTGACAACATTTTTCCATAGAAAATATTTCATAAACCCATCAGGATACGCAACTCCAGGAAACCGTAATAGCGTCTGACATTTTATGCATAAAGACGCTTTTAATTCGATAAAAAGTATGATAAGCTTTTAGAAAAAAGGAGGCTGAACCATGGCTGACGTTGAAAAAACGATGAGGAACCTGGAAAGTCACGGCTTTGAAGCTAAATATTTCGAAAAAGGCGGAGAAGCCGCGGACTATGTCTCGTCCCAGCTTTCGGGAGCTACGATAGGCTTCGGGGGCAGCAAAACCGTGGAAGCCCTCGGGCTTTTCGAACGCCTGGGCGAAAACAACACCGTTTACTGGCACTGGAAGCAGGACGCGGTACCCGCGCGCAAAAATGCGGCCTCGGCGGACGTATACATATGCAGCGCCAACGCCGTGTCTGAAACGGGGGAGATAGTAAACATAGACGGCGCCGGAAACCGTGTCGCCGCCACGCTTTTCGGGAAGAAGAAGGTCTACATTATCGTGGGGATCAACAAAATAACCGAAAACTGCGACAAGGCGGTGTGGCGCGCCAGAAACATAGCCTCGCCGCTTAACGCAAGGCGCTTCGGCAAAAAGACGCCCTGTACCGTCGGAGAGCTCAAATGCCACGACTGCTCTAGCCCGGAGCGCATCTGCAACGGACTCGTCGTGCTCTGGAGGAACATGGCGATGCAAAAAACCGAGGTCATAATCATCGGGGAAGAGCTGGGGTTCTGATATTTATGAGAGCGCCAAACCCGCAACACATAAGAGCGGTCCTGGACTTTCTGGGAAGATGCAATTACTTCGGGCTTATAGGTCTGAAGGTCGTCGATATAGGTCCCGGTTACAGCAGGGTCGAGATGGATCTGGAGCCAAAGCATCAAAATCCCTTCGGCGGCGTGCACGGGGGAGTGTACGCCACTCTTATCGACTGCGCCGCGTTCTGGTCGGTTTACTCGGACATTGCCGAGGACTCGGGGCTGATAACGCTTGACCTGAAGGTGGACTACCTCGCCGCTATAAAGGGCGGACGGGCGGTCGTTGAGGGCAGGAGAATCAAAGCGGGGAAGACGGTCTGCCTGTCCGAGGCCTCAGTGACCGATTTAAGCGGGAAGCTCCTCGCGCACGGCTCCTCAAAGCAGCTGGTCACGCAGGGTCTGCAGTCCGTGAAGACCTCCGCCGAGGCTCTGGGAATAATCCTGCCTCCCAAATTTTTTGAGAGCTGAAGCCGCGACATTGTACTACTAAACTAATACAATAATACATAGTCTGTGCTGTTTGTCAATACTTTGAAGCAAAAAATTCATTAAATAATAATTAAGATAACCCTGAGATAATTTCAGTTATCCCAGGGTTATCGCAGCTTGTCAAAGAACTTGTTTACAGCAAAAAAGCTTCGCAGAATTTCCGCCACGAATGGCGGAAACAAAGTCAAATCTGTCATTTCCGGCGGCGTGTACGTCGGAAATGACGCC
>JAJUGN010000042.1 GCA_029265975.1 Clostridiales bacterium
ATGACGGCCGCTCTGCCGCGCCGTCATGAGAGGTGTCATTTCCGACGTACACGCCGCCGGAAATGACAGATTTGACTTTGTTTCCGCCATTCGTGGCGGAAATTCTGCGAAGCTTTTTTGCTGTAAACAAGTTTTTCGACACGCTCAAGCCTCCGGATGTCCGGAGGCTTTTTATATTTATTCCCTGCCGAGCTTTCCGGAACGCGAGAATTTCGGATTTCCCCTCAGCCTTTCATAAAGTCGCTTAAAAAAGCCGTCGGAACGCGCCGAGGGAATGTTAAGAGCGTTTTCCTCGGCCTCTCGGGCAAAGTACATCTGAGAGTCTATCGGAGCGCGGTTATCGATTTTTTTAACGTAATTTCCGTCGGAGCAGAGTATCCTCGCCTTTACGTTGTCGTACCACATCGCTTCCAGCATCCTGTTTATGCGCCTTTTCAGATCGCGGTCATAGATAGGGCAGGCCACCTCTACCCTGCGCTCCGTATTCCTTGTCATCATATCCGCCGAGGCTATGAAAAGCTTCTGGTCCTCGCCCTCCCCGAACGAATATATCCGTGAGTGCTCGAGAAAACGTCCCACTATGCTTATTACCGTGATATTGTCGGTTTCTCCCGCTATTTTGGGCAGAATGCAGCAGATGCCTCTTATGATGAGCTTAACGCTGACGCCGGCTTTTGAAGCCTCGGCCAGTTTGTTTATGAGGTCGATATCGGTCAGCGAGTTTACCTTTATAATTACCGAGCCACGGGGTCCTTTTTTAATTTCCTCATTGAAAAGCTCGATAAGCCTGCTTTTCAGATTAACCGGGGCGACGAGCAGCCTTTTATAGTCGCCATCCAGATTCCCTATCGACATATTCTTGAAAAATTCGCTGGCGTCCAAACCTATTTCGCGGCTTGCCGTGATGAATGAAAGATCGGTGTAAAGCTCAGCCGTTTTCTCGTTGTAGTTGCCGGTACCTATCTGGGTAATGTAGCTTACGCCGTTTTTTTCCTTGACCGTGATAAGGCATACCTTTGAATGCACCTTGTATTCGTCGAATCCGTATATGATTTTGCAGCCCGATTCTTCGAGCTTGTCCGACCAGTCTATGTTGTTCTGCTCGTCGAAACGCGCGCGAAGCTCCATTAAAACTGTTACGTCCTTGCCGTTTTCGGCGGCGGCGCAAAGGTAATCGATCAGCTTTGCCCTGCTCGCCAGCCTGTAAATCGTGATTTTGATGGATATTACGCTGGGGTCGGACGAGGCTTCCCTGATCAGCTGAAGGAACGGCTCCATGCTCTCGTACGGATAGGAGAGCAAAACGTCCTTCTGCTTTATCTGGCGCATAATGCCGCTGCCTATATGCAGATTCGGAGAGGGCTGCGGGTAAAATTCGGGATAGGTGAGCTGTTTTTTGAGAGCGGAGGAGAGCCTCTCGCAGATATTATAAACATATCCCATTTTGAGCGCGGTATCGGAAATGAATATTTGATTCCGGCAGATGTCGAATTTGCCGCAAAGATATGAAACAAATTTTTCGGAAAGCGGATAATTGGCCTCAAGCCTGACAACCGAGAGGCGGTTTCTTTTCTGAAGCAGCTTTCTCATTCTGTTTCTGAAATCCGCAAAATCTTCTATTGCCGTGTCTTCAGGGTTAATATTTGCGTTTCTTGTGACGCATACGCAGTTTTTTTCCGCCAGCCCATATTTTCCGAAAATCTCGTCCGCGAATTCGTATATGATTTTTTCCGTCCGTATGAACCTCACGTCCCCGCCGGGAAGAAAGACTACGGGCGGGAGGGTTTTCGGAACGGGAATCAATCCGAGTATGCTGTCTGCCCTGTGCTTAAGCAGGGCGAAGACGTATATTTCCTTGTTGGGAATATGCGGGAACGGGTGGTGGGAGTCCACTATCTGCGGCGAGAGTATCGGCTTTATGTTTGCCCTGTAATAATCCTTTATAAACTTTATCTCCGTGGGTTCAAGATCCGCGAAATCAAGCGGAGATACCCCGTATTTCTGCAAGCCTTCCTTGATTTCGTTATAGACTCTGGTCTTCTTGTGGTACAGGGGACGGACGGCCTCGTATATTTTCTCAAGCTGCTCCCTCGGTGTCATTCCGGTTTTGTTGTCGCGAAGGTCTCCGTTGAGCGCGGACAAATCGAAAAGGCTTCCGACGCGTATCATAAAGAATTCGTCAAGATTGCTTATGAATATGGACACAAACTTCAAACGCTCCAAAAGCGGCACATCCGGATCCCCGGCCTCCTCCAGAACGCGCTCGTTGAACTTAAGCCAGCTGAGCTCCCTGTTCTGCGTATATCTCCTGCCGCAGTCTGTCTTCTCCGACATTTTCTTTCCCCTCAATAAAAAGCTTGGTATATAAATAGCCTTCCCGCACGCCGTATTCGCTTACTATAATTTTTTCGCTTGAGTACTTTTTGGCGACGGTTTCAAGAATCGTCATCCCCGGAATTATCGTATGTATCCTGTCGGGAAGTATCTTGATTATTTTTTTGACGGCGTAGGCCCGGTCCTCTGAAAATCTGGAGAGCAGGCTGCGGACGTTTTTCGTTTCTATCAGCCTGTTGTCTGGGGGGAGATTGAACACTTCGTTATTAAGCCTGCAGGCTCCCCTGACGGTTCCTCCGACGCCGCAGATTATTTGAGCGCCGCTTTCAAACTCCAGCTTTTTAATTTCGGATTTGATTTCGTGCTTCATATCGGAAATCTCGTTTTCGGTGGGCAGTATGTCTTCCACATGCTTAGCGTACAGGCTCAAAGAGCCGATGGGCATGGAAAAGGCTCTGATTATCTGCTTGTCCCTGTAAAAAACCAGCTCGGTGCTGCCGCCGCCGATGTCTATCATGATGCCGTCCTTCAGCTCCAAAAAGTGGGTGGCACCTATAAAATCGTAGATCGCCTCCTGCTCGCCGGAGACAAGGTCGATGTCAAATCCGGTCTGCTCGTTCAAAATCTTAAGCGCCTCGCCGCTGTTCCCAATATTTCTCAGAGAGGCGGTAGCGAACACATAAAGATTCTGAACGTCTATGTTGTTGACTATCTGACCAAAGCTTCTGAGAACCTGCGCCGCCCTTTTTATGCCCTTCTGGGACAGATTTCCGTGCCTGTCCACATATCCTGCGAGTCCCGCCATGCTTTTTTTGTTCAGCAGCAGCTTAAAGCTTGCTTCTGTTTTTCTGTATATCGAAAGCCTTATTGTATTTGAGCCTATGTCGATGATTCCGTACACTCGATTTCCTGCCTTTAAGAATATTTTACATTCTGTTTGCGGCGTCGAACGCAAGAGCCGATCTCTCGCATTCGTCCGCCCGCATGGTGATCTGACAGCACAGGGGGCTGTTCTTCATTTTTTCCCCCGCGTAACTGAGCCCGTTGGTGCGCTCGTCCAGAAGGGGGTGGTCTATCTGCTGGGGGTCGCCCAGGAGAACGATTTTCGTGCCCTTTCCCACGCGGGTTATAACTCCCTTTGCCTGCTTGGGAGTCAGGTTCTGGGCCTCGTCTATGATAAGGTAAATGTGGGTTATCGTCCTGCCGCGGATAAAATTCATCGCCTCAGCAGCGATAACATTTCTTGCAAACAGCTCATCGACCTTTCCGCGCAGCTCCATTTCGTTTTTATAGCGCTCCTTCTCGTTCCTGTCGACCAAAATTTCGAGGTTATCTATGACCGGCCGCATCAGAGGCGCTATTTTCTCCTGCTCCGAGCCGGGCAGGTAGCCTATATCCTCGTCAAACTGCACGTTGGGACGGGTGACCAGGATTTTTCTGTATTCTTTTTTATCGCTGTTTAGCACCTTCTCCAGCCCAACGGCAAGTGAATAGAATGTTTTTGCCGTGCCGGCGGAACCCTTTACTATCACGAGGGGACACTCCTCCGCGTCCGCCATGAGCGCTTCCTGCAGAAAATACTGTCCCGCGTTGCGCGGCCGTATTCCGAAAGGCTCCTTTTTCTGATAAGCGAGCGGAACTATCAGGCTTCCGTCGAAGCGTCCTAGCATGGTCTTTTTTTCGTTTATTTCAGAATGTATTGTAAAAAACTGATTGAGTATCGGAGCGCATTCGACGCGCTTTTCGTTTTTTACGGCGTATACGTCGGACAAAGCGAGGCCGCGCTTTTTGAAGACCGAAAGGTTTTCCTCGGAAGTGAACACGTCCGCCCTTCCGCTGTACTGCTTTTCCAGCTCGGGCGACTGCTCCGTTGTGAAATCCTGGGCCTCAAGTCCCATCATCTGGGCTTTCAGGCGCAGCACGATATCCTTTGTGACTAAAATCGCGGGAATACCGGCCTCGTTCAGTCCTTTGCAAACCCGGAGAAAACGGTTGTCGTTTTTGCTCTGCGCAAAGTCATCGGGCAGGCCGATGTTTACATAATTCGGCTCAATTCTAAGCGTGCCGCCGTTTTCAAGGGGGACTCCGGTTATCAGATTGCCCTTCTGCCTGAGCGTTTCCAGAAATCTTATGCATTCTCTGGCGTTGGCTCCGCGCTCGCCCTCGTCGTTTTTCAGTCTGTCCAGTTCCTCGAGGCATACCATAGGCAGCACCAGGTCGTTATCCTCGAACGAAAGCATGGAATAGGGGGACTGTATGAGCACATTGGTGTCTAGTATATATGTTTTTGGCATTTGGACACCTCCTGTAGCAAGTATAAATCCTCAATGTTAGTTCGAACATCATGAATAAGTAAAATTTGTGAAAAATAGTCCGAACCGCATGCACACCTTAAAAACGCCGCGCCGCAACAATCGGCTCGATTAACATGAATGAGCAGCAGGGAAATCGCAACCGAGAAGGCCCGGACGCGGTTAGCTGAATTTTACATTTTCTTTCTAAAATTTACGCGCATCTAACCTTTTTCATCTTTCTGCCTTTACAGAGCGGCTGTAAAATTCCATTGCACGGCAATTTTATTAAGTCAAAGGAGAGAACATATGGACATTAAAAAGTATTTGAAGTCCGCGGTCGGTCTTGCGCTTGCGGCGGTTATGGCGGTTTCGGCCGCGGGCTGCTCAGGAAGCCCTTCGCAGAGCTCCTCGCCAAGCGGGGCCCCGAAAAGCTCGTCGGCTCCCTCAGGCAGCATAACGATAGTGTGGTATCCGAACGAGTCTGCGGCGGACTATGCGCCTGCACGCGACGAATATGCGCGTCTTGTAGCGCAGGCGACCGGGAAAAAGGTTGAGCATAAGCTTACGACCGACTACGCCATCGCGATCGAAGCGATAGCCTCCGGCACAGCCCAGATCTGCTTCATGGGCGCGCAGGGCTACATAGAGGCGAACAACAAAAGCAAGGACGTCAAGCCGCTTTTCGTTAACACGGGAGCCTCCGGAACGCTGGCCGACGCCATTTATTACAGCTGGATATGCGTCAACAAAGGCCAGGAAAACAATTACAAGGAAAACGGCGCTTACTCGATCGCAAACATACAGGGCAAAAAAATGTCTTTTGTATCGAGCAGCTCCACGTCAGGCTTCAAGGTTCCCACGAACGCAATCATTACACAGTTCAAGAGTACTGACAAATGGAAAAACCTGAACACCGACGCTCTGATAGAAGGCGGAAAGGATAAGTTCTTCTCGCAGGTGCTTTTCGGAGGCTCGCATCAGGGCTCGGCGGTCAACCTTCTGAGCGGCAAGGCCGATGCGGCGGCGTTCTGCGACACGGAGCTTAACACTTACATGAAGCTGGTGTCCGGCGAGGAAAACAAGGCAGGAGCAGTATACGAGGTAAAAGCCGGCGCGTCCGCGCCCTTCGACACCATGGCAGGCAAGCAGTGCGTGATAATAAAGTCCACACCGGTGCTGAACGGACCCTTCGCTTATAATTCCAAAACCCTCAGCGCTGAAGACGTTAAAAAGATACAGGAGCTTTTCACCTCCGCCGAAGTTGCGGCAAATCCCAAAATATTCGTTGTCAAAGGCTCGGGCAACGTTGGAATGTTTACAAAAACCAAAAATGAAAAGTTTGTTCTCGTCGAAGATTCCTGGTACAACCCCATACGTCAAATGAGCTGAATGAGGTGAACTTCATTGCCGGTCTTGGAGCTTAGAAACGTAAGTAAAACCTATAACAATACGACAAGAGCGCTGCATGACGTTTCCGTTACAGTCGAGGAGGGCGAATTCGTGTCCATCATCGGCCCCTCCGGCGCCGGCAAATCGACTCTCTTGCGTAGCGTCAACCGTCTGGTGGACGCTACGCGGGGCGTTGTGATTCTGGACGGCCAGGATATCACCCGCGTCAGGGGAAAAGAGCTGCGGCGGGTGAGGACAAAAACGGGGATGATATTTCAGCACTATAATCTTGTAAACCGCCTGAGCGTAATGGAAAACGTGCTGCACGGCAGGCTCGGGCACAAATCCACCTTCAGCGGGGCCCTGGGCCTCTATACGGAAAGAGAAAAGGAACAGGCCTTTTTCATTCTGGAAAGGCTGGGACTTACCGAACAGGCCTACAAGCGCTGCGACGAGCTGTCGGGCGGACAAAAGCAGCGGGTAGGAATAGCTAGGGCCCTGATGCAGGAGCCAAAGCTGATACTCTGCGACGAACCCATAGCTTCTCTGGACCCGAACGCGTCCAAAATCATTATGGACTACCTCAGAGACATTAATAAAACGATGAAAATAACGTGCCTGCTAAACCTTCACCAGGTGGACGTAGCGATAAAATACTCGGAAAGAATAATCGGTCTTACAGCGGGGCGAGTGACATATGACGGCCCCGCCCAAAAGCTTGATAAGAAAACGATATATGAAATATACCAGTCCAACGAGGGTGAGCTAATTACCGATATGAAGGAATAGGCGATGGAAAAAAGAAGGGCAAACGAAATACAGATATTTAAGAAAAGGAAGCTGGTTTTTACCGCCGCGGCAGCGGCCGTGATCCTGCTTTTCTGGACGGCCTCGTTTGTGACGCAATACGATACGCTGCTTGGCCTTTCATCCTTCCCGAGAGCCTTCGCCTGGATAATAAAAAGCATGGTGCCGAATGCAAAGGCGATAGAGAGGCTCCCAAACATACTGAAAAAGCTTGCTGAAACGGCCCTGCTTTCGGTGGCGGTGACCGTGTGCTCGGCGATATGCGCCTTTTTCTTCGCCCTTCTGGGCTCCAAAACGACAAAAGCGAACCCGCTTCTCGCAAGGGTCGTAAGAATAGTCGCCGCTTTTTTCCGTAACGTGCCAGATGTCGTTTGGGCGATGCTCCTTATGTTTTCCTTCGGGCAAAACGTCCTTACCGGTTTTTTCGCAATGTTTCTCACCACTTTCGGTCTTCTGACCAGAACCTTTATTGAGACGATAGACGAGGTGAGCAACGACTGCGTGGAGGCGCTGGATGCGGCGGGGGCTAACTACATGCAGACTGTCTTTCAGGGGATACTGCCTTCCTCGATTGCGGAGGTAATTACATGGGTGCTTTTTATGATCGAGACAAACATAAGAAGCTCCACCCTGATAGGCATACTTACGGGAACGGGCATAGGATACCTCTTCGACCTCTATTACAAACGCCTTGACTATCCTTCGGCAAGCCTTGTGGTGCTGTCCATTGTTGTTTTAGTTATCCTGCTCGAAATCATATCGGGCGGAATAAGAAAGGTGATACTTTAATGAACGAGTCTGCTGCCGCGCCCAAAAGCGCATTGAGTTTTGAAGTTCAAAGGCAAGTAAGAAAGAGCCTGACGGGGCGGATCAAGACGGGGGCCGTAAGCAGAAGCGGCATGGCCGTAAAAGTGACCGTAATGGTTTTGCTCGCTCTTAGCTTGCTGGCGTTTTTTACCTTTGACTATAAGGACATAGACTTCGCGGACGCGGTGCGGGGGACGCTGACGAACGCCGCGACGCTCTTTGCCGAGCCGAGGCTAAAATATTCCACGGCCACGGCCGTGCTGTACCAGCTTTTTGTGACCTTTTGCCTGGGAATCCTCTCTACGATACTCGGGGCGGTTATAGCCTTCTTCGGCGCGCTCCTCTGCGCGCGGAACATATCCGATCCAAGGGTTTCCGCCGTTGTTAAAAGCGTCGTAGCCTTTGTCAGAGCCGTTCCGACGATACTCTGGGTGCTCATATTTGCGGTTACGGCAGGTCTTGGAAGCGTTGCGGCGGTTTCCGGGCTTACCTTCCACAGCGCGGGCTATCTCATAAAGGCCTATGCCGAGTCGATCGAGGAAATGGATTACGGGACGATCGAGGCCCTGAAGGCGAGCGGAGCCGGCTTCTGGCAGATAGTGTTCCAGGCCGTCCTGCCGTCCTCTATCAGCTACATGCTCGCATGGACATTCATGAGATTTGAAATCAATTTCACCAACGCCATAGCTATGGGAGCGGCTGCGGGCGCGGGCGGCATAGGGTACAACCTTTTCATGGCGGGATATTTTTACTTTGACCTGCACGAAATGGGCTACCTCACCTATGTGATCGTTTTGGCCGTCATTCTCCTGGAAACGGCGGCGACAAAGATTAAAGCGAAGGTAAAATAGAGGAAAGTCTATGGAGAAAAAACTGGTAACAAAAATCCTTGCAAGGGCCGACAGGGCCGAAGCGGCAAACCTTGCTTTCAAATACAAGGAGAGCTGCCGCATAGCGGTGGTGAGAGAGCCTTCCAAAACCCTTGCCATGCTTAAAATGCGGGAGCCTGTAAAGGGCAGGCTCTTTTACATAGGCGAAGTCGTCGTTTCCGAGGCGATAGTCGAGCTCGACGGGGTAAGAGGGATGGCAGTAACAATGGGCGACGATTTTGAAAAAACTTTTGACATGGCCGTCATAGACGCGGCGATAAACAAGGGAATATTTTGTGAGGAAGAGGCCCTGCTGGAGCTTGGACGTCTTCAGGAGCTTTTTGAGCAGAGGGAAAACGCCATGCACCTTAAAACAATGGTCAGCTTCAACTCTATGGACCAGGAGGTTAAATGATGCCGTCGATCACAAAAATACACAGCTTCGACGAGGTTTTCGACTCCCAGAGGCTGTTCCGCCGAATACTTACGGCAATGTCGAACCCGGGGCGGAGTGTGAGCATAAAAGAATTTGCAGGCAAGCTCTGGGGCGAAAATCCTGCGATGCTTGCGTTTGCCATTACGCTGCTGGATAACGAGGTCGGCTACTGCGTTCTTGAAGATGCCGATCTTTCGGAAGAAATCGCTTTTTTAACACTTTCCAGAAAGGAAAATGCGGAAAGGGCGGATTACATTTTTATAACCGAGTCCGCGCTTCTTGAGGATGCCATAAAAAAAGCAAAGCGCGGCACCCCGCAGGATCCTCACAAATCCGCTACTCTTATAATAAAGGTTTCGGATAGCGGTGCTTATGAGCTGCGCCTGAAAGGCCCCGGAATAAAAGGCGCTGTTTCTCTCATGGTGCCGCGAATCGTCCGTGAAGCAATCGAAATGCGCGATGCCGAAAATTACGAATACCCTCAGGGCGTGGATTTTGTCTTTGTGAGCGATGCGGGAGAGCTGCTCTCGGTTCCCAGACTGATAGTCAGGGAGGCTTACTGATGGGATATGTTGCCGTTTCAGGCGGAAGCGAAGCCATAGAGGCAAGCATAAGGCTGCTTGATTATTACCGAAGCGGAACCGATAAGGATTTGGACATCGAAACCGTTGCTGAGAAGCTGTCCCTGCTTGTGGACAGGGTCATGGGAGAGGCCGGTCTTTACTCCAAGACCTATGCCGCGCTGGCTCTGAAGCAGTGCGAGGGCTGCATCGAGGAGGCGGTGTTCCTGCTGCGCGCCTACCGGTCGACGCTGACTAGAAACTACTATTCCAATGTCCTCGATTCGAATAATATGCGTGTCGTCCGGAGGATATCCTCGGCGTTTAAGGACATCGAGGGCGGTCAGATTCTCGGCGCCACATACGACTATACGCACAGGCTCATAAACTTTGAAATAGGGAGCGAGGATGCCGGAGCGCTGCGCATGAATGTCCTCGAGGAGCTGAACAGCCAAAGACCCGAGGAAATAGCGCCCTGCCCGAGGGTTTCCGACGAACTGAAGAAAGAAGGGCTTATCGAAACCGTTTTGCCGGACAAAGCCGAGCCGTTTGACATTACCGAAAACCTGCTGGAATATCCGGCGGACAGGAGCGCAAGGCTGCAAACGCTTTCACGTGCGGACACGGGATTCCTTTCCGGCCTTGCGTATTCGTCGCTCCGCGGTTTCGGGGGAGCGCATCCGACCGTTGGGGAGCTTCGCACGGGATACGTCGAGGTGAACGTGCCCTATCTTTTTGACGAGGCACAGGAAATATATCTGGGCGAAGTCCTTATAACAGAGGTGGAAATATTCTCGGAAGCCGACGATGAGGACAAACTGAAGCTCGCCGTCGGATACGGCGCCGTGTTCGGCAGAAATGAGAACAAAGCCATAGCCGCTGCAATATTGGACAGAGAGCTGGAGACCGGAGGGCCATATCCGTCCCAGAATGAGGAATTTGTTCTTACGCACGGCGACAGTCTTGAAATGAGCGGCTTTCTGTCACATCTCAAGCTGCCGCACTACGTTACCTTCCAGTCGAAGCTGGACGCCGTCAGAAAAACAAGAGGAGGCAAAGCCTGATCGGCTAGAAAAATGAACAAAAACTATAATTTTGCCTTCATAGACGAAGGCTCTAAACGTGAAATACGCCGCACAATACTCAAGGCGGTAGCCATACCCGGATACCAGGTTCCGTTCGGTTCCAGAGAGCTGCCTATAGGCAGGGGATGGGGAACCGGCGGTATACAGATAACTCTTTCGCTGATAGGGCCCGACGATGTTCTCAAAGTGATAGACCAGGGCAGCGACGAGAGCGTTAACGCGGTGAACATAAAGAAATTTGTCGGGCTTTGCACGGACGTGAGAACCACCGTGAAGACCAGCGAGGCCACTATAATCCAGACAAGGCACAGAATACCGGAAACGCCTCTGAGAAACGACCAGATACTTGTGCTCCAGGTTCCCATACCAGAGCCTCTCCGCATCGTTGAAGCCAGCGAAGAGAAGACAAAGAAAATGCACGCGGAGAAGGACTACGCCCCGATGTGGCTGCTGCTTTATGAAAGCCTTATAAAATACGGGAAAATAACGCTCGGCACGGAGTATCCGCTCATGGTCGAAGGGCGCTATATAATGAACCCAAGCCCCATTCCCAAATTTGACAATCCCAAACTTAACGATTCCGAATGCCTGTACCTTTTCGGCGCGGGACGCGAAAAGAAGATATATGCCATACCTCCCCATACCCTTGCCGAGTCGCTGGCTTTCGAAGACGTCCCGTTTGAGAAGGAAAGCTTCAAAGGGAAAAGGTGCCGCCTGTGCGGGAGCGAGGACACTTATCTTGACGAGATGTTCGACTCTTCCACGGGCGAAAAGATGTACCAGTGCTCGGACACCTCATACTGCCAGGAGGTGCGGGGATGCATCTAGACGAAAAGCCGGTGCTTCGGGTCGAAAACCTTACGATGCGCTACGGCAAGGGCTGCCCGCGCTGCGGCGACAGCCTGGAAAAAAACCGCTGCAGGGTATGCAAAACCGTCTGGGCCTTAAACGACGTCTCCGTGGAGCTTTTTCCGGGGGAGGTGCTCGGTATTGTAGGGGAAAGCGGCTCCGGAAAATCCACACTGATGAAAAGCCTTTATTTCGACCTGGAACCCAGCTCTGGTCGAGCTTATCTCAGGGACTACAAGGACGGGGAAGTCAGCATCTGGACTGTCGGCGCCGCGGAGCGGCGCTCGATCAAAAACAATCTCATGGGGATGGTATATCAAAATCCCGTTCTGGGTTTAAGGATGGATTTCTCCTGCGCCTCAAATATAGCCGAAAAAATCATCGCGGCCGGCGGACGCAGCGCGGGACAAATGACCGAAAGGGCGGCGGAGCTTCTGGAAGCGATGGAAATTCTCCCCTCACGCATGAGCGAAGCGCCCAGAAACTTCTCCGGGGGGATGCAGCAGCGCGTCCAGCTTTCAAAAGCACTGGCAAACAACCCGTCCCTGCTGCTTCTGGACGAGGTTACGACGGGGCTTGATCTTTCGGTTCAGGCCAAGGTGCTTGATCTGATCCGAAAAATCAAGGCGAAATACGGGGTTTCCATTCTGCTCGTATCCCACGACCTCGCGGTGATACGCATGCTGGCGGACAGAACAATCGTCATGCTGGACGGGAAGATAATAGAACGCGGACTCACGGACCAGATACTGGAAGATCCTCAGCACGAATACACACAGCAGCTTGTACATTCGCTTATATAGGGAGACCGGATATGATTGCTATAAAAAACGGCAGGATAGTGACGCCGAACGAAATAATAGAAAACAGGGTGCTTCTGATTGAAGACGACCGCATTAAGGCCATTGCGGAAGGCTGCGATGGCGCGGACAGGATAATCGATGCGCACGGGCGATATGTGACGCCGGGCTTTATAGACGTCCATTCCGACAGAATAGAGCAATACGTTATGCCGCGCCCCACCTCTGAGATCGACTTCGAGCTTGCTCTCAAGCAGTGCGAAAGCGAGCTGCTGCATCTCGGAATTACCACCATGTATCATTCCATATCGCTTTACAAGGACGAATTTTTCGGCAAGTCGCCGCTTCGCACAAAGGTAAATGTCAGGAAAATGGCGGGGCTTATAAAAAACATACACGAAAGGTCCCATCTTATACACCACCGCTTCCATCTCAGGATAGAAATCGACAACATAGAAGCTTTCGATATAGCGAAAGAAATGATAGAAAACAGGATGGTGCACGAGATATCCTTTACGGACCACACTCCCGGGCAGGGGCAGTACAGGAATCTGGAAGTTTACGCGCGCGCGGTAACGAAATACGGCGGCAAGGAAATCGAGGAGCTTGGAATCGACGGGATACTCGATTACCATAAAAGCAAGACTTATTTGTCGTTTGACGAGCTCAGGGAGCTTACCGAGCTTGCTCACGAAAACGGCATAGCGGTCGCCTCGCACGATGATGACACGAAGGAGAAGCTGGCCGTGAACAAGGCCATCGGCGTTGACATATCGGAGTTCCCCATACATATTGAAACCGCGCGGGCGGCGCGGCGCGAAGGCTTTCTGACCGTAGTCGGAGCCCCGAACATACTTCTCGGCGGTTCGCATTCCGGCAATATGTCGGCTGCGGAAGCGATATGCGAGGGCTGCGTGGATATTATCTGCTCGGACTATTATCCCCCCGCCATTCCGCACGGCATCTTTATCATGAACCGGAAATACGGCATCCCGCTCTGGGAGCTGATAAACAAGGCTACTCTGAATCCGGCGAAAGCCATGAAAATAGACAAGGATTACGGGTCTGTTGAGCCGGGAAAAAAGGCGGACATCCTGATTATCGACGTGCTTGACGGATACCCCGTTACGACGCATGTTTTTGTGGACGGGAAAACAACCTCAAGAGTCGAATACAGGAGGTAACAATGGAAATTTTGAGAGTCGAGAACCTATCCAAAAGCTTTCATCTGCACAATCCGGTAAAGGATATAAAGTCGTGCCAGAACATCTGCTTTTCTCTTGAGAGGGGCGGGTTTATCGGCATCGTAGGTCTTTCGGGCGCAGGAAAATCGACTGTTCTCAAATGCATATATCGAAGCTACCTGCCGAGCGGCGGAAGCATACGCTACGACAGCCGTTCCTTCGGATGGATAGACCTCGCGAAAGCGGATGAAAGAGAAATAATCGCGCTGCGCAGATACGAAATAGGATACGTTTCGCAGTTTCTCAACGTCATGCCGCGGACCACGGCGAAGGAACATGTGAAAAACGCGCTGCTTGAGATGGGAGAAGACGAGAAAGCGGCCGAAAGAGAGTCCGCTGAGATGCTTTCATATTTCAGGCTGCCGGAAAACCTGTGGGATATATATCCGAACACCTTTTCCGGGGGAGAGCGCCTCAGGCTGAATCTTGCCCACGCTATGGTGAAGCGTCCGCGGCTTATGCTGCTTGACGAGCCGACGGCCTCCCTTGACAATAAAACAAAGCTTCTCGTCAAGGATATGCTCTTAAGGCTCAAGGGCAAAGGAACAAGCATGATAGGCATATTTCACGACCTCGAATTTATGGAGGGGCTTTGCGACAAGGTGCATAACATGTCGGAGGGTTCGTTTTTATGCTGAAAGCCGACCTGCATATACACTCCACGTTTTCGGACGGAAGCGACAGCATTTCGCAAATAGTAAAAGAAGCCGAAAACAGGGGCCTGGACATTATCGCCATCACGGATCACGACACTCTCGCGCACGCGGGGCATATCCCGACGGACTCTAAAGTTAAAATCATAGCCGGAATCGAAATTTCGGCCGTCGATCCGCAGAACAATACCAGAGCGCATATTCTCGGTTACAACATAAGAGAGCCGGAGCTTGTAACAAGGCTCACCCAGCCCACGCTTTTCGCGCGCAACCTGAATTCGGAAAAACAGGCGAGGATACTCATTGAAAACGGCTACGATATAGACATCGAAAAGCTCCAGAGGGCGCAGGGAAAATACCTTTATAAGCAGCATATCATGGACTACCTCGTATCCACGGGGCAGGCGCCTGAAATGTTCGGCGAATTTTATTACAGAGTTTTCAAAAACGACGGCATCTGCGCCTTCGACATAGATTACATCAGCGTTTATGAAGCGGTTACGGTGATTGGAAAAGCCGGGGGGCTGGCGGTTCTCGCCCACAGCGGGCAGCAGCAGAACTTTTATCTCATACCCGCTCTTGCGGAGCTGGGGCTTGCGGGCCTTGAGCTTAACCATCACACAAACAGCGACAAAGACAAAGAGATAATCCGCCGGTATTCGGAGGAATACGGACTGTTTCTGACGGGGGGCAGCGACTACCACGGAAGGTTCGAGCCGCAGGACTTCGGCATCGGGGACATTATTTCGGAAGAGAGCGGAGTTGAGGCAATATGTGCGCGCTGAGGCTAGGCAGGGAGCCCACCGTCGAAGAGGACGTAGAGATCACTGAGTCGGTTATCGGGCAATACACTCAGATCCAGGCGCACAGCGTTCTGTGCGGCGTCAGATTCGGAGATTTTTCATACTGTGCGGGCTACAACCAGATTTATTATGCGGAAATAGGCAAGTTCTGCTCGATAGCGAGCTTTGCAAGGATTAACCCCGGCAACCACCCGACATATACGAGGATAGCCCAGCACCACTTTACATACAGGAGCGGACTGTACGGCTTCGGCGATGATGACGCCGGGTTTTTTGAATGGCGGAAAAATGACGCAGTCGTCATAGGAAACGACGTCTGGATAGGTCACGGCGCCTGCGTAATGCCGGGCGTGCGCATCGGAAACGGCGCGGTGGTGGGCGCGGGAGCAGTTGTTACCAAGGATGTGGAGCCGTATTCGATAGTCGCCGGAGTGCCGGCAAAAAAAATAAATGTGCGGTTTTCAGAAACCGTCGCGGAGAAAATCGAACAGACAAAATGGTGGGACTGGGATTACGACACAATAAAGGAGCGCCTTCAGGATTTCCGCGACATGGACAGCTTTATGAAAAAATACTTTTAGGCCCAAAACAAATAAAAAGACTCCCCCGGGGGAGCCTTTTTTTATTCGTTTTGGGAATCTGAGACTGAAAAAGCGGCGCTTTGGCGCGCCGGGAGGCAAGCCGCTCCGAAGAGCGGACGCCGATGTACGGCCGTCAGTCCAGGCCCTCTTTTTCGGGCGTATTTTATAGAAAATTGTCCGTCGCCAAATAAGAGAGCCTATACGCTCATCTCTTACAAACTTCCCTGCATAAGATATTTAGGGTGATTTTTCTCATGAATCCTTGCGAAATAAATGCAGTCATAACAGCTATAACAAATTGCCTCTACGCAAACCTGAGCAAAGAAGACTTTGTCTGTTTAAGCATTTTTCTTAACGAGCTGAGTAAAACCATGTTTGCCACAACCTTATTCCGGGGCCTTTGCAACAAGGAAGATAAATCAGGACCCGACAAATAACGTAATGCAGGCTGCCGGTGCAAGGCTCTGATAAATTTTTTATAAGAATTTCCGAAACAGGAAGCCGGAATCAAAATCGCATTTCTGAGGCCGCCTCAGCCGCCGTGGACTTCGTTTTCCAGGGTCTCCTCTATGGTGATGGCCTCCTCAAGAGGCGCATCTTCCGCACAGGAGGGAATAACCGCGAGCTTGGCAACGGCGAGATTTGCGAGAGAGAGCGAGGCGGCGAGGAAAAACACCCATTGAGGGCCCCAGGCCTCCCAGACCATGCCGCCCAGCACCGCGCTGGAAATGGATACGATATGGTCCATGCTTATGCCCATGGAAAGCGTCGGCGTTATGTCTGAAGGGGAAACGGCTATCGCCCTCAGGTAAAGAGTCCGAATGATGCTCATCTGCATGGACATATGGTCGATTATTATAAGGACAAACGTCAGGGCGACGGGAATGCCGACGGCCTGGAATCTGCCGGAGTGGAAGCCCGCGCTGAGAACGCCGTAGGCGGCGTATATAACGATAAAGGACAGCGCGTCGGCATAAAGCATTTTTTTAAGGCCGAAGCGGTCTATCCAGCGGCCCAGGGCGGGAATGAAGAATATGCCGGCGAAAGCTCCGGCCATGCCCAGAATGGCTATCGTGTCAGCGCCCTTGAAAAGCAGCTGTATAAGCACCCAGGGGGCGAAAACCGCCATTATCTGCTTCTGAACGCCCCAGGTGATGGCGATAATATAATAATATTTGTATTCCCGGCGAAGGACAAATTTTACTTTTCTGTCCGTCTTGGGTTCGTCTTTGCCGGATATTTTATAAAGCGCCACCAAAAAAGCGGTCGCGCCGAGAGCGCAGGCGCCGGCGATGATGAAAAAGGTTTTGAACCGCGCGCTGAAGGAAAAGAAGCCCGTTCTGAACCCGACGAAAACCAAAAAAGAAGCCAGCATGGAAAAAGCGGTGCTTACACCCTTGAAGCGGCCCATTTTCCGGCCGGCGTCGCTTTTGCCGATGAGGGACATGGCGATGCTGTCGGTAAGAGGCATGAAAAGATGCATCCCGAGAGAGTTTATGAAGAGAAATATCAGCATGACCCCGAAGACCGGCGTTACCAGCCCCAGGACGATGATGCCCAGGGCGCAGAGGAACTGCGAGATTATGGAGATTCTTATATCCCCCATAAAGCTCAGGGAGGATATGATAAGATAGCAGAGCATTCCGGGAAGCTCTCGGGGGAGCTCGACGGCTCCGCGCTGAAATGTGGTGGTCTTGTAGACCTCCTTGAAGTAATTCGAAAAAACACTGTTGCTGAGTCCGTTTGCCAATGCAACAAGTGCCATTACTATAAGATATATCGTGATTGCTTTCCTGAGCTTCGCACTGTCCGTAGTCATGCTGCGCCTCCCGATTTTACATAATACACAAATTATAGCACTCAAAAAACCTCAATGCAACAACCCGATGCCGCCAAATTGAAAAACGTACAACCTGTTGTAATTTAATGGGTTTTATGATATAACCTTTGAAAATACATTAAATACAAAGGGAGTGTTATAAATGAGTTTTCTGGACCTCGCCAAGAAGCGCTACTCATGCCGCGCCTATTCCGACAGAAAAGTGGAGAAGGAAAAGCTTGAACTTATTCTCGAAGCGGGGCGAGTCGCTCCGACGGCAAAGAATCTCCAGCCTCAGAGGCTGATAGTCGTACAGGAAAAAGAGGGCTTTGAAAAAATAAGCAAGGCCGCAAACATCTACAACGCTCCGCTTGCGATAATCGTCTGCGCGGATAAGAATACGGCCTGGGTGCGCCCCTTTGACCAAAAGCAGGTTGAGGACATTGACGCGAGCATAGTGACGGACCATATGATGCTGGAGGCTGCGGAGCTTGGGCTTGACAGCGTCTGGATATGCTATTTCAAGCCCGACGTAATCAGGGCGGAATTCGGGCTGCCGGACAACCTCGTGCCCGTAAATATCCTGGCGATAGGCTACGGAAGCGGGGAGCCAAAATCGCCCGCCCGATTCGACGAGGCTCGGAAGCCTCTGAGCGAAACTGTGTTTTTCGAAAGGCTTAGATAAAAAAAGGGCTTCCGGTTTCCCGGAAGCCCGGAGCGTGTCGAAAAACTTGTTTACAGCAAAAAAAGCTTCGCAGAATTTCCGCCACGAATGGCGGAAACAAAGTCAAATCTGTCATTTCCGGCGGCGTGTACGTCGGAAATGACACCTCTCATGACGGGCGCGGCAGAGCGGCCGTCATTAAGCCCCCTTGTCGAAAAAGCCCTTTGGGCTTTTCCGACAGTCTGAAGCAACCGGAATAACCGATTGCTCGTTTAAATAGTTTATTATTTGCGGCTTCTACGCGCCGATATTTCTCAAATGCATGTAGACCGTGTTCTTGCTGGTCCCGAGTATTTCGGCGCATTTTGCCACGCTGTCCTTCACGCTGAACACTCCGGCTATATGCAGCCTTCTGACTATCTCCTTGTTCTTGTACTTG